>CAUSGX010000001.1:0-149895 GCA_963531535.1 uncultured bacterium
GAAGAGGAAAGGGTCGATATCTTGATGAGTTTTACAACTCCGGCATGTCCTATGGCGGACTATATTATTGAAAGTACAAGAAATGCAGTTTTACTTGTAGTGCCTGAATATGAGGTTAAGATTGAAATTACCTTTGACCCAATGCGAGGTCCAAAGATGATTAGAGATGAAGATCTCCAAAGAATGTTTGAATAAATTTCAAAAAAATAAGTTAAAGTCTGACTTTTAGTGTTTTTATATTGAAAGATGAGAGTTAGTATCGATATTTCCTCAGATCATATTGCTATTTATCGCTGAATGAGTGAAAAGATTCTCCTAGAAAGGAGCTGAGTAGATAGAGAACTTGGTAAAATCTTAGTGAAACTTGACCGTGAACAAGCGATCTCAGAGTGTCTAGTGCTGAACTGACCTTGAGGATTCACAAATCTAAGGGTATGAACCCTGGCTCTCAATCTTTTGAAAACACTCAAGAATAATCAGATTTCTTTCTTTTCCTTATCAAAACTTGAACTTTATACTCTTTTTTATCAGAAAGGCTGGATTGGAAGCAAGATATTAGTTTACATCGGACAGAGATTAAATGTTTGGCTCCGGGATCTAGAATGATGAAAACTCATTTCAACAGTTAAGAAATCTGAAATCGATCAATTATCATCTCAGTATCCAGGTCTTACGCTGGATCAGGTATATGATACGACATATTTTGAGCCTACAATACCACAACTCAGCTATGAATTTAGAATAGATTGATGCCACCTAAAAAGTAGCGATACAGAACATTTTTTGAGCCGAGATGAACTGACAATTCATCCTGTTGAGAGGCTAGAGCCCAACTATATGATCGAGCCAAATGTAAGTTAAGAGCGTGATTGATTGGCATTTGAATAAACAAAAAAGCCTGAATTACATTCAGGTTTTTTCTATTTTTTACTCTCAAATATATTGATAAAGTCCTTTATCTACTCTTTTAAAGAGTTTTTTATGCTTTTGAAGATTGAGAACTACAGTATTTGGATTAATCATTTTCTCTTTCAAAACTTCCTTGATAATATCCTGGATCTTCATTGGCTTATCAAATTTCTTGAATACTCTAGCAATAATCTCCTTAACACTTCCTCACTGATATCCCCACTCCTTGAGACCATAGATACCAAGCCCAAGATTTACAAACATATCCCCATTCTTTACAAGTTCGTTGTGGACGGTATTGAGCTTAATATTTTCGCTAGGGAACCATTCAAGAATCTTTGTCGGCAAATCCTGATAATGCATTGGCTTATTGATTCTCCTCATAGTGTAAAGAACCTTAAGCTTCATTGTCTTTGGATTGATATCAGAGAAATCACGAAGTCAGATTTTTCAGTCTAGAATTGTAATAGATCTCACGACCTGGAAAAAGTTGATATAAAAGAGATCATTTCTAAGGAAGCTAATGTCCCTAAAATCATCTAAGAACTCTTCCTTAAGCACACTAATAAATTCATACAAATCCTGACTTGTTCCTCTTTTCTCAAAATGATCCAAAGTAAAAAGTACAATTTTTGTCAAAAGATCTTCGTAAAGTGGCTCTACATAAAACGCTTTATCAATATACTTATTTCTCTTAAGATAAGTAATATCAAAGTCTGAAACCAGAATAAGCTTTAGTTCTGCTTTTGAGAACTTAAAGAGATTCTTATTAATCACCTTCGCAATTAGAGATTCCTCGCCGAGAACTCCCCCATGCACCTCTAGGATCTTCTTACATTCCTCAAGAACATTGGTATAAAGCTCATTCCCGATAATAAGTCTCCTAAACCTCATCAATGCCTGGGTCTCAATTTGCCTAACTCTCTCTCTCGTCAAAGAGTAGTCCTTTCCAATCTTTTGAAGGGCAAGCTCCTTACTACCGTCGAGTCCATACTTTTTCATGAGAATAAGTCTCTCCTTTGTCTTACAATAGATCAAGATAGCCTTAAGATTTGTTCACTCCAAATCTACCTTAATCTTTTTATCGTCCATCTTTACAGAAAACCCCATCTTGCTATCTAATTAGTTGAGAATTAAATTTTTGAGAATATTTTCATCTCTTCTAGCATCTATAATATAATGAAGAGTAAGACAATGTCAAGTATTTTATGTATAAAAATACACTTTATTTTTAATCAAAGATGAAATCTGATTTTTCGTATTTTTGTATCATTTTTTACTTTCTCGTTCTCTGAAGTTCATGATAATCTCCATTGACATCATACACAATATGATAGTATCGACTTTTATCAGACAATAGAGCATATCATATCTCTCCCTCCTTAGTAGGCTCCTTCTGAAGATATCTCAGACTAGCTCAATCCACACGGAATCTCCAGATATCATTTTCACCAGAAAGATAGACAAAATCCTGATGATAAAGTAAATCCGGACCAACAATCCCCTCTTCTAATCTCTTAAAATTTGAAACATTTCCGCGATACCTCTCCAGCTGGAAATCCAGATCCTTAGATATAAAATACCAATATTCCTGAGGAAGTAGAATCCTAAAATCAGATTTTTTTGGAACTCTATTAAAAGCATAATGAATTCCAGGTGCTAAACTTCGGAAATAGACTCGATCTTTATCACTCCCAATAATATTAGCATACTGCTCTCCTCCATTTAGAGCTCTAACTTGTTTCCAGTCATATCCATCAAACTTCGCCCCATTCGAATAAGACATCATCTGAGGTCAAAGCACCTTCGAAATATATTGAATACTCTGAGCATCAACTGGTAATTTATAAGGATAAACAATAAGATATCCACTGCTATATCCTATTGCACCTACAATATCTTGAATTCAAAATAATTGGAGCGGAACGTATCAAGACAAATCCTCATAAGCAACGGCTCAGGAATACTCCTGACCAGGATAGATATTTTTTGCATCTTGCCCCGGTAAATACGTACGATCAGACTGCTCATCACAAAGATAATAATGGCATTTAAAAGTATAAAAATCTTTCTCAACAAATTTCACAGGCAGAAGCTCGATCTTCCAAGTCGGGTCATTGATAACAAGCGGAGAAACCATCTCTGCTATACGAGTTCCTGTCAGATCTACGCGATAAAACGCTCATGTATATCTCAGAGGATGGAGCTCATGTGGAATCTCTTCCTCAATTTGCCTTTGATCTAAAAGTACCAACTTCTCAATCCTCATATCAGAGCGAAGTCCCTCTGTTAGATTTTTCTCCGATAGATTTTCGGTAAGAGACATCGGAGCAACTCCACAACCTCCCATAAGGAGCAAAAAGAAAAGCAAAAATCAGATTTTTCTCATCATCAAATCTTGATAAAAATAAAAACGATAAAAATTCCAAGCTAGACTTTACCTCTTCTCCTTTCGGAACTCATAATATTCTGGATATGATAGGTATAGACTGGTTTTCAAAATATAGCGGAAATCCTTATCTGAAAACACATAGAGTCCTCAAAGTTCCCCAGAAGAATGATAGGAAAATTTTTCAATTTTTAAACTCGCTCCATCAACTGGAAACCTTCGATTCTTTCCCTTATAAGAGAAGTAAAGGTAGTTGTGATGCAGTGTCCATAGATCAGAATATCTACCATATTTTTTCCCTCCTCCTGGGAAAATATGCTTTCCATTTGGGATTTTTTTGGGATACTTTTCAAGTCCAGAAGTATTATTTCTCAGAATTATTCAATCAAATTCCTCTTCTGACAGAAGTTTAAAATCTGACCCCTTTGGAACTCTACTGATTACATATCTCGCTGTATATCTAGGGAGAGAATCTACCTCTTTTCGAAAATAAACTCGATCTTTATCATCTCCAATATAATTTAGATACTGTAGACCTGAACTCTGAAAGATCCTTCTACATCAATCTTCAGTCCCAATATCCTCAGACACAAAAATCTGATCTCTACAATTCTGACTTCCTTGTTCCTGAATTGATCTAAAACTTCAAGCATCAACCGGTAATTTATATGGCGGAGCAACCAAATATCAGCTCGTATATCCGATAAGTTTTGACACAAATCTCCCTCAGACCATCCAAATCGGGTGATAATCAGAGAATTCCTCAAGGGCTACCCTCTTTTCATTAAATGAATACCAAATATTATAAAGCCCTGTAAAACCAGAATCTCATAATTTCTGATTTTTATCACAGTTAAAATAAAAGCATTCATAGTTTTTTGTATCACCTTCTGAATAGTCTTTGATCTTAATAAGCCCAAGTTTCCGCTTTGGATCATTGGTAGCAAGAGAGAATCCTATAGGTAAAGCATCTCAAGTAATCTCCAAGCTATAAAAATGCCCTGAATATTCAAAATCATCCAAATCTCACGCCCAAGACACATAAGACATATACTCATCAAAAGGCTTCGCCAATTCAATCCAAGTGCGAGGAGAATCATCTTCTCATAGCAAATGCTGTGCCCTCTCAAGAGGCATACATCAGGTAAATAGTAAGGAAATGAAAGCAAAGAGAGAAAAAATCCAGATCTTTCCCATTTTTTCTTAGCAAAGATAAATACTCACCTCGTATATACCCTTCCCCTGAACTATTTCAAGAGAAAGAATACTACATGGCAAAAAGATAAAAATCAGACGACTTTCTCATCATTTTTTTGACAAATAAAAAAATCTGAATATACTTAAGGAGATTTATCTTTATGTCAGGGAGTTCGAAAAGAATGCTAGAAAAGCTTCAGAATATCGTATACGACATCAACTATACAACTCAGGTCCCTTGAGGAGGTTTTGTCGTTGCTGGAGTTTCTCCGACTAATACCCAATTTTCAATCTGAAATCAGATTTCTCCCTCTATTCAAACATCAATTACCTCGCAGGATAATCCGCAAAAAAAGAAGTCATGGATTGATAAGTTATTGGAGAAACTCTGACTTGCACCTACACCCAAGAATACATCTGAGAAAAAAGAGCTTCCAAGTAATCTTTGAGATGATGAAAACTCTCCTGCTAAGCAACATCCAAGCCTTGCAGAACAAGTTAAAGCAATGCTCCAGCTCCCAGATAGTGAATATTCTGATAAGAAACTAACTTCTGAGCTTAGGCAATACATCAAGGAAGTTGATACTCACTATACCTCACTTTTATCAGACTACAAGTCGCATATTGCTCCATCATACTGGGAGTTTTCTATGCAACAGTTTAATGTTTCTGGAATCTTAGGCAAGACCTACTATACTCAGGATTATCCAAGCTATATTGATATGCTCTGGACGAGAGATATCATGGGGCTTCACTGCAAGCGGGACATGAGTTTTTATATTTATCCAGAAGACGATAGCGCGATTCAGTCTATGCTCAAGCAGAAAACCACGCAACTTAAGGCTGAACTTTCTGATGCTATGCAAAAAGGGATTACCATTGATAAAGAGGTTGAACAGCAATATCGTGATGTAGAAATGATCAGGGAAAAACTGACTACCAAGGAGGAAAGATATTTTGAGCTCTGAAATTATACAACCATCTATGATACTTCTGAGGAAAAACTTAGAGAGACTGGGAAAAAATTTGAACAAAAAATCGCTGGATATGGAATCAGAGTTAAAAACGCAATCCATAGAATGGATGAAGGATTCTGAGCAAATTTACCGATTTGTCAGGATAATTTAGGAATCGTTAGAAGTGCTGTGACCTCTTCACTTGCAGCCAGCTTTCCTTTTATTTCTAGTGATTTGATTACCAATACAGGAATTATGTATGGAATCAACTCTCATACTGGAGGATTAGTGATTTTTGATAGATTCAACTCTCAGCTTCCAAATATGAATAGTGTGATTCTGGCGACATCCGGAGCCGGAAAATCATTTACTGTAAAGCTTGAGATCTTGAGATATTTGCTCAATGGTGTAGATATCATCGTCATTGATCCAGAAAACGAATATCAAGCATTATGTGAAAAAGTAGGTGGAACCTATGTAAATATCGCTACTTCATCACAACAGTTTTTGAATCCATTTGATATGCCACCATTGATTGAGGATATTGAATATGGAAAGGGAGATCTTTTGAGAAGTCAGATCATGAATCTCGTAAGTTTGATTCAGATTTTGATTGGTAAGTTGAGCCCTGAGGAAGAAGCTTTGCTAGACAAAGCCCTCCAAAACACTTATGCTCTCAAGGGATTTAGCTTTGATATGGATGATTATACAGGGAAACAGCCACCATTGATGGAAGACCTCATGAATGTACTCAATGGAATGCATGGTTGAGAACAAATTGCACTTAAGCTCAGCAAATATGTAACTGGAACCTTTGGAAAACTCTTTAATAACTATACTAATATTGATATCAATAATGCGATCACAGTTTTCAGTATTAGAGATGTGGAAGAAGCGCTCAAAAAACCAGCGATGTTCAATGTTCTGAATTTTATCTGGTCTAAGGTAAGATCTGTAAAGAAACAAAGACTTCTTGTCTGTGATGAAGCCCGGATTATGCTTCAGAATGATATTTCAGCGAATTTTCTTTTTGGGCTGATCAAAAGAGCAAGAAAATACTGACTAGGAATCACGACAATCTCACAGGATATTGAAGATTTTATCCGTAGTCCATACGGAAAACCTATTGTCTCAAACTCATCAATGCAACTCTTGCTCAAGCAATCAGTTACTTCCATTGCTTCGCTCAACCAACTTTTGTGACTGTCAGAGGCTGAGCAACAGAGACTGATCTCAGTTTGAGTCTGAGAGGGACTGATGTTCGTTGGAAATCAGCATGTTTGAGTTCAGATATTGGCTTCTCCTTATGAAAAACAGTTTATCACAACTGATGTAAAAAAGAGAAACTAAAATACTCAAAAATCTGGCTTTTTACCTTTTATTTTACAAGCAAGGATGCAAGAACAACTCCACTACAAAAACAATGTAATGGTGGCCGCCTATTCTGGACTGATGTTTTTCTGATTGCTTGTAGAAAAGCAACTCTCCTCTCATACCTATACCCAAGAGGAGCAAAATTTCATCCGCTGATGGTGCCAAGTTGGGAACCTCTCACTTGGACTACTTATAGTTATCCTGATATTGACTGGAGTCTTAGTACGAGGAGAGACTCAGCGAATACAAGGATTGCTGATTTTGATGAGCGGAATATTGATCAGTATCCAGCTCCTAGGAATGGGGCTGATTGGCTATGAAATCCCTTTTGAAAGTACAAAACTCTCGCTCACTAGCGGACAAAAGATTCAGCTTTTTAAGGCTTTTTTGCCATGAGTTGCAAGTTTTGCGTGGTTTCGTAAGCATAACTATCAGGCTCCAACCTGGCGATACAAAGAGGGACAGCTACGATGGGCTTTAATCTTCATCGCTCTTGTGATTGGCAATACACGATACATTCCTGGGGTAATGCTTGGGCTCTTGACTATTAGGGTTTGACTCCTGATGATAGGTCGAGATTGTATTTCACAGAAATGGAAACAAAGTCTTCACCTGACTTACAAGATTTATGTAGAAGAAATCCTCTTGAGCATTCCCCTTTTGTACCAAAAGATGAAGAATCCTCAGATACATAGCAAAGAAGCACTCTCTCTGAGCCAAAATTCTATGATCTCATGAAGCTTCTTTAGATCTTGGAAATGGAGATGATTGGTACTGATTGGTCTCTGATTGGTAGGTCGATGGTGACGAAGCTATGCACTACGGTGGAAGGGACTTGCGGTCCTCTGAGGAATTCGGAGACTGCTACTTATTGGCTCCTCACCTCTTATATTAAACAGTTCTAAGGTATAATTTTTATCTCTATGCATAAAAATAAAATGAAAAAACTGATCAGATTTCTTTTTGGTTGATTAGTCAGTGGTGGACTATTATTTTTGCTCTTTAGTGGAAATCCAGCTTCGGCAAATAATGCTACTGTAACCAATAATTTTTGACAGGCAATCGAAAAAGCAACACAATCTCTAAGCGGAAATCTTGATGTCGGACCATCTGATGTAGATATGAAGGTCGGAGCCACCAACTTCGTTATGGAGAGAGTAATCAAAGTTCTTTTCCCTGTAATGATTGTAATCTGAGTATTAGTAGCGATGGTAGGGCTTTACTCTATGCTTACCAATCCTGACAAAATCAAAGAAGGGATGACGATGATTATCTCAGGTATGATTGGTATTGTCTTTATGTATAGTGCTAGATACATCAGCACGGAAATCTTCCAAACATTGCGGAATAGTTGAGGAGGATGAAAAGAAGCTATTACTGCAGCAAAGCTCATTACAAGCATCTACAATAAGATTCTCTACCCTTTTGTAAAAATTGCTATCTACTTCTCTCTAGGAATCCTAGTGATTATCATGATGTCTCGTGTCTTTACCTATATTACCTCACAAGAGGAATGAGTAAAGAAAAAGGCCATGGGAGTTATTTCCCGGACAACAATCGGAATCGTCATCATTTCTGCTGCAAAACAAATCGTAGAAGCTGTCTACGGAAAACAAGAAACAGTTTTAAAGGACACTCCACAATCGCTCTCAGATATTGGAACAGAAGTTCTCAACCCAAAATCTATCCCAATCCTCTTCCAAGTAATCAATCGATCGTTAGCAATTATCTCATTAGTATTGTTGGTAATCATCATTATGCAAACCTACACAATGCTTACAAAACCAGACGATGAATCAACATTCAAAAATCTGAAACAGACAATCGTTTATGCTTTAATCGGACTTTTACTGATCGGAGCTGCATATTTGATAGCAAACCTTCTTATCATCAATTAGCGAAAAACTAAGAGAAAAATTGACAAAATTCAGATTTTTCTGTATACTTATCTTAGGTATTTATACTCTAGTTTAAAAAACACAAATGAACAATAAAATACTCCTCAGTACAGATACTATGAGCAGTTATGGATTAGATATGATCTTCGAAATGGCAAAAAAATGCTGATTCGATGGAATTGATCTCGCCGTATGGAAGGGATTTGATGCATGGAACGAAAATTATGTTCGCTCCCTAGTAAAAAAACACGAACTTCCTGTATATTCGATCCAAACCTCAGCCTCACTCAATAGCAAGGAACTTAATAAAGTTCTCGATATTTGTATGGCTACGGATTGTGATTTAGTTACGATCAATGCTCCAAAGTTCTTCGACTTTAAGTCCTACTCCTTTATCAAATACAATATCGGAGAATATCAAGCACAAAATCCTGCACTCAACTTTGCGATTATCAATCCAGAGGACAATAATATTTTTGCATTACCAATTCCCGCATATCACTTCAGTAATATCGTTGATATTGTCAAAAAATATAACTGTGCATTAGCGCTTGATGTCGCGAATATGGATACAGAAGACTTGGAAGGAAACTTTACCAATAAACTCGATGATTTTTCAGCATATTTTGCTCTCGTATATATTTCTGACAAATCAAAGGGGGGAAAACCACATTTGATGCCTGGAGAATGAATCCTCAAACTCCCAAGCTTTATCAAAAAGCTAAAAAAAGCTGGCTATACCCGTCCATTTAGTGTAAAACTAGACCTAACAAAAGAAGAGCTCGCTGATGTAGACAAAATCGAGATCATTCTCTCAAAATCAAGAGAATTTATCGAAAAATATATGCTCGAGTCTGAGTAGAAAAGACAAAAGAGATAAAAAAAACCGAAGAAACCTGAAGCGAATTCGGTTTTTTTAATTATACCGGACAGTTTCAGAGAAAATAAAGGTTTGAACTGTCAATATATAGAAGAGATGATTTAGAAGATAACTCTTCTTCGTATCATTCAGCTTATAATCTTTTATTGGTTAAAATCAAGAGGATTTTAGCTTTTTTCGTCGTATTGAGGCTTCGCCTCAAAACTCAAATGAGAAGCTTTTTATCTGAATATTTGGAACAAAAAAACAAGACTTTTTTGAGAAAGTTGGCTCAACAAGACTTGGCTCATCGACTTTCTCAAAAAGAGCCTCAAGCTTTTCAAGGTACGGAGACCTTGAAAAGTGTTTTTTTATTCTCTCAAATATTCAATTTTTCTTTTGAACAAAAAAAGAAAAAAGAATTTTCTTTTTTTGGGAGAGAAAGGGCTTGTTTACTAGCGAGCCAAAAAAGAAAAATAGGAGCTGGAACCTCCTACTTCTCTCAAGCTTTGTCTTTTTTAAGACTCTTTGAGTATAATAAAAGAGACGAAGAAATCAAGCTTTTATCTTTTATTAAGACGAAAATGATAAGATTTCAACAGGCATTAGCAGAATTTGCAAAAAAACTTTGTAGAAAAGGATTTCCTGAAATTACTGTAAAAAAATACCTTGAACTAACAGAAAGAGTATACAGAGAATGTGAAAAAATAGAGGAACGAGACAGTATAACATGTCGTGAAATAGAAAACCGAATATACAGCAATAAAAAAATTAGTAGAGGGACTAAAAATGTTTATGCAGTACAAATTAGAGCCTTTTTAAGATTCTGTAGAAGTCTAGATTTACAAGTCATCAATCCTGAACAAATAGCAGTACAAAAATACCATCTCAAAGAAGCGAGATACCTCAACGAAGAGGAAGAAAGAACCATACTAGAACACTTAAAAAATGATAATGTTAATCCAAATTTAAGGGCTAGTATTCTCTTAATGCTCACAACTGGCTTAAGAGTATCTGAAGCTTGCAAATTAACAAAACAAAATTTCAGGAATGCAGTCTTAGTCAATCAAATGTATCAACTACCCTTAGAATGAAAATGAGCAAAGACAAGACCTGTATTTATTCCACCTAAAATATACAAAGAATTAGAAACTTTTTCAAATCATCATAATAAAAGAACTATCTTATCTGTAAAAACAGATCAAATACAAAAACTGATAAAAAAATTTTCTCAAGAGATAGCTATAGTCTTTACAGCTCATACATTTAGACATACTTATTGCACAAAACTAGTACAGAATTGAGCAGATATTTACAAAGTACAAAAACTTGCCTGACATAGCTCTATAATCACAACGAGTAGATATTTACATACTTGCAATAGAGAACTAGCGGAGACAGCACATATCATATCTGATATTATGTATTAAAATTTGATTAAAAAGAAAATCAGAGTATAATTACTCTGATTTTTATATTTTTCTTTGTTAAATTATGATAACAATTTTTGATAACATTGCATTCATTTTTTGAATTGATCCAGGGCTCCTCAAACTCATTTTTATGCTATTTTATTTTTTGCCAATTTTTATTCAAATTTCTTACAGAAGATTTACACGATGATTATTTTTTACCACTCTTTTCCTATGATGGACTCCTTTACCACGAATTATCCTCATTCTTAATATCATTGAAGAGAATGAAGGGCAAAATGAACTTCATGATAAACTAGACGAAATAATAGACAATCAAAAAAAACAAGAAAAATTGATCAATAAAATAGAAAACTATCTTTTTAAGAATGATCAATCTAAAATTCAAAAACTTATAAAAGACGAAATAGAAAAAGCTTCAGATGAATTCATCAAAGAAAATCTGAAGCCTCAAAACTAAGTTTTTACCTTATTATATAAAAAGATAACCAGCATACTAAGCATAAAAACAATAAGAATATTTGAGTATATAGCTATTAACTTACAATCTACACCAACATAAGTAAACATTTCAAAAAAATCCTCTATCAATGCAGATACAATTCCAATTGGATAAGCTATCTTATGCAAAACATAAGTAAATACCGGTATAATAATAACTAACCATACTAAGATATTTGCAACTGACATTATTTAAAAACTTTGAAGAGATAAAATACTGTTAGAAAGAAAAATAAATAAAAAAATATTTCAAAAAATGAATTTTTATTATCTTTTCAGCAAACAGGAACCACAAAATCAACAGAATTATAACCTGAATAAAAAGAGTCTGTAATTAAAGAGATAAACTTTTTTCAAATTCATACATTGTAATCCCTATCAGCTCAGTTCTCAATATCTCGTAAAGCTCAACTAAGACTTTTTCCATTATAAAATCAGGTTCAATTTGCATATTTTCTCTCAATTTCCTTTTTTAATTTATCGTACCTCTCACAATAACTTTTTTTCATTGCCTCATATTGTTCTTCAGTTTGTAGATACTTATCAATAATAGTTCATCACTGGCAATATTCTCTCAGAAACTTCAATTGCTCAATATCTTTTCTGTAATCATAGTTATATAAATTTTGCCCACCTGAAGATACTATAGGTTTTCCTCATAGCTCATTAAAATTATCTCTAAACCTATAAAAACCATCTTGTATTTTATCAAGTAGTCATTTTTCCTCTGTTCATTCTTTAATCTTAGGGCTTGGTCTGCCTCAACACTTAACAGAGATATCTAGGTCTGAATACTCATCACTCTCTGCCTCCTTTTTGAATTCTTGCCATTTCTCTCAGTATTTTTTGATATAAGAGCTTTTGACTTGCTTATATCTATAACAATCATAATCATCACTGCTAACCTCAAGCTCTGACTCTCAATTCCAAAGAGCAAGTTTCATAAACAATACTCTTCTTCTTTGCGACTCTGTTGCATTGATTGGTCAGCTTTGATTTGCCCAAAGACTACAAGAATTAAGGTATTTTGAATAAGTTTTAATATTCTGTCGGTAGCTGGCACACTGATTGTATTCTGAGAGTCTATGCGAATAATCTCAATCTCCTGCTCATTTTCCTCAGCTTTGACCTCCTCATCACTGGAACTTATCATCAGGCTTACCTCCTCACCAGTCCATAGATTGAGTCTCTATATCTTCAGTATAGATGAAGTTGATACCTTGATTTCAGGACTTAAATCACGTGGGGAATAAGCTATTTCCTCAACTCGTTAGAGTATAAGACTTCTCAAAATTTAAGTTTTTGAGGAAGTTTTTATTAACTCAATTTCCCTTCCAAATCTCTCGTGCTTGATTTTTGTCTACAGTAAGAGAAAATGCCTTCATCTTTTGCAACTGTATCAAAAAAACATTTTGCTCCTCCTTTCGTGGGTTAGCAATCAACATCATGTTCTCAAGTCTCACATCTCCAATCCAGCTCACTCAATATCTAGTATTTGGATCGTACAATGTGAATTGATTATCATATACTAGAATTTCTGAGAATAAGAATTTATTTCCAATACTATTTGTATATTGATATGCAGTTCTACTTGGTATAGTGAATGTATTATAGTATTGGACTGCTCATTTATATCTAGCCTGATAATAAGTTATACCCTCATTTTCATATTCAAAACCAAATCATTTTAATGAGATTTGTTGATTCGTTGGTCCATATACATTCACGAAAAAATCCGAGCTATAACCTCCAATAACATACCCTGATATTCCTAAAGCTCAAGGAGAATTTGCATTACAATACTGAATATCAATTCAATTATTATAAGTGCAATAATAAAAATTTGCTCTATTACTTACTCCTTTAGGTATTACGTTTCCATTAGTACCTTTTGTAAATCATAAATCAATTGCATAAGTACTAGAGGTTAGTAATCAGAATACGAGTATGAATAATATTAAGAGTTTTCTTCTCATTCTTTTTCTTCTTTAGAAGATAAATCTTCTCATTCTTTTTCTTCTTTACAACATAAATCTTTTCATCCAAAATCTTTCAAAATATCTGCAAAATTTAAAAATACAAAAGTAATAGTAATTCAAATATAAAACAAAACAAAAATATTCATAATAAATTCTCTTAATATTTCTCCTGAAAATCAGGCAAATCTCAAAATAACAAAAGCAAACTGTATTACTAGATATACAAATCCAAAAAACACCTGAGCTCATCAAACACTAAATAAAAAAAGTCCTAATCTTTCCATGATATACTATCTAACAAATAAAATCTTCTAATATTAAAATATAATCTGTAATAACTGGTAATTTTGATTGCAATACTTTATCAAAAAAGAGTCTTGCACATCTCAAAATAGCGGTTATCTCACACTCTTTTACTTTATCTAGGTATAAATCAATTTTTGCCTGGTCAACTGATGAGAGGTAAAAGAACCATCTAACCGCAGGTAAAGTATCAGGAGTAATAAGGTATTCTACTAATTGTTTTCTATGTTCATCTGATAGTTGAGCAAACTCATACATTGGCAACCGGCGAGAATCAGCACCATCTTCACGATCGCCTTTGAGTCCAATATCTACCAAGATATGAATAACATCTATCTTTTTTGCTGTTTTTATCTCCTCATTTGTCATAGGAGACCATTTTTTATTTGCAAATTCAATTTCTTGAATACATTTCAAAAAATCATAATTCAAATCTATATTTTCATCCATAATCTTATTTTTTAATCGATAAAATTTTTTAATTTCTCTTGTTATCTTCTGGATCATTTGAGGGATTAAATCTTTTGATAATTGCAAAGATTATCACTACGAGCATTCCTCGTAATCGAATTTTTTCTGACATTTCTTATTTTTTATCTTCTAAAAACTAATCTTCTTTCAGCATTTTATAGACAATATAATCCAATGTTTTATACAATATCAAAACTCAAAAAATAATTGCTATTACTAATGAGTACTGATATATTCAGTATATTTGTTCCATTATTTTTTCCATTTACTCACATAAAATACAAGCAACAAGACAAAACTCGTAAAAACGAAAGGCAAAGTTGCTATCAGTATAAACACTACATTCCATATTACAAACCTCGCAGATTGTACCAAATATTCTATCATCTTTTTCATCAACTAATAAAATAAATCACTAACCAAGCACAAAACATAAACACGAATGCTTGAAAAAATAACTTTGCTGCAAACATTGGTGTAAAGTTATCAAAAAACATTCCTGAGTAGGTATTAACAACCTTTGTTGAATAAGAGGACATAAATTGTTCTCCATCTTTTTTCATATAAGGGGTTATATCTATCATTATTATCTTCTGCTCGTGATTAAAGTTCCCAAAAAGCCAATAATTGCTAATGGAATGATTGTCTGACCTGCTATTGATAAAATATCTTTAACATATCAAAATGAAGTTGACATCAAGCTATTCATTTTTCTTACTCTTGAAAAAATAAAAGAGATAGTACTTAAAATGGTATACTAGCAACGAAACAACTGCTATAACTACAAAAGTTGAGACAATATTTGTATAAATATTTTTAACTACTTTCCGGTCATCATCAGTCATTTTATACTGGGTATAGATGATATTGGTATTACCAGAACCATCATTATAAGCCTCTATTCATTGAGGTAGGTTGATAGAAGTTAAGACCTTTGTAATGGTCTTTTCTCCTATTAGATAATTCTCAGTTGGTACGGTGTCCCCTGTAGCTGTTATCTTGTCAGCTACTTTCTGAAAGTTCTGGTCTAGCCTCTCAAGTAGGCTCTCAAGTATTGGATCCATCTTCTAATTGTAATTTTCTAAAATAATCAAGTCTCTTATTCTCTTTTCTTTGTAAATCTTCTTCAACTTCTCTGAGTTTTAAGTCTCTCCTTAATTCATCATCATAGTATTCTAAATCTAAGTTTAGCTCTCTTCTATTGTACCAAGCTAAGGCTTTCTGATACCATCATTTTAATTTATTTATCAATCATTTCTTTTCTTCTGCCTGGTTCTTTTTGGGAACTTTAATTCACTCGCAAAAAGCTTCGTAAGTTAGAGGTTTTACTGCTATATCTTCGTATCCGCAGATGTGTAGTGTTTTATATTCTTCTTTAATCATTCTTTGATGGTCTTTGTCCAGATAGCTAAGTATTTGCAGTCCTGTTGTTAATGGTCGGAATATATTGCTTGATAACTGTGTATCTTGCTTAATTGTTTGAGCTTCTCCATCATTTGTAATCTTGATTGAGTTGTCCGTTTCAATATCTGCAACATCTCCTTTATTCAAATACACTCTTTTTCTAACTCGTTCAAAAACAATTAGATTTGTATAGTGATATTCTTCAACATAGTCTGAGAGTCTTCTAACATAAATATCAATTTGTGTTAATCTCTGTGTAATAAAAATAATTCTAATTTTTCTTTTACGACACTGAGTAAAAATCGTCTTTAACTGGTTGAGAATACTTGCTTTAGTTAAGCTTTCTCTAGCTCATAAGTATAGATGAGCCTCATCTACGACAAGGATTATATTTTTCTGTTGTTTTCTTGTCTTAAACAAATCTTTTACATTTCTATTTGATTCTTCTGAGTATCTACCTAAGATTTCAAATACTTGCAATAAATCTTCTTGAGTACTTCGATAATGATCCACGATAGAATAAGGGACATTAGCAATAATATAATTTTTATCTTTATTTAATCTAAATAAATCTAAGAAAGTTCAGTAAGTCTTTCCACTTCCGAAGTTTCACATCACACAAGAGAGTCCAAAATTCATCTGTTTTTCAAATCTTCAAAATATAAATCTATTTTCTCTAAACTTTCCTTGTCATTATCCCTTACAAACTTTCTAATTCATCGTTTAATCCATTCTAAAATACTTTCATCACGACGTCTTATATGTTTTGCCTGATTATCTGGAATATAACAACCAAAGTTAGCATAATCTTTGAGTTGACTAATCTTTATCTCTCTTTCATATTTATCAAATCCTTCTGAATTTACCTGTAATTCATATCTCATTATCTCTGAATAACCAAAGTAATCAGTATACAGAAAACTCGTACCTCTAGTCAATATCTCTTTTTTCTTGTCATAATATCTAAGAACTCTAGCGGATTTACCTTTACGACCGAAAACAATATATTCTAGACCGTCTTTTTTCTCAATTTTACCTCTAATTTTCGCATCCAAAGTATTAACCTTACGAAAATTATATTTAGCACAATCACAAGTATAATCAGTTCTTGTGATCGTTATTTCATCCATTCAAAAGAATTTAGTAAATAACTTCTCAACACTTGACCACAAATTCTCCTTGTTAACTACCAATAAACCTCTTCCATAAAAATCAACTTTAAGAACCATTTTACTTTGAACTTCTAATTCTATAATGCGGAAAAGCTTTACCGTATAGCCAAAGTATGAATAAAAACCTTCTAATAGCAGGTTTCAGCTTCTACTTGCCCCTCTACTAATTTCAATTCTATCAACATAAGCAGAAGAACCGTTATCTGAAGCGAATAAATAAAACCAATCAGTCTTAACTCGGCTTCAATAGAAGCCTATGTAATCTATAAAATCTCTTATAAATTTATCTTTTTTGTTTAATTTTATGTATTTGCTCAATTTGTTATTAGGGTGCAAAAATTGCTGTTTTTGATAGTTCCTCATTGCTATTTTTAGCAATTAAAATTTGGGGTACTGTTTTTCAAACTTTTCCCCACACAAGAGACCAGTGAGAAACTAATAAATGATTTGATTTTGAAGACCTCTCGGGAGGGGCGATTACTAACCGCCCCTCCTCGAGATTTTTTTTACATCGGAAGATCTTCATCTTCTTCATCTTCTTCAACTTTTAACGCATAGCTTTCTTTTACAATCAAAGTCTTACCTACAAGATTAAGACCTGACTCGTCAAGATTTATCACGCTTCAAAAAATTTCTTTAGCGTCTTTTTGGTCAAAATAGAACTTTCTTAATCTCTGGACTTTGTTCATTGTTTGAAAGATACAAGAGATACTAACTCTCTTTTTACCCTCCATTGTTTCATACTTAAATGCTTCTGCTATTACATATTCTTTCATCTGATTTTTTAATTACGAATAAAATTATTTAAGGGGTATTTATTATACAGGAATAGAGGGGAAACATAATGCTCCACGCCAATTTCCCCTCTTTTTGTTTTCAAAGACTAAGCACTGAAAACTCCTCTGATTTTTCTACCAGCAAAGCTGAAGAACCAACTAATAGCAGGAATAGCTACAGAAGCTCCCAAAATCCAAGGCAACCACTTCATAAGTGTAGCAATCAACCCTGTAAGGTTTCCTCCAATAATATTCTGCAAGTCTGTTGACATAGCAAAACCAGCGGCATCAAACGCAACTCAAGTCATTACTTTTTTGTTTTTGATAAATAAAAGGTATCTTGCAAGATTTTGAATACAAAAAAAGAGAAACGTCATCTGTTTCTCCTCTATATACTTTAATTCAAAACTGGTATTACTCTATTTTTGTCAGGTTTTTTTTAATAAAGAAATCAGAAAAGATTTTTAATTGAAACCAAATGCCCTTTCCTTATTATCATAAAAAACTTTAACCAAGCGAAACTATAATGGATATCTCTACAATCCTCGCTGAGGCAAAAACCACAATCAGCGATTTCAAAGATCAAAATCCTGACGGAACAGTCATTATCTGGTGAGCAACTGCAACAGGGAAAACTAAGCTTTCTGTTTTATTATCAGATTTTTTTGATATTGAGGTGATCTCAAGCGACAGTAGACAAATCTTCAGAAAAATGGATATCTGAACTGATAAAATCAGCAAAGAAATTAGGGGAAAAATTCCCCATCATCAGATAGATATTGTAAATCCAGATGAAACCTATACTGCATGAGAACGAAAGGAAACCACAGATCAGCTCGTCAACCAAATTTTAGCAAAAGGAAAGACTCCATTTATCGTAGGTGGAACCTGACTCTATATCGATACAATTTACAAAAATTTTTCTATGCCTGAATGTGCTCCTGACTATACTCTCAGAGCAGACTTAGAAAAAAAAGAAGCTGAAAAACCTGGTTTTCTCCATGAGCAACTTAAAGCCATTGATCCAGAAGAGGCTCAGAAACTGCATCCAAATTCTACCAGATACCTCATTAGAGCTCTAGAAATCTTTTATCTCACAGGAAAAACAAAAACTGAAGGATATATTCAGCAACCCGTTTCGCATCCGCTCCTTATGCTAGGACTCCGAAGAGACAAAGAATCCACAAACCAACTCATCAATCAAAGAATCAAACAAATGTTCAAGGATGGACTCATCGAAGAGGTAGAAGGCTTACTCAAAGAAGGCTATAGTCCAAACCTTCAATCTATGCAAGGAATCTGATACAAAGAAGTTGTAAACTACCTCAACGGAGACTACGGACGCGAAAAGATGGAGGAACTGCTAAAAAGGAACACCCATCATCTGGCAAAAAAACAAAGGACTCGATTCAGAAGATATATTGCTGAGGGGATTCAAACACCAAAAGCTTGAGTTCAATACAAAGTTTGGGAATTATAAAAAAATTATAAAAAAGAGAAATCTGATTTCTCTTTTCTTTTTTTATATAAAATAAAATTAAGCCACCAGTTCCTTCTTTGTATCTGGAGAAACTCTACCAGCTGATGCAATAAGCTGCTGCCTATCACCAGAAGCCTGATGCTTAGCCAACTGCAGATAATACGGTGGGCGCCCAAAATGACGATATCCAGTAATCTCTCTCACTCTATATCAAACTCAGCTCTTAGCAGTCTTTTGTCCATTGAGATCTAAAACTCACTTATCAGTTGAAGAGCCGATTGTTTTCACATACCATTTTCCATTCTCCTGATACGGCTGCCCAACAACCATCTCAATATGATAGATTGGATTATGCCTCTTCTTACCTGGCTGTTCATCCCAATACATAAAATCTCAAACTCTGACTTCTTCTTTTGGGATATTAACATCACTGGCTTCAAAAGCCGCAGCTGTAAAGCGAGAATCAAACTTAATTCCCTGCTCCTGAAACGCCCAATTCCAAAGGCCTGAACAATCAAATCCACTTGGCCCCGTAGCTCACCACTGATATGGCTTTCCAATTTGCCCCTCCGCAGACTTGATTGTCGCCTCAATATACGGGATCTGCTCACTCGGTCGATTTTTAATCTCATGATGAGAATCTAGTGGTTGCACCTTATGTTCCTGAGAAAGAACTCCCCCAGTAGTGGAAGAAGCTGAAGAATTCTGATTCTCTTCATTTTTCTGATCTTGAGAAGTATTCTCCTCAATCTCTCAAGCAGAATCTTGACTTCATTCAGATTTTTCATCTATTTTACTCAAAACCTCAGATCTAAGCTGATCAAGTTGTTCCTTAGTATCAATCTTTTTTAGTTTTTCCCTAATCTCTGACAGCAATCCATGTAAAGAACTGAGCTCAAGCGCCTTCCCCATCATATTATCCTTGATCGCATCAAAAAATCACTCAGAAACCAGATAATCAACTACCATATCATCTGCGATACCAACGATAGAAAGCGGATCTTTCTCCTTCATCTTTTCAACAACAGCTTTTGCTAAGTCAGTTTTGAGTTCTACAAGTTCTTCCTGAGTAGAACTAGCCTCTCAGCTCACTGCATCAATAAATTGTCCTAAATGATCTAATGTTCACATTCTTTGTAATATAAGCATATAAAATTATGAAAGCTCTTTTGTCAGCCAATCTGCCAACTTTTGCACGATTGCATCATCTTTTAGAGCTCAACATTTTGCTTCTAAATCTGATCTCTTCACAAGTGTTGTACCATCAATAACCAGCGTCGGCTGAAATCTAAGCTTCAAAATCTCCAAGCTTGTAAAATCAGTCTTAAACTCAACCTTTTGCCCACGATATTTCGACACACATCGATTTCTAAAGTTAGCCAGCCAAAGCATTTCATGTAAAGAAAGCTCCAAAGATAAACCTGACAGTATAAATTTATCAGCCTTTTGCTCAAATTTCAACTTATAACCTCGGCTTTTAATCTCTGAACTCTTTGGTAAATATTCGATATTTCATCTTTTCCCCTGCCAAACGACAGTATCTTTCTGATTTTCAATCTGATGCTGCAAATCTCCAAGTCCTCAAATAACCGCCTCCTCAGGCTGAGAAAGTGTTTTGATTTCATAGGTGCACTCCGGGATTTTCGTATCATCAATATACGCAACCACCTCAAGAGAAGAAATCTGCTCCTGAATACGCTTATCAACTTGAGCGAAAAGTCACTGATTCAGATTCATTTTAGTAATATTCATCTTCGTAGTTCAAATATTTCTCAGCATCCATCACTCCAAGATCTTTTCAATCACAAGATTTGAAGCACGCAAAGCCAACTTACGTTCCTCAGATTTATCAGAGGACCAAAGTGATTTAAGCAACTTCTCTTCTCCATTGACCTTAAGTTTAAGACTTTCTAGCTTCTTGGCATAATACGCTCTAATTGGTTGCTGATCTAACGGAGAATCCTTTTCTACATTCAGATTTCCATCTTTATCAAAAATATTCTGTTGACCAAGCCTAACTGCTTCTTGAAAACTCCCAAAATCATCAATATCGTTGGTCAACTTAAACTGACTCGCTCTCAAAAGTAAACCTTTATATAAATTTTCAAAATACTGAGCATATTCCTCTGACTGCCTCAATGTCAAAGACGCAGAAGTTCACGGAGCATACACCAATAGATTTACCTTAACTTGCTCTCGATCTTTATATTTCTGACTGATCATAAGCTCAAGTTCCCTCGGCAAATCCAAATCATCCTCAAAGCTAAAGCTTCCATCGATTCCCCTCAAGTCCTCTAACTTTTTATGTGCCAGTTCAACACGATCAATACACTTCTGCTGTTCAGGACTATATTTTGTCCTATCAGATACTAGATATTGCTTCTCAACTCCAGCAAAAGCATCCAAACCTCATATTTCTGAACTCATCGAACAAATCTTCATTTTTCCTCCTTCCCAAGTGAAAAAGCTTCTCTGCAGATCACCAAGCCCAGCCCTTTTTGCCTCAATAATCAGATAATATGGTAATTCCAAATACTCTCCATTAGAGGCATGATTTTTAACAAAAGTAGAAATCTGATTTTTGACCTTTGTTTGCTCCTCTAGCGTTCTGACCATAAGCTCCTCAGTCAAAATCTCTCTGAGCACTTTCTCAAACTCTTGTTGTAAATAAGGATCAATCGCCTCAGTCTTCGTATCAATATTTGAGCCACGAATACCACTAATCAAGCGATCCACCAATCCAGGCACATCCGCAGATTTTATTTCCTTGGGAAACTGCTGTGATAATGCACGATCTATCAGCCAATCTCTATTGATCTTCCACTCACTAGTATAATAAATACCATGAACTCCTCACTTATCCTCTGAAAAGAAAGCCATCAACTCCTCTGCTGAATTCGCTCCCTCATAGCCATAAAGTCTCTTTGCTAGTTGATACTTTATATTTTGACTTACATCATCAGAATACTCTAAATCTGAATTCCTCTCTTTAGCAAACTGAACAATATCAACTAATTCATTTTTATTCAAAGTTTCAAACTGTAATTTCTGCTCATCAAAACCATTCTCAATCAATTTTTCAAGCATAGCCATATTTCTATTAGTATCCTGAGGAGAAAAGTGTGATACTTCCTCACTTCTCTGCTCAAGACTGAGCCATTCCCTATATTTTTTGATCAACTGTAAATTCTGACTATACTCAGGAGAATCTCCCTCTGCCATCAAAGAATCAAAATCAGTAACCGAAATAAGCTCCTCAAAAAGAAAACGATTATTCTTTCTCAAATCCTCAAGCTTTTTAACTTTTTCTCTCGGAAAGTCTGCAAAAAATTCTGATTTAAACTGTGCTAGATTCTTGGCATAATCAAGGTTCTCATCCCATTTTTTAGCTTCAAACATCTTCAAGTATCCAGCAGACTCTGCAACTAGATCAATCAAACCTGAGGTACCTGCTCAGCTTTTTAGCTTATTCATCAGATTCGGATTTTTAAACTGCTCAGTTAAATATTTAGTCCTAACAGCAATTTTCTCCTTAACTTTTTTCAAAGAAGTAGTAAACGCCTCAGCTTGCTCTGGGGACAAATCTTTCAAAAAATCTGACTCAGATTTCCTAGAAGCGATATAATAATGAAGCATCTCATCTGTACTATCTCTCATCTCTTCAATAAAAAGGAGCGAATACAGAGCTTCATCCAGGTTTTTAGATTTTACATTATCTGCAGGAGCACCAATTTTCTCATTCCAAGACTGGTTTCAAAACTTTTGAGTATGTAGTCATTGCAAAACTGCTTGCCTAAGCTCAGCTCTACTCTGCCTCAAGAAATCCTCTCTATTCTGCAGATAAAAATCATGCGTATCAAAATACAAGGCATCAGCTCCAATACTCACAGCCGCAGTCACTGCTCAAACCGCAAGTCAAACAACCACTCCAGGAGCACCACCTACAGCTCCAATCCCACCGCAAATAATAATTGCCTCTATCGCAAAAGATGAAAGTCAAACTGCAAGCTGGAAGTTTGCCTGATTTTTCTTGTTTTCTGCCCTTGTTTGATTAACCTTTGCGATCAATTCCGCTTCATCCATCGTCTCAAGGTAAGTCCACACATCTAGCCCAAGACATGCCACATCAATCATCATAGCAGCTTTCAAACTTTTTGCCCACTGTGTTAATTTTTTACCTTTTGACAAAACATTACTCATCGCTTGAAACTCCTGAGCATCCTTAGCCGATCCTAAAAGCTTCAAAACATCATCGCTGAGTTCCATATCAACTTTTTTCAATTTCATAATCTCACGAATCTCCGCAGGCGTCTTTCCAATCAATTCATCTGCATACGGAGCAATCTTTGAAAATTGACCAGGATGCATTCCAGCAGCAGTCAATAACTCATCTGGGATCTGTCCTTTAAGACTATTCCACTGTTTGAATGCCGTAAGTCCTTCATCATCCAAAGATTCAAATCCTGAACTCATCTTTTGAATCGTTTTATCAATATTTTTGATTTGTCTTTTACTCAAACGAGACCTCAATGCTTTTTTCTGATTTTCCAAGTTCTCAATAAGATCATGCATTCCAGATTTCATCTTTGCTGCATCAATATTATTCAGATTGCGAGCCTCAGCCTGCTTAATCAACCTATCCACAGTCTCAATTCCCCCAACTCCAAGTAGTGAAGTTCAAGCTCCATAGCCAATATTATGCCGAGGATTTGCTGAAGTATTTGTAGAACTCTCAGCAGAGCTTCGACTAGTCTGTTCCTCTAGATCGACACCTGATGAGGTATTTCAAGAATGTTGATCTGCGGAATGTGAAGTAGAATATGAAGTTCAAGAAGGATCAGAATTCTGATCTATATTTTCTGCCTCATCAGCTACAGGAGCTTCTCAGAGAATTTCAGCTTTAAGTCTGGAAAGTTCCTCTTGAGTATTTCTTTTTTCTATTTCTATTCTTTTTGCTTTCATAAATTCGAAAATCTCTTTTGCAGTCGAAGGCGCTACAAAATCAATAATATATCTCCACCAACCAAACTCCTTTGCCTCATCAAAGTGCTTTGGTAGCTCAGTTTTCCCAACAATAATATCCTTCACTTTGCTCTCAATAGGCAAAAGTGCTATTGATTTAAACCATCAAAGCTCTTTTTTGAAATCCTCAAGATAATACCCGGAAATTTCCTGTTTGAGTGTTTCTACCTGACTTGACATATGACCTTTATTATTTCATTACATAAAATTAACCAAGCTTAGCTGCAAACTTAAAGAGGGATTTCACACAAGTTGCAAACTCATCAGCATTTTTTATCGCCTTTTTAAATCCATCAGCTTTAATAGTTTTGAAAGTTTTAATCAAACTATCTAATTCTGAATCTAGCACTCAACCAACTTTCTTATTGAGCAATTTTGATAATTCATCGACATCAAGATTTTTCAAAATGTCATCAAAATTAGAAACCAATTTATTTCAATTAGCATCTACCGCATCCTGAAGACGAGAAAGTGTTTTTAGCTTTTTGATCGCTGCAACAGAGAGCCCAGCATCTTGAGATGGTCAAAACATATCTAAAACATCAGCTATTTGAGCAACTTCTGAACTCGTTTTTCAAGACAACATATCTAAAAATTCATCACAAGAATCAAGTTGTTGCTTGATTTTTAGCTTACCAGCATCTGAACCAGCTTTTTCTAACTGTTTTGATAATGAAGCTTTTGAATTAAGAGTTCTTTGCACAAGTCCCTTATACTCAGGACTATCCAAGAGCTGCTGAATACCTTTAAAATCAACAGGCAATCCCTTATTGAATTTATCAACTCCAATCTGCAGTGCATCTGGACTTACACCAGTCCTCACTGCCTCTCTAATATCTGAAGAATGATCAAAGTATTTTACAAGATCATCATACAGATTTCTATGATTATTTCTCAAATCTAAGAGATATTGTTGCCCTACTCTTCTTGAAACATAGGTATCAAAAATCTTAGCAAGATACTCTTCTTTCTTCGTATCTTTTGATATATTAAATATCTTGAGCCACTCTTCTCTTTTATCTACATCCATAAACGGAGCATGGCTCTTTCTACTCAAAATACGCTCAACTTTTTCAAGAGAAATATCTCAGTTATCAAGTGCGGTAAGCAGTTTTTCTTGTCCAAGTTCACCTCTAAAGAAAAGATTTGATTGTACCCAGCTTGGCGATCCATAGATCATCTTATTTCTCAGTCTACTTCCAATCGCGGTTTTGTCCATCAACTTATTCATCACAAAAAATGGTACTGTCAACGGAGCACCCGCTGTTTTAAGTCCAAGAATCACAGTTTTATTACTCCTCATAAGCACTCCGGCAGCACTAATCACAATTCCAGTTCCCAAAAGCGAACCCATAAAAGTAGAAAAACCTGACAGATATTCTCAGTTATACACTTGTTTGAGACTCTTTCGTAAATTCTTTATTGATCCAAGCAAAAATCCTGGCACTCTGTAGATAATATTTCAGTTCTCATCGATATCTTTTTGGATAGTCATCTGTCCGAGGAAACATTCCTTTTTGAGTGCTAAAAGATCATTCATCACCTGGGCTGTTGCTTTAAGCTCCTCTGTAGGAATCTCCTCTCAATTCGCCAAACGCTGCTTTTGTTGCTGAAGAAAAGTCTGAGAACCACGAAGAATCTCATGAAGACCAGATTTTTCAATATATTCTCTCAAACATGCACTATCCGTTGCAAACAAATCTCCGTACATATTTAATACACTCTCCTCAACAGCATCAATCAATTCTTCATCAATATCTTTCGCAACATTTTCACATGCCGATTGAAGATTTTTCTTCTCATCCGGAGTAAATGCTTCTCCAGACTTTTTATTGTATGCTACTTGCAAAATATCCGACTTTCCACTCTGAGCATCCAAAAGCTCATCTCTTCTCTGATCAAGTTTCTGAATTTCATCTTTGAGCTCCTGAGATACCTCTGCTGAATCAAGCCCATATTTTTTGAGAATATTCATCGCACTAGCAATTGGAGCATCCACAAATGCCTGATAATCAGGATCCTTTGCAATATACTTCCCAAAATTGCCACTATCTGCTAGAAGCTCTTTCTTAGAAATATTAAGGGTTTTAGATTTTTTCTCCGCAATAGCATCAGCAAGCTGATCCTTCTTTTCAAAAAGGAAAGTCTGAACTCTGATCCCTTGCCTAAAAAAATACTTTAATTCATTCTGAGCTTCCTCACTATTTTCTCCCCAAGCCTTAATTTTATCTACGATTGACCCTTCAATATTTTCAACCAATTTCCAAGACGGCAACTTACTAAAAAATGATTCCACTAAAACAGCAAGTTTCTCGGTACTCCAGCTAAGAATATGGTTCTTCATCTTAGCGAATCCCTCTCCTAACAAGCTCTTAAATGAACTATTTTGCTCCAAAATAGCTGCAACACTTCCATATTGATTATCCAGACAAAATGGGATGATTCACTTATAATTTTTAACATCAGGATTAGATTTTTTCATTTCATTAGAGATTCTCTGCATTTCTAGCTCATCCTGATATCCAGCATCAAGCTCCTTTTGATAAAAAGTTGAATATAAAACATCGATATTCTCCCCAATGGTCTCATAATTTTCAGCCTTTTCCTTATTTTCTGGATTAGAGTGAAACTTATCATAACCATTGTATTTATCTTCTCATGAAGCTCCCCTTGATGGCTCAGCATCGCCATTAAACCAGTTCCAGAGTTTACTAATCCCCCAAATTGAACCAGCAGTTATTCCGCCCCATTTCAAAGCCTTTCAAAACCAACTATTCCAAAATCAGCCTTTTTTCTCTTTTTTTGACTTTGATTCTTCTTTACTATTTTCCTCCTTTTCTTCTTCCTCATCACTACCAAAGAGCCACTTAACCCCCTTATACACAAGTGCAACAGCACCAACTCCTGTAGCTAGGAAACCAGCGGTACGAAGGATATTTTTCCCAGGTTCTTTACT
Organism: uncultured bacterium; assembly: GCA_963531535.1. Classification (GTDB taxonomy): domain Bacteria; phylum Patescibacteriota; class Gracilibacteria; order Absconditabacterales; family Absconditicoccaceae; genus HOT-345. The sequence continues at coordinate 27,080 of CAUSGX010000001.1, forward strand.
CCAAGTTTCCTTACTACGCACCGCATCTCGCTGCTCTCCAGTAAAATGCTTAATAGATGCCCAAGTTCACTCCTCCTTTTTCTGAGATGATGTTTTATCTTTCCTATTATCTGGATTCATAGTCCTAGAATCCTGATCCGCTTGATCTTTCCCTTGAGAAACCACACCTTCTAGTTTTCAAAGCTCTTTTGAAAAATCAGAAACCTTAGATTGCACCTCTGCAATCTTCTCTTTTACATTTTGATCTTTCTCCCTCTCAAACTGAACTTTTGCAAGCTCCTGAACAACCTGAATAGATTGGTAAAGTTCAAGCTTTTTCTGAGCCTTTTCCTTACTTTCTGTCAGTTTTTTTAAAGCATCAAGGTCCGCCTTGATCTTATCAGTCTCAGACTGCAAACTCTTTAAAACATCAATAGAATTTTGAACCATAACTACAAAAATATAAATAAAAATTCTCCATATAAGTATACATAAAAGTACAAAAAAAGAAAATTCTGACTCTTGTTTCTCTTGTTTATAGCTTGACATTTTTATTTTTTATGATTAGAGCATTATAATTGACTTGCAATCTCTCCTGAGAAAAAATATACTCAGAATCAGTTTTGAACAAAAAACTCAAGAAAACTCTTGTGATTTAATCCCACTAAGGAAAAATGTCAACATTAGCAAACATAATCTGAATTTTAACCTATTCCTTGATCAGTATTGGGCTCGCTATGCTCCTCTATCCCCTGTATATCAAGCTCCTTAGAAAACTCAAAGCAGGAAAAACTATCCGTGAAAACAACGCCACTGGAGAGAAATCTGAAATATTTGCAAAACTCCACTCTCACAAAGCGGGAACTCCAACTATGGGATGAGGACTCTTCATGGTGATTATGCTAATCATGATCTGACTTTCCTTTATCCTACAAAAAAAAGGAATCATCACCTACTCCCTCCGAAACAGTAAAGAAACCTATATTATTCTCTTCGGTTTTTTTAGCATGTGATTGATTGGACTAGTTGATGACTGGCTCAATATCAAAAATTTCTGAAAGATCAAGTGACTAAGTGCAAAGGCAAAAATGACAGGGATGATCCTCTTTTCAGCATTCATCTCCTATTGGTTTTATGTAAAGCTAGGTATCGACTATATCAATTTACGACCCCTTTGATGAAAAATAGAAATCTGAATCTTCTTCCCAATTTTAACATTCTTCACGACAATTGGAATCGTTAATGCCATCAATATCACAGATGGACTTGATGGACTAGCTGGCGGCCTCATCATCATCGTGCTCTGATGCCTTGGTATCTCAACCTTCCTCAATGGAACCTATATCGCAACAACTATTATCTCTATTCTCATTTCAGTTTTAGTAGCTTTCCTCTTCTACAATATCAACCCAGCAAAAGTCTTTATGGGTGATAGCTGAGCTTTCGCACTAGGAGGAATTGTTGCTTCACTCCTCTACCTACTCAATATGAGATTTTGAATTATTATTCCCTTCATCATAATTTTCTGAGTTTTCATCTTAGAATTCCTCTCAAGCGGGCTCCAAATCTTCTGGAAAAAAATCCTCAAAAGAAAACTCTTCGCAGTAGCACCTTTTCATCATCTGCTTGAATACAAAGGAATGCAAGAGTCTACAATTGTAATGAAAATCTGGCTTATCCAAGCAATCCTAGGTATTATCTGAGTTATTTTCATTCTTGTGCAATACTTGACTCTTAAACATCCTATCATCTATATTTCTTAGATGCTAATCAAAAAGCTCAATTACTATCCTATGCAACTCATAGGATTTTTTTCAATCAAAAAAATCTGATTTTGTATTGACTTTTTATTTAAAATAAATATAAGATAGTACGTAAATCTAAAAAGAAATCTAATTTCTTTAAGGATTGAGATCATTAACAAAACGTGTAATCAATTAAATTTTAGATAAAATGAGAAAAATCCCCCAACTCGTGACAAGCAAAGTGAAGACAGTAGCTTTGTTTCTCGTAACTCTTGTAGTAGTATCTCTCATAACTTCTTGTAAAAAAGAAGATATCAAAGATACAAATCAATCTTTAGAGAAAGAACCTTCTCAACAAATTCTGTTTTACCCACCTCAGAGTTCTATCACAAACCATGTAGAATGGGAAAGTGAATTAGATATGACTAAAACGGAAGAAGGGTATCTAACACTTCGGATAAAAATCCCACACAGGAAGGCTAACGATGGAAAGATATATGATTTGGAGTATATCGAAGACATCACATTAGACGGACAATGGGAAATATTAGGCGATGGAATTGGTAATAAAGGTTTAGAAGTACTAACACTTTCTACTAACAAAAAGTCTTTTAATATCACGCAAGATAATCCTAAACCAGAAGGATCGTTCATATACCTAGAACATCAATATGGTCTAACTGAAAGATTATCAAAAGGATATTGGAAGATAGGAAGACAGTGGATTAGTGGTAAGGTGAAGTATAGAACTACTGATCCTCTAGACCTAAATACGAATCCCAAGCCTAAAGAAGAAGATAAAAAGGAGAAGAAAAAAACTCCAGTCCCCATAAGGGATTAGATTGATTGGCTACAAAGATACAAGAGCTCTATTTCATTTAACCAATGAGATAGAACTCTTGTATATCTAACAATTCAAAATGTCCTATGTAACTCATAGGACTTTTTTCAATCAAAAAAATCTGATTCTTTCTCCTTGATTTTATATCGCAAATAAATATAAAAGATCAGCATTCCCCTTGAGGAGGAAATTTTTGCATATACTCAAGCTCTCGTAGTTCAATGGATAGAATAGGCCCGTCCTAAGGGTTAGATGTAGGTTCGATTCCTACCGAGAGTACGTGGACATTCCGAAAAAGGCAATTTGCTTTTGGGTTTGTTCAGCATTCTTTTTATTTTTATAAGTGGTTTGTTTAATGGCAAAAACACAGGAAAATGTATTTCAGAGACACGAGAGAGATACTGGGTCTCCACAAATGCAAATCGGTCTTTTATCTGATCAAATCGCAATGTTGCAAGCACATGTTGCAACTAATGCAAAAGATTATGATGCAAAGAGAAGTCTTTTGAAAAAGGTAGCAAAGAGAAGATCTTTCTTGAGATACCTTAAAACAAAGGATCTAGATGCTTACACAAAAATCAGTAAAAAAATCTGACTTAAGGTCTAATTATTCTTAATTTTATTTATTTAATTTTACATCATTAATGGCTAAAAAAGCTACTGCCCCAGCGGCAAGCCAGTTCACAGTTCCTCTTATCAAGGAAGGGCAAAAAGTAAAGTGAACAATCCTTAAAGAAATTGAAAACGGAGTTCTTGTAAACTGCGAAAACGGTGCATTTACTGGTATCATCCTTTCAAAAGAAGCTAAGGAACTTAAAAGATCACAGTTTGATCTTAATCCATCTACAGAACTTGAGCTTGAGATCATCAATCCAGCTGTAAGACACGAAGATGGATACTACATCGTTTCAGTAACTAGACTCCTCCAATACGACGTATGGAAATCAGTTATTGCAAAGTTCGAAAAAGATGAAATCATCACTGTTGTTCCTACTGAGGCAAACCTTGGAGGACTTTTGATCGATATGCATGGTATCAAGGGATTCATCCCATTGTCTCAACTTGCTCCTATCCACTACCCTAGAGTAGAAGATGGAGATCAAGAAGCTATCTTTGATAAACTTCTTGAACTTATCGGACAGGAAATCAAAGTAAGAGTTATCAATATCGATGAAGAAGACAGAAGAATCATCCTTTCTGAAAGAGAAGCTCTCAAAGAAGAAAGAGAAAAAGTTCTTGCTGAACTTGAAGTTGGAAAGGTATTTGATGGAGTTGTTTCAGGAATCTCTTCATACGGACTTTTCGTGACTATCGGAGGCACTGTTGAAGGTCTTGTTCACATCTCAGAAATTACTTACGGACACGTAAATGATATCGATAGACTTGGAAAGATCGGAGACAAGATGCAAGTTAAAGTAATTGGTCTTGAAAACGGAAAGATCTCTCTTTCAAGCAAGCAACTCAAAGGAGATCCTTGGTCAGAGCTTCCAAAGAAGTACAAGGTTGGAGATATCATCGAAGGAGAAATCATCAGATTCGTACCTTATGGAGTATTCGTGAGAGTATTTGACGATATCAATGGACTTGTTCACCTTAGCGAGCTTTCTCAAAAGGCAGTTAACAACCCAAATGAAATCGTAAAACTTGGACAAATTGTAAAGGCTAAGCTTATTCTCATCGATCCTAAAAATAGAAAGATCGGACTTTCAATGAAACACTTGGAAGAAAAAGCTGAAGGAGAAACTACAAAAAAAGCTCCTAAAGCAAAAGAAGCTACTGAAGATGCAGAATAATCTGTCATTAGATAGCAAAAAACCTGAATCAAACTCAGGTTTTTTCTTTTTTCCCGTCTTTTTCTCGCCATTGAAAGGGAATCAGTCATCACGAGCCTCAGCAGAAGCAATTCAAATTCCCTCATCCCACAAAAAACATTGCAATCATCAAAAATATAGCTATACAAAAAGTAAAGACTTTACCATCTCCAATTCACACAATGAACAAAAAACAATCTCTTATAATTATTATCAGTGTAGTAGTCTGCATATTCTCAGTCCTTTTTATTGTCTACAGAAACCAAGACTACACAAATAAATTTTCGCTAACTGAAAGTGAAAAGTTGCAGGTAGAAAAGTCTCTAGGAAAGTTCAAGGGAATATATCTAATGAATCATAAACTCAGTCAGTTTTCAAAACCACAGTTTGAATATGCACTAGAACTTATATCTCAAAGCTTAGCAAAAGCATACTCAGAAGAAAGATCTGAAGAAAAAAATGATCGAACTTACGAAGATTTTTATGCCCTCGCCAAAGCACAATATAACGCTCTTGCAAAAGTAGCTTCGGAACTCTATAAAAAACCAGCAAATCAGATTACCAATGAGGAATATCTGAAAGTTATTGACGATCATTATCCAGAGATAGCGAATGAAATTAGTAAAACGACTTCTTCTAAAAAGGTAAAAGATCTTTTTGAAGAAGAACTTGAAGAATAACCGGAATAGACCATTTCTTTTCTAAAATCCTTTCAAAAAGTTGCAAAATAAAAAAATCTGAATATAATCAGCCTTAGCTTTATATTCTATACTAAATAAAATATGTCAAACGCAAAAGAACTTTTATCAACACTCAATGATCACCAATTGGCCTATGTCAATCTTGATCTCCCAAATCCAAAAAATGGACAATATATGCTCCTTGCAGCTCACTTTCAACCTGGGAAATCGATGAATATTCTCCAGGCAGCTTGTGAAGTCGCAGCTGAATCCTCTACTGGAACAAATTTCCTAGTTGAGACAGAAACTGCCTTTTCAAAAGAAATGAATGCCCTTGTCTATAAGGTGGATGTAGAAAAAGAACTTATCTGGATCGCATACCCATGGAGACTTTTCGATAGAGGTGGAAATATTCAGAATATTCTCACTTACATTGCAGGGAATGTCTTTGGAATGAAGGAAGTAAAAGCATTAAAAATTCTTGATGTATGGTTTCCACCTGCAATGCTTGAACAATACGACGGACCAAGCTATACCCTAGCAGACATGAGAAAATACCTCAATGTTTACAATAGACCAATCCTCGGAACCATCATCAAACCAAAGATGGGACTTACTTCCGCTGAATACGCTGAGGTGTGTTATGATTTTTGGGTATGAGGAGGAGACTTTGTAAAAAATGATGAACCACAAGCAAATCAGGATTTTTGTCCTTATGATAAAATGGTAAAACACGTAAAGGAGGCTATGGACAAAGCAGTAAAAGAAACCTGACAGAAAAAAGTGCACTCTTTCAATGTATCAGCTGCTGATTACGATACCATGATCGAAAGATGTGAAATGATTAGAAACGCAGGATTTGAACCAGGATCTTATGCATTCCTGATTGATGGAACAACAGCAGGTTGGATGGCTGTTCAGACCTTGAGAAGAAAGTATCCAGATGTATTTATCCACTTTCATAGAGCTGGACATGGTGCATTTACCAGACCAGAAAACCCTATTGGATACTCAGTTTTAGTCCTTTCAAAATTTGCAAGACTCGCTGGAGCTTCAGGAATCCATACCGGAACCGCAGGAGTTGGGAAAATGGCTGGAGATAAGGCTGAAGATGTAACTGCAGCAGAAGGTATTAGATATATGAAAAAGACTGGACATATCTTTGAACAGTCTTGGGGAACAATCCCAGAAACCGATAAAGACTTCGTAGCTCTCGTACAAAGAGACGAAGATAATGAAGAAGTACTTACTGATGATAGCTGGAGAGCAATCAAGACCTGCTGCCCTATCATCTCTGGAGGTCTAAACCCAACTCTTCTCAAGCCTTTCATCGATCTCATGGGAAATGTAGACTTCATCACAACAATGGGTGCGGGATGTCACGCTCATCCAAAGGGAACTCAGTCAGGTGCTAAGGCTCTTGTGCAAGCCTGTGAAGCATACCAGAAAGGAGTAGATATTCATGAATATGCTAAAAATAAACCTGAACTTGCTGAAGCGATTGCATTCTTTGAAAAACCATCTACAAAAGAAAAGATGAAAACACTTAGAATTGCAGCATAATAAAAAATCTGACGTTTTAACCAACGAAAAAAAATGAACCAACTACAACAGGTCGTTCAGTTCGCTATTGAAAAATCAGCGACCACGTTACTCAATCACTTCAAAAACCAATATGGAAGTTTGATTTTTCTTCCCCTATGAGTAAACGACCAAACTCCTCATAAAATAGCACCTAAAGTTGCTGAAAGCATTTTCATATCAGGACTTTTAACTCAAAAAGCTGACTGAAAATACCTACTCTCTTTTACCGATGAAAAGGTCTGAATCGTATACGATAGCTTTCTAACAAGCTTTATCGACACGCTAAACTTTATCGCAAAAGGAGTAATGAGTACACTGGGAATGAAAATGTTCTGGAGTGATTTTGCTCGCCTCTTAACTGAGAAAAAAACAACGAACCCAGCAACTTATGAAAAACGAAAGACAAATCTGAAGATCATCCTAGATACTTGCTTTGTACAGTTGGTGACTGACCTTCAATCGCAAGGGCTTCAAACAGAAATTACCAATGGAGAAACTCTTTTCCCAACAGTAAATGAAGCAAGCTCAAACCTCAGAATCTTTCAATAAAAAACAAATATGAGGAGCACATAAGATAATTAAAAGAGAAGTTGGATCACAATAATAACTAAAAAAAGCAATAGATCAAAAAAAACCTGAATCAATCTCAGGTTTTTTCTTATTTCTTATCTATCAAAATAGCATTCAACAGCCCATTTACTAATTTTGGAGCTCCATCATCAGAATATCTCTTTGCCAGCTCAACCATCTCATTGATCACCACAGCAGGCGGCGTATCCACTACCTTTACCTCTAAATACCCCTGCAAAAGACATACCTGATCCATAATATCCATCTGCTCATATTGAAAAGTTTGCGTATTCTGATTAACCTTTTCAATCAATTCCTCTTCATAACGAGAAATAGCAGAAGTCACCTTAAAAACATAATCTGTATCAATCTCCTCAAGTTGCCACTGATCGAAACCATACTTCATCAAATACCCAGCATCCTCTTCCGGACTCTGATTGATCAAATATTCAGTAACTTGTGCCTGGACATACTCATCAATATGCTCTTGCTGCTGTTTTTTTGATGCTACTTGTTTGAGAAATTCAGCATCAAAAAATGAGTTTTCAGCTGGAGTATCAGGAGAAGAAATCTGATCTCATGCTCCAGCAACTTTAGATGGCTGAGCAATCAGATTTTTTTGCATTGCAGAAAAAAAACAATGCTCGTAAATATAGGCTAATACCACTTTCCTCGCATTGATTCTTTTTCTAATATCCATAGGAATAATCTTCCAGAGCTAAATAATAAGGAGACTAAGCGTCTACTACAGTATCCTTAGCCTTTGACTTAATAGTAAGAACTTGCTTACCATTATAATATCCACAAGATGGACAAACTCTATGATTTAGTCTATTAGCACCACAGTTTGGACACTTTGCAGTCTGATAAGTATTTTCTAATCTCTTAAGATTAATAGATTTCCAAGTTGAGTGTCTTTTACGAGATTGCACTTTACTCACCTTTTTCTTTGGACCAATTGTCATTTGATAAGTTGTGATTAGTAAATTAAAAAATTATCACTTAATATTACTCAGCCTTTGCTTTTTTCGCAGGAGCCTTCTTTGGAGCTGCTGCTTTCTTAGCTGGAGCCTTTTTTGCAGGAGCCTTAGCTGGTTTTTCAGCCTTTGGTGCATCCTCTTTTACCTTCAATAGATCTTCTGGAGAAACTACCTCAACAACAGTCTTAAGATAAGTTCTTCCATTGAACTTCTTAAAGTTCTTCTTTCTAAATGCAACTACTCCATCAATTGCAGCATGTACTGAAAAATCTGCAGCTTCATAAGTATTTTTTCCGCATTCATATTTAGAACCTTTTTGTCTAATAATAATATTTCCAGCTAAAACTGGCTGTCCTCCAAAGACCTTGACTCCACGATATTTTGGTTGTGAGTCCTTTAGATTTTTAACCGAACCAGCGGCTTTTTTGTGTGCCATTATTCCTCAAACAATATAAAAATTTGACTGAAGACCTTTATAGTGATTGGCGATAGATAATCAAGAGAAAATAACACAGTTTTTAATTTTCAGCAGAAAACATCAAATAAAAAGCTGAATATATCAGATGTTTTAGCCATTTTCTTTCTAGCTAAAATCAAGAGAAAATAAAGAGAAAAAAATCTCTCATTTGAAATTGAAACTCAGAGCAGATTTCATACAATCTGAAATCAGATTTTTACCACTTTTGACATAAAATATAAATATGCAACTCAAAGACTATATCGCCTCAAATCTCAATGATGAGCAAACCGCTGCTGCTCTCCATACGAGCACATCAGCTCTAATTATCGCTGGTGCTGGAAGTTGAAAAACGAGAGTGCTTACCTACAAGATCGCATATCTAATCTGGTGAAAGAATATCAAAGTAGAGAGAATCTTAGCTGTAACCTTCACCAACAAAGCAGCAAACGAGATGAAAGAAAGACTGATCAAGCTTTGAGATGAAATTTCTAGCCAATCATTTACAAATGAAGAACAAAAATCTGACTCAGATTTTTGAGATTTTCTCAATGAAATGAATACAACCACTCCAAGATCAGTGCAGCACCTTGATCCAAGAAAACTCAAATGGATTGGAACTTTCCACTCAATTTTCCTCAAAATTCTTAAAGAAGATATTGAAAGATTGGAAATGAAATACAATAAAAACTTTGGAATCTTAGACGCCGATGATAGTGCAAAAATCATCAGAGACATTCTCAAAAGATATGCAATGGCAGATACCTTCAAGCCCCAAGAAGTAAAAAGCTTTATTTCAAAGCAAAAAAACGAAGGAAGAACTGCAGAACTTTTCCTCAAATACAGCAACGGAAACTATGAAGATCAAATGGGAAAACTCTACCAAGAATACGAAAAGGAACTCGAAAAATCAAACAGCCTTGATTTTGATGATTTACTGCTCCTCCCCTATCAACTCTTCAAAAAAAATCCTGAAGTCCTTCAAAAATGGCAAAACAGTTTTGACTATATTCTCGTAGATGAAGCTCAAGATACCAACTGGATCCAGTTTGAACTGATGAAAATGATGAGCTGAGAATGAGCAAACATCACGCTCATTGGAGATGATTTTCAGAGTATCTATGGACGAAGAGGCGCACTTATGGAGAACTTTCTGAATGTAAAACAATACTGGCCAGATATCCAAATGTTTAAGCTCCAAACCAATTATCGTTCAAAAGCGCACATCGTCTCAGCTGGTAATGCCGTCATCAAGCAAAATAAAAACCAATACGAAAAAAACATCATCGCGCATAGAGAATGAAACGACAAAATTACTATTCTCACGTACAATACCGATATTGATGAAGCAGCAAATACGATTGATCTTATCAAACAAATGAAAGATAAAGGGAAGCTGAAATCACGAGGACAAGTAGCAATCCTCTACAGAACAAACTCTCAATCTCAGAATTTTGAATCTCTTTTTGTTCAAGAAGGAATTCCCTACAAAATCTATGGAGCATTTAAATTTTTTGAAAGAAAAGAAATCAAGGATATCCTTGCCTATCTCAAAATCATCAATAATCCCTTTGATACGGTATCGCTCAAGAGAGTCCTCAATATTCCAAACAGAAAAATCTGAAAAACTTCGCTTGAAAGATTAGAATCCTATGCCTTAGAAATGGGAGTGAGCCTCTATGAAATACTTCTCACACTTTCTGAAATGGGAACGACAAAAATAATTGAACAAGAATGCTGAATCAAACTAACAACTCCAGCACTCGATGGGATTAAAGATTTTATTGAACTTTTCAATCAATTAACAACAGCGATAAAAACACTTAACCCAGCAGATCTCACCGAATATCTTGTCAAAAAGATTGACTATAAAGGCTACCTTATCAAGGAAGAAGACAGCGAACAAACTGCAGAAGAAAAGTATGAAAACATTGGACAGCTGATCAACATGGCCAGCAAATATGAATTTTGAACTGCAAATGCAAACGAAGAAATCATCAGTTCTGGAGAAGAGTTGCTGAGACGATTTTTGGAAGAAGTAACTCTAATGGTAGATACTATTGAAAATACAGATGAAAATTCTGACGCAGTCAAACTCATGACGATCCACTCTAGTAAAGGACTAGAGTTCCCAGCTGTATTTATCGTAGGTGCAGAGGACAATATCTTCCCGCTTGCAAATTCTCTTCTCGAACCAAAAATGCTAGAAGAAGAAAGAAGACTAATGTATGTCGCAATTACTAGAGCAAAAGACGCGCTCTTCATCTCGCATGCAAACAGTAGAATGACGCGAGGTCAAACCAAGATGAATCCTGTCAGCAGATTTCTCCAGGAAATCCCAAATGATCTGCTGAAGTTCTACGACCTTACCAAAGGCTGAGGAGCCCAGCATCAATCTTCGATCACTGAATGAGCAACCGTAAGGCATAAGCTCTTTGGAACTGGATATGTACTTGAAATATGGAATAATCTCGGAATTGTAAAATTTCACAATCCAAAATTCTGACTTAGAAAGGTTGAACTCAGATTTTTGGAAGAATGTTAAAACTCCTCTTTTTTTAGAACCTAGAAAAAGCTCAATATGCAACTGTGCTTTGCACCGATGGATGGGATCACAAATTGTGCAACCCGCCTGATCACGAAAAACATTTTTGATCGTTATAAAAATCAAAACGATACCCTACAGCTACGAACTGAGTTTATGAATGCTGATGGTTTTATCATCAATCCAAGCAAAGTCATTAGACATATCTTGACGACACCTGAACAACTCCCAATCGCTCAGATCTACTGAGGAAATGAAGAAACACTCCTGCAAACCGCCAAGATCTTAGTTGAAAAATATGCCGACCAATTCTCAGGGATAGAGCTCAATACCTGATGTCCATCAAATACCGTCATGAAATGTGGTGGTGGCTCTGATATGCTCAGGCATCGTGAAAAAACTATCACAATCATCCAAAACCTTTCAAAAATCGTAAAAGAAAATTCTGATTTATCTTTTTCTGTAAAATCCAGAGCAGGACTTCATGAAGAAGACAAACCTGAACAGCTCGATTTCCTAAAACGTATCGCACCAAGCTGCGATCTGATTAGTATTCACGGCAGAACCCTCAAACAACTCTATACAGGAGATGCTGATTTTTGATTTATCCAGCAAGTCAAACAAGCCCTCCCCTGCAAAGTTGTCGCCAACTGAGGTATCACTTCTTATCAAATGGCTAAAGAAGTACTTGATCAACGGAAATTTGACGGGATCATGATTGGACAAGGCGCTATAGGAAATCCCCGAATCTTCACGCAACACCTCCCATCGCTCAGCGAAAAACTAGAGACCATACAAGAACACCTACTCATGATGATAGCCTGCGATCTACGATTTGAAGAATGGTGAGAAAAGGTAGATAACTACGCGATCAACCAACCAACACTCGAAGATTTAGAAAAACTAAAAAAGCTTATCGATTTCTCGAAAGAATATCGTTCAGTCGTAGAGTTTAGAAAATACCTTTTTCAATACATAAAGGGAATACCAGACACTCGCGAACGAAAGCAAAAGGTCATACCCATCAAAACTGTAGGAGAACTTTTCTCTGCATTTGAAGAATTAGCCTCTCACAGATAAAATTAATTATCATTACGAGGTCTCACTCAAAATGGCATTGCGAACACAGTGAAGCTATCTAAATAAAATCAAACTTGCTGACTACAAGATATCCACAGCTTCACCCCACAATGCCTCAAGAAAAATCTGAACAAAAATCAGATTTTTTTTCTTGTTAAGACTTGTATTCTCTACAAAAAACACTATAAATCAGATAATTTACTTTTTCATATATTCATTCAAAATGCAAACGACAAGTATCAAAACGATCTATCAAAGCTACGAATCACTTATCGGAAGCAAGATCATCGTAAACGGACGAGTAAGAAGTCTCAGAGATTCAAAGACTTTTGGATTTATCGAACTCAATGATGGTTCATATCTAAAAAATCTTCAGATCGTTTTTGAACAAGAACTTGAAAATTTCAATGAAGTCGTAAAATACGGAACGGGGAGCAGCCTTCAGATTGAAGGAGATCTCATAAAATCTGAATGAGCAAAACAAGCTTTTGAACTCAAAGCTACAAAAATAACGCTTTTAGGAGCAGCAGATGAAACATTCCCTCTCCAAAAAAAGAGACACTCTTTTGAATATCTCAGAACTATCGCACATCTCAGACCGAGAACAAACACGTTTTCTGCAGTATTCAGAGTAAGAAGTCTGCTTTCTTTCGCTATTCATAAGTTTTTTAATGAAAGAGGTTTCATCCGAGTACATACACCAATTATCACAGCAAGCGATGCCGAAGGAGCTGGAGAAATGTTTCAAATCACAACTCTAGACCTAAAAAACACACCAAAAACTGAATCTGGAGAGGTTGATTTTTCTAAAGACTTCTTCTGAAAAAAGGCAGGTTTGACAGTAAGTGGACAACTTGAAGGAGAGACTTTTGCATCTGCCTTTGGAAAAATCTATACTTTCTGACCAACATTCCGTGCAGAAAATTCAAATACAACAAGACACCTTTCAGAATTTTGGATGATTGAACCTGAAATCGCATTTGCTGATCTCAAAGAAAATATGCAAATCGCAGAAGATATGATCAAATATGTTCTTAGATATGTTCTAGAAGAAGCTCCTGCTGAGATGGAATTTTTTGACCAATTTATTTTCCCAGGAGTAAAAGAAAGAGCTGAGAAACTAGTTAATTCAACTTTCGCGAGAGTAACCTATACTGAAGCAATTGAACTCCTTCAAAAATCAGGACAAAATTTTGAATACGCTCCAGAATGGGGAATTGATCTTCAGACTGAACACGAGAGATTCCTCTCAGAAAAAGTCTTTAACGGACCAGTATTTGTAACCGATTATCCACAAGAAATTAAAGCCTTCTATATGAAACTCAACGAAGATGGGAAAACCGTTAGAGCAATGGATATGCTCGTACCGGGAATCGGAGAACTCATCTGAGGATCTCAAAGAGAAGATAACTACGAAAAATTAACAAAAAAGATGGAAAACCTCCAGATGTCTACAGAAGACTATCAATGGTATCTTGATCTCAGAAAATATGGAAGCGTTCCACATTCAGGTTTTGGACTTGGATTTGAGAGACTCGTAATGTATGTAACTGGTATGGAGAATATTCGCGACGTAATTCCGTTCCCAAGAACTCCTAAGAATTGCGAATTCTAAATTAGGATCTAGAAAAGAGGAATCAAAAAAATAAATTCAGATTTCTCTTTTTTATTTATATTGACTTTCATCAAAAAATAATTATCATAGCATCTAGAAAACCAAAAAAAATCATTAAACAAATGAAAAAGTGTATCGTATTTTTGCTTCTGGGAGGATTACTTGTCAGTTGCAAAGCAGAGTCAACAACTATCGCATACACTGCGATCTCATCAGTAATCATAATCGGTGGCTTCATCGGTTATGTAATCGCAGCATCAACCAGGATCTTTATAACTGAGGCAGACGAAATACTATTTAGAGACCTCTTTAAAAAAGAGAATGAAGACACGGAAGAGCCCCCCGCATCTTCTCAAGCATCCTGAGAGACAAAAAAACCTCCTTGAGTTTCACTCAAAGAGGCTTTTTTTAACAAAGTCAAGGCAGAAGAAATAAATCTCCATTCTCAAAAGTCCATCAACTGATCTGAGATACAAGGTGAAGAAATTTTTCTTGTTCCTCAGCCACACCAAGAAACATAACCAGTTTTTTCTCAGATTTTTGGATTTTTGGCTCAGAAAGCTGATAAATCTTAGCATAATTCATCACAACCGCCTGAGAAATTACCCCCTTTTTCAAAAGAGCAGTAAAAAGATTTCTAAGTTTTCTCCCATCATTAGGGAGTAAAAGCTGGAAGGTATGCATTTGCGTAAAGAAAAAAATTAAAACTGAGCAATTTTATAGTTTTTCTTTCCTTTCCTAATAAGCAAGACTCAATTAACCGCATCACTCCTTGAGAACTTCTGACCAATATCAGAAACAAGCTGCTCATTTACAAAGATCGCTCCCTGAGCAATAAGTTTCTTCGCATCTCCATTAGATTCACAAACTCAAGCCAACACCAAAAGTTCCAAAATTCTGATCTCATCTTCCTGAACACTACAATCTCCAGTTTCCCTTGCTAAAGCCTGCAATTCATCAGTAGAAAAGGCTGACAATAGCTCCATTTTATCTCTTTCTCCAAAAAGGAATTCCGAAATCTTTTCAGCCTGCTGAGCAGCTTCCTTCCCAAAAAGAGTTTGAATTACATAATTCGCTAACTGTCTCTGTCCATATCTAAGCTCTGGTTGCTGAACATGTTGTGAAACAATCGCCTCTATTTCTGAGATCTCTAGCAAAGTAAAGGCCCTCAAAAATTTCTCTACATCAGCATCCGCAGTATTCACAAAATACTGATACACAAAATATGGACTATTTTTCTCCTGATCTAACCAAATTGCATTTCATTCAGATTTTCAAAACTTTTTTCCTGTTGAATCCATCATCAAAGGCAAGGTCATAACATAACTTTCTAACTCACCTTCCGTCTTTTTACGAAGCATTTCAGTTCCAGTCACCATATTTCCTCGCTGATCAGATCCTCAAATCTGAAGCTTTACACCTTCATTTTCATACAAATGAACAAAGTCATTTCCTTGCAAGAGCATATAGCTAAACTCAGTATAACTGATCCCAGACTCAGTATTCTCCAGCCTCTTTTTCACTGATTCCTTACTGAGCATAGTATTTAGCGTGATATATTTCCCAACTGTTCTATACCAATCAAAGACTGATAGATCTTTGTAAAAATCATAATTATTCACGACTTTAAATTGAAAATCCTTTCCTGTCAGTTTTTTTAAATTTTCCAAAATCTGACCAACTTGTTTGGTAATCGCCTCTTGATTATGCCTTAATTGATCAAGTCAAAGGAAGGCTCTCGCCTCACTCTTCCCAGTTGGATCACCAATCATCCCGGTTGCACCTCAGATCAGCATCACAAAAGTATTTCCCCTCTTCATAAAATTTACTGCAGCCATAAAGGTCAAAAAATGCCCAAGATGAAGAGAATCTGCAGTTGGATCATAGCCACAATAGAACTTCTCGCCTCACTTTTCATACAAATCAAAAAATTTCTCATCAGTATACTGATAAAGCAATCCACGAGCCTCCAATTCTTCTCTAAGTTTCATTCTATTATCGCTAAAAAGTAAAATCCTTCATCAAGATATACGATTTTTTAAGTAAAATGCAATCAAATCAAAAAAAATCTGATTTTTTGTGCTTAAAAATTTGTTTTTTCAAGACCTTTCAGATATAATTAAAAAGATTTATATTTAATTGGAAAGTAGTCAGAATGCCTCCAGAAACAAATCATAAAAATCGTATAGACTCAGGAACGAAGGAGAGTAGTTCTAGTATTAGTAAAAAAATAGAAATCAAATCAGATCCACAAGCAAATTTCGACACCTTGCAAAAAGAAGACAACAGTGTAGAAGGAATATTAAGCAGAATTAAAGGGAGAAATACAAAAGAAAGTACTGGAGCGTACTTATCCTATTTTAGGAATATCTTAAGAAACGAGGGAATACCAAAAGAAGAGTGATGGTTATTAAAAAAAATAAATAATTTCTATAACCATCTTACAAAGGGAGAAGAATTAACAGATGATACAAAAAAAGCAATAGGTCCCTACAATAATGAAGTAGGACTAGCAAGAATAGTAAATCAGATCACTAATTACATAAAATCAAATCTACCTCTTTTAAGAGGGAAAAAAGAAACAGTTTCAATAAAAAATTGAAAACAACTCAAAGAAAAGCCTAGAGAAGCTACTAAAACAACAAAGGAAATCAGATCAAACCTACGAGCGAATTTCGACACCTTGCAAAAAGAAGACAACAGTGTAGAAGGAATATTAAGCAGAATTAAAGGGAGAAATACAAAAGAAAGTACTGGAGCGTACTTATCCTATTTTAGGAATATCTTAAGAAACGAGGGAATACCAAAAGAAGAGTGATGGTTATTAAAAAAAATAAATAATTTCTATAACCATCTTACAAAGGGAGAAGAATTAACAGATGATACAAAAAAAGCAATAGGTCCCTACAATAATGAAGTAGGACTAGCAAGAATAGTAAATCAGATCACTAATTACATAAAATCAAATCTACCTCTTTTAAGAGGGAAAAGACGCCCTCCCATCTATTCAACCTCAGAAAAAAAAGAAGAATACACTACAAAAGAATCAAGAAAATCATACGAAAATAGAACAACAGAAAAAAAAGAAACAAAAGTTTGAAATAGAGAGCAACTGTTAGAAAAAATTCAGGACAAAGAAGCTATAAAACTAAATTCCCATGGAACAAAAGAAATAACAAAGGAAATCAGCAACGTCTCAAAAGAAGAGGCTCTAGGGACAATTCCTAAAGAACTGTATGAAAAATATATAAAGAAATTCCTAGAATCTCCAGAAGTTAAAAACCTAGGTATTGAGAAGGATAAACTACTAAGGCTTATTAATCAGATTGACTCAAAGACAAATCCTGATCCAGACCTCGCCAAACTTAGAAAAGTACGAGAAAACGACAAAGATATACAGACAATGATCGATGAGAATCAAGAGAAACAATCAGAGATCCTAAAAGAGAAAACTGAAGAAATAACACTAGAAAGCTGAAAAAAAGTCTTTGAAAAACTAGGAATCAAGATAAGCAAAGGAGAAGTAAAACAGTGAAATTATAAATTTATCGATGCTAATAATCCAAGTATCTCCTATTATTTCAAAGTAGAAACAGGAGAATTCTTTATAAGCAATCCCGAGCTCTCCCAACAGACGAAAACACTAAGTTTATGATGAGAAAGGTTTAGAAAATTCCTAAAAATTCCAGGATATACGGAATTAATGAGTCAAGCACTTTGACATAAATACCTTCCAACGGAAAGACCAGACACAGAGAAAGAGCTCTACAAAACAATCGAAAAAAATCTCAGAAATCGTATAATGTATACTATCGGAGATACTGAAGTTATTGCTACCAAAGATATCATCGAAAGAAGACAACTCGAATCGACAATTATAGCAAAAATTAAATCTGGACTTGATATCAGAAAAAACACCGTCACAGCGACAAACGATCTTTGATATTATGAGATTTTAGCACCAATTCTTAGAACATTCCAACAACCGAATCTCTCTATAGATCAATTAAAAACATTAAAAGTATTTGCAGATCGTATCTCAGAAAAGGGGCAAAGTAACGACGGAAAGACAGGATCCGCTGAAGATGTTGTTTCCTATGAAAATTTTAGGAAAGAGATCACAACACCAAGGAAATTAATAAAATATGCGCTTAGCTGAGAACAAACCAGAGAGCTTGCAAACTTACAATGAACAAGTAAAAAATCTAAATTCGCCATAGGAATGTTTATGCAATGGCTAGAAACATCAACAGGAGCCGGTTGAAAGGAAAATAGGGTCATCGACACAGAAAAGCTTAATGCTCTCCTCAATACCCGAGATAGTCCCGATCTTGCAAACAGATGAAAATATCAATCCAGCTATAATGAATTACTAACAACTCTTGAGACTTCATACTTAAAAAAAGTCGAACCAAGAGTCAGAAAGCAAGAAGTCGCCTATGCAGATAAAGTGATTCTACCGAAAATCCAAAATACACCTGCATAAAAAACAAAAAAAATCTGATTTTATTCTTTTTATCAAACTTTATGGAAATTTTTAGTTGAAAAATCAAAAAACTCAACATCAGTAACTGAGAAGGAATCGTAGCTATGCTCAATACTCAAGAAGCGACTGCCTACGGAATCTCTCCTCAAGACAAAATCTCACTCATCAGAAATAAAGAAGAATATGTTGTTGATGTTGCATTTTCTGATGAGCTCGAACCTGGAATTATTTGAGCAACTCAGGAATTACTAGATAATTACCCAATTATGGAAGGAGATAATGTCCTCGTTTCATTCATGAGGACAAACCCACTCTCTCTAGTAGCCATCAGAAAAAAACTCCTCTGAGAAAAGCTCACTACCGAGGAAATTGACGCTATCATCGAAGATATGCAAAATAATAAACTTTCAGATCTGATTTTAGCCTATTATACCGCGACTAGCTTTTTCTATAAATCTGATCCTGAAGAACTTGCCTATACTACGAAAGCAACCGCTTATACTGGAGATATGTACCGTTTTCCAGGGATTGTTGCGAGTAAATATTGCATCTGAGGAGTATCAGGAAACGAAACAACAATGATCATCGTTCCGCTACTCGCTTCACTAGGGATCACAATCCCAAAAACCTTCTCTAAATCAATCACCTCTCCAGCTGCAACTGGAGAATGCGTAGAAGTTCTTATGAAAAGCGAATTTAAAAAATCTGAAATCATCAGACTGGTAGATAAGCACAAATGTTGCCTCGCTTGGAACGGGAATCTTAACCTCGCACCAGCAAATGATAGAATCATCAAAGTCTCAGCTCCGCTGGGGATGGAACCCTATGCCAGAATGATCTCAAGCATCATGGCAAAAAACTATGCTATGGGAATCAACCATTGCTTGATAGACATCCCAGTCGGACCAACTGCAAAAGTCACAAACCAAGCCGATGCTGAGAGAATCGCAAACCATTTCAGAAATATCGGTTCAGCTCTAGGGATCAAAACAGAAGTTGCAATAACGCAAGCCATTCAGCCAATCGGAAACGGAATCTGAGCCGTTCTCCAAGTAAGAGAAGTCCTTAGAATTCTGCAACAGCACCCAGAGAGAGCTCTTGACCTTCAAGAAAAAGCACTTGATTTAGCAGCTCAGCTCATCGTAATCTGCGGTCTAAAAGAAGATTATTCCTCTGCTCTAGAACTTGCTACTTCAGAACTCCTCAGCTGAAAAGCCCGAACAAAAATGCAAGAAATCATCAAAGCACAAGAAGGTAAAAAACCTGATATCAACTCCGAAGAACTTTCGCTCGGATCAGAAACCTTTGACTATACCGCACCAACCGAGGGAGAAATCAGCAGTATTGATATGAAATATCTCAATATGCTAGCTAGAACGCTAGGAGCTCCAGGAGATGCCTGAGCTGGACTCTTTCTACACAAAAAACTTGGAAATAAAGTTCAGAAATGAGAAAAGCTTATCACCTGCTATGCAAATTCAGTCAATAAGCTCAATCTTACAAAAGAACTTTTTGAGGAGAAATCTCCTTATAGCTTCAGCTAAGCAAGTAAATAAATAATTAAAACAAAAACTGATCTCAATCTCTGAAATCAGTTTTTTTATTTTTGACATAAAATCCAAATTACTCAAGTTCGAAAGTTACATTAAGACTCGCTGTAATCTTTTCTTCTCCCGCAGAAATTAATTCAGAGTCAGTATTGAGACTCGCTGCTGCAACAGCAGATTCCTTCATCACCGCATTTGCATAATATGGCATTGGACCATCATAAGATGAATTTTCAGCCGAAATTGAAAGTACCTTTCCAAGCCTTTTTCATAAAAGTTTTGCCATTTGTTCAGCCTGAGCTTTCGCAGTTTCAAACGCCTTTTCTCTCGCCTTAAGTTTTGGCGTCTCCTGAGACGAAAGAGTATAATAAGTACTAGAGATCTCTACATCACCGACATGAGGCAAAAACTGAAGAATCTGATTTCATTTCTTCTGAAAATCTTCCCCCTCTAGCTTGATACTAAACAAAGCAACGGTTTTCTGTCCACGAAGCTCACGATCTCCATCTTTCCAAAAATAATCAGGAGAAGTAGTAAATGATTCTGTTTTGAGCTGTTCCGTAATCCCAAGATCAGTAAGCCCCTTTCTAAGCTGATCAATTTGCTTACTTACTAATTCTTGTGCAGCTTGTGTCGTTGCCCCAGTCTGAGCAATAGAAAAAGTAATCGTCAACTGATCTGGAGTCGCACTCGCCTCACCAACTCCAACAACACTCACACTTTTTTGCTCAACAGGACTAGGAACATGACTATTCGTAAAATAATACGTTCCAGCTAACACTCCAGCAATCACCAAAAGTAGCAATCTATCCATAGTTTTCATCGTTTCTACTCTTTTAAGAGATAAAAAAGCCTGAAATAAGCTCTATATCTACAGAGTGTAGGACTTCTGAAACAAAAGTCAAGTCAGAATTTTAGGCACAAAAATCCCCTTGAAATCAGCCTTTTTTCTCCTATACTCAAACGACTTTTATATACTGAGAGATTAAAATGAAAATCGCCTTTGTCAACTGCTGGACCATGCCATGAGGCGTAATGCAAGTACTAAACGACCTTCTCATAAAAGCTCTCAGAAAAAGCTGACCAGAAACACAGATCCAGCTTTTCACGCTCATTTCAGAACAAAAACAGCTTCATATCCCAATTCCCTGATCTCCTGAAAAAAGCTATACTATACCTATCATTCAGGCTCTACCAAATTGGCTAGCAAAAATTTTCCTCTATTTCAAAAAAAGAAAAGTCAAAATTCTGTCTTCGATCTTTGACTACCGCAACCTGATCGTTTTTTATCCTCTATTCATGAAAATTCTCTCAAGAAAGATAAAAAAACGAAAACCTGATGAAGTTCAGATTTCATCTTTCGCTATTGCAAAAAATATCGATCCAATCTGAGTCCCAACCTCACTCTACCTACACTCTCCAATGCAGTATATTCGGAGTCATTACGAGGAATACCTAGGCAAGTTTCATTGATGGAAGAAATGGCTTTTTAAAAAAATTACTCCAAAGCTTCGCAAACGAGATCAGTCCTATACAAAATTTGACACAATAGTTTCAAATAGTCATTACACTCAAAAGTTAGCTAAACAGATCTACGGTTTCTCATCAACTGTTCACTACCCCACCATCAGTGATCAGTACCGATATATGGGCATTTCCCAGGCTCCAAAACCATATTTTGTTTGCGTAGGAAGACTTGTGAGCTTTGTGAGAGAGTGTGAAATTATTATCAAACTTTTCAATGAGCTCAAATTACCATTGCTAATGATAGGTTCTGGGCCAGATGAAGAAAAATTAAAAAACATTGCTGGAGAAACAATCATTTTTACAGGTCGAATGCAAGATGGACTCGCTGAAACCATAAAAGACAGTTCAGGACTCATCAATCTCACAAAGGAAAGTTTTTGAATAGGGACAGCAGAAGCACTTCTCATGGGCGTTCCAGTCCTCGGATTTGAAGAGGGTGCTAGCGCTGAACTTATTGATCAGGATTCAGGAATCCTCGTATCAGATAAATCCCTTCCAACCCTAAAAAAAGCAATGCATGAATTTATGAGCAGAGGCCGAGATAGAAAAAAAATCTCCGAAAACATCAGATATAAACTCCAAGATAATAAATAAAAATCTGATCTCCCAACTGAGAAATCAGATTTTTCATTATTTTTAACTTTTAACCAAGCTTTCTCTTAACAGCAATCTTTCCATCTTGTCCAATCTGAGAGATCACAACATGAATCGTATCTCCAACCTTGAAATGTTTATCCAATCCATCAGTGAATTTCTGACCAAGATTTGAAACATGGCAAAGTCCCTGTTTTCCCTTTGGCAATTGAACAAAAAGTCCATATGCCTCAACTCTTACAACCTTTGCATCAAAAACCTGTCCGACTTCCAAATCTGTGGCAATTTCCATGATCAGATTTTTCGCCTTTTCAATAATTTCCTGTTTACTATGAGTCAAGAAACAAGTTCCATCATCTTCAAAGTCGATCTTGATATTATCACATTGTTCAATAATTTTATCAATAACTTCACCTCCTTTTCCAATAACTTCCTTGATTTTCTCAGGGTTGATCTTGAAAACATGAATCTTAGGCGCATATTCCTTAACAGCTTCTCTTGGCTGTCCAATAGTCTCAAGCATAAAGTCCATAATCTCCTTATATCATTTACTTGCTCTGTCTATCGTCTCATGGATAATCTGGAGTGTAAGTCCCTTCAGTTTAGTATCAAGCTGAATGGCATTGATTCCTTCTTTGGTTCCAGCCACCTTAAAATCCATATCTCCAGTAAAGTCCTCTGTTCCCATAAGGTCATTAAGAATACGATACTTAGTAATTGTTCCATCTTCTAGATGTTCAGTCATCAATCCCATAGCAATTCCAGCTACTGGCTTCTTGATAGGCACTCCAGCATCCATCAATGCAAGTGTAGAACCACAAACTGATCCCATACTGGTCGAACCTCCAGATCCTAGACATTCACTCACAACTCTAATTGAATATGGAAATTCTTCTTTGCTCGGAATCATATTTTCAAGTGCTTTCTCAGCAAGTCTTCCATGTCAGATTTCTCTTCTTCCAGTTCCTCTCATAGCTTTCGCTTCTCCAGTTGAAAATGGAGGGAAATTATAGTGATGAAAATACTTTTGCTGCACATCATCATGTTCCATATCATCAAGCACCAAGTAATCAGTTGGTCCACCAAGCGTAACTGTGCTGAGTACCTGGGTATCTCCTCTCCAAAAAAGTCCACTTCCATGCACTCTAGGCAAGTTATCAACTTCACAATAAAGTGGTCTAATATCAAGTTCTCCTCTATCATCTATTCTCTTCCCTGTTTCAATAGTTCTTGACCTAATAAATTTCTTAATTGCATTGAAAACTCCCATCTTGATCTTACTTTCAGTGTATTCACTCGTCTGCTCACTCTCAGCCTTTTCAGCTGCTAGTGCCAAAGCCTCTTTTTCATATTGAGAATAAAGCTCATTAAATGGAGTCTTAGTATTTCCAGCCATCGCCTCAAGTCTTTCAGCAGTCAAAACCTGATCTACCAATTGCATAGTTTCCTCAGATGGCTTATTAAAAGTGATTTCCTGAGTTTTAATCTCCAAAGTTTTCAAAAATTCTAACTGCCAATCGCATGCCTCATCAATCACCTTTTGTCCAAGGTCAAAGGCCTTTTTCATCAAATCATCTGGAAATTCTTTTCCCTCACATTCAATCATATTGATAGAACCTTTCTTTCCAGCAACCAAAAGATTTAATTCTGATTTTTCCAACTGTTCAAGAGTCGGATTTACGATAAATTCTCCATCAAGATATCCTATCTGTGCAGCTCCAACTGGTCCATCAAACGGAATTCCAGCCGCCATAATAGAAAGTGAAGCTCCAATAATATGCATTACTCCAAGCCCCAATTGATGATCCAATGCAAGCGGAGTAATTGAAACTACTACATCATTGATCATTCCCTTTGGAAACATAGGTCTCAAAGCTCTATCTGTCAATCTCGCATACAAGATTGCAGTATCCGAAGGTCTTCCCTCTCTTCTTCTATATACAGCCCCAGCAATTCTTCCAGCAGCTGAATAACTCTCTCTCATATCAATCATCAATGGCAAAAAATCGAGTCCTTCTTTCGGATTTTTCTCCATAACTGTTGAGTAAAGCATTACATTTTCTCCCATCTGCATTCTAATACTCGCATCTGCCTGAACAGCCAATTTCCCCTTTTCAATAGAAATTTCCCTTCCTTGCCAAGTCATTGATTGGCGAGCAAGTTCAAATTGTTTTCTTACTACCATTTTTTTATATTCTAAAAAATAAAAAAGTCTGAGAAAATCCGCCTCAGCACTCTTCTTCAAGATAGATTAAAAAGCAAAAAAATCTGATTTTTAGCCTCCTTTCCTGCTTTTTAATCCACCTAAATGTTGAGGGCAATCTTCACAGCAAAAGTATAGCTATTTTTTCAGATTTTGCAAGAGCTAACCAAAAATTAGGCATACTGCTCCTTGAGCTTAAAGAAACATTTTCAGCAGACCGATTCATAGCGAATATCACCACTTCCATCTATTGCCACCTGCGCTCCTGTAAACACCGGTTTTCAGTCTATCAGCCTTAAATTACACACTGCCTTCCTCCCGCAGCGACAAATAGTCTTTAATTCCTCAATACTATGCGCTAACGCTAAAAGCCTTCCACTCGCAGGGAAAGTTTGCAATAAAAAATCTGTCCTTAATCCATAGCAAATTACTGGAATATCTCTCAAAATCGCAATTTCAAAAAGCTGATCGATCTGTGCTTCCTCCAAAAATTGCACTTCATCTACCAAAATACACGCATATTTTCCCTGTTCAGAAGTACTATCTAGAATATCATCAATCCTCTCCCCCTTTTCAATAAAAGCATCAACTTTTCTCTCCAGTCATATTCTAGAAACAACGCTAGCACCTCACTTACTATCAGTAACTGGCTTTAAAATCAGCACCTGCATACCTCTCTCCTCATAGTTATATGCCACCTGCATCAGCGCAGCTGATTTTCCAGCATTCATTGCCCCGTATCTAAAATAGAGTTTCGCCATCAAATACCAAATTTTTAAAAATAAAAAAAGATAAAAAGCTGATTCCTCAGCCTTTTATACTCATTATGCACTTTGCTGAGCAACCTGTTCCACACGAGCAACCGCATCCTGCTTTGAAAGCGTCAAACGAATAATACTCTCTTCAAGTGCTTTTACATCATGAGGAATCCCCCCTTCCAAAGTAAGGATATCTCCCTTATGCAAATGATAAACCTGCTCGTCTACTCAAAACTCTGCTTCTCACGCGACAAGCTCAACCACAATCGGAAAGGCAGTTTGATGCCTCTTCATTTCCTGCCCCTTTGAAAGACAGATACGAATCTCCTTTGAGAACGGAGTATCCAAAAGAAGCTCAACCTGTGGCTTATCTGCAGCATATACCGCATTATGTACCAACGAATTAGTTTGCATTACTTATAACTAGAAAAATAAAAATCAGATTTTTTTATATTTTTTTGCTTCTCAAAAACAAGAAAAAACTGATCTTTCCAATCAGCTTTTTCATCCTTTACACAACCTAAAGGCAAAATTATCAACACAAGACAATGAAAAACTACTCTTTCACCTCTTGCATCTCATAAAATTCAAGAATATCTCAGATATCAAGCCTCTTTCCCATTTTCACTTTCATTCCACAATCCTCTCCTGCATTCACTTCTTTCACCTCATCCTTATTTCTCTTGAGAGACAAGATCTCTCCATTTGTCAAAATATCCTCTCCTCTGTATACTCTAAACTTAAGCTTATTTTTCACCTTTCCTTCCTTAACCATTCCTCAAATCGTCATTTCTCTGGTCTCAGTATGGAAAACTCAAAGAATCTCAAGCTTTCCAACAACAACCTCTTCTTTTTCAACTTCAACCATACCAAGCAAAAGATTAGTAAGATAATCAGTCAATTCATAGATGATATCAAAGGTCTTCATCTCGATCTTGAGAGATTCAGCCTTCTTTTTAAGAGCCGCATTCATTGAGATATTAAATCAGAGCAAAATTGCTCTTGAAGCCTGAGCGAGCGAAAGATCACTTTCTCCAAAATATCCAACATCACTATGCACAACCTTGATAGTAACATGCTTTGGTAGAGAAATTCCATCAACAGCCTGTTTCAAGGCTTCCAAACTTGAAGAACCATCCGCCTTCAAAATCAGTCTTAATTCTGATATCTTTGACTGGTCTCCAGCCTTCAACTGAGCCAAGAACTGTTGCAAAGCTCCATCTCCCTTTGCCTTGGTCTCATTTTCCTTGATAAAGGCAATTCTCTGATTAGCCTCTTTTTCATTAGAAACAACCTCAACAATTCTTCCTGGTTCTGGCAACTCAGTAAATCCAAGAATCTGAACTGGTTCTCCTCCTGAAATCTTTGAAGCATTCTTTCAAATCCAGTTCTGCATTCTCCTAACCTTACCATAAGTGTTGTAAGCCACAATAATATCTCCATTTTTGAGCGTTCCAGTCAAAACAATCAAACTTGCAACTACTCCTTGCTTTGGATCTTTATAAGCGTCCACAACAACTCAAACCGCCTGTCTCTCAGGATTATACTTTAGCTCTAGCATCTCAGCTTGCAAAAGTACATACTCTAGCAAGACATCGATTCCCTGCCCAGTTTTTGAAGAAACCGCAACAAAAGGCGTCTCTCCTCCCCAATCCTCTGGAGTCAAACCATGCTTGGCAACGTCAGCTTTAATCTGTTCCATATTATTACCAGGTTTATCAATCTTAGTCACCGCAATAATAATAGGCACTCAAGCAGCTTTGGCATGATTGATTGACTCAATCGTCTGAGGCATCACACTATCATCTGCTGCAATCACAATAATCGCGATGTTTGTAAGTTTCGCTCCTCTCGCTCTAAGCGAAGTAAAGAGCTCATGTCCTGGCGTATCAATAAAAGTAATCTTTTTATTATTATAATCAATCATCGAAGCTCCGATTGACTGAGTAATACCTCCAGCTTCTCAACCAGCAACACTCGTTTTTCTTAGATAGTCAAGTAATGAAGTTTTTCCATGGTCCACATGTCCCATTACAGTAACGATTGGAGCTCTCTCAACCTGATGTTCAGCCTCCTTATCGATATCCAAGATCTTTTGCAAATCTCACTCCATAAAACTCTGAGCATCCAAGGTTGCTTCTTTTTTCTTGAGCAAAACACCTAAATCTTCAGCAATCAAAGATGCAGTATCAAAATCCAAACTCGCATTCAAACTTGTCATAATACCGTTTGCAATGAGTTTTTTCATCACCTCAGGCAAAGGAACTCAGATCTTTTCTGAGAACTCTTTTACAGTAATATTTTCATCAATTGTCACCTCCGTTTTCTTTACAAGGTTTGCTGAAGTTGTAGCTTCCTTGTGTACCTTTGGTGCAACTGGCTTATTCTCAGGTTTCTTTTCGCCCCTTTTCTCAGGCTGTGAAGTATGATGTTTTTTAGCAACTGATTCAGAAAAATCAGATTTCTTTTCTGGTGCTTTCTCAGTCTGAAATCTAGCAAAATCAGCAGCAGTTGCCACAACCTTTTCCTTTGCTTTATAAGTTCCTTGTCCAATTAAGATATTTCCATGCTGCTTTTTTGCCGGAAATTCTTTCTTTTCTTTTGGTTGTTCAGGAGCTGAAGAAATCTTACGCGCCTCATATCTCTGCGTAGGTTGAGAAAAACTAATTCTTTCCTGAGAAACTTCCTCGCTAGAAACCACAGGGATCTGAATATTATGCAATGCAAGATCATCTTCATCTTGCTCAGGCTCTACTGTCTTTTCCTCCTGCTTTGAAAATCCAAGTCCAGACAAGAATCCACCTCAAAATCCTAATTCATCAGATTTCAAAACTTTAGCCTCTTGAGCTGCTTTTTTAGCAGGCTGTTTCTCCTCCTTAGCAGTTTTCGCTCACTTAGACGGCAATTGATCCAAGACATACTTAATCTTTTCCAAATTTGCATCAGAAATAGTCGCAGCCTTTGCACTGAGCGGCTTATCCATCACCTTTTCATACACTTTGGCAAAAGTTGCTTTATCAATTTTAAGTTCTTCGATCACATCTACAATACGAGGCATATCCCTGCTCTATTTAATAATAAAAAAGCTGAAAAAACTGACTCTAGTGTAGTGAAATCAAGCTCATTTGCAAGGAAAAGTATCCAAGAAAAACAAAAAAAGTCCTCACAATGAGGACTTTCTTTCTCCTAGTTAATACAAGGACTTCTTCAGCTTTTTGAAACTATTTTCTAAGTTGAATAGTGTCAGCTATCCAAGCTCCAATCAAGTAAGAGAATGATCTCCAATCAGTTGGAGCTGAATAATAATGAGGTCTATTTTCCTTAGTTGCAACTTTTTCGTCTGCCTCATATGCAAGGATAGCATTAATATTAGATTTTACCTCATCTGAAGCTTTAATCCAGTTTTGATCTCCAGAAAGTTTTGGAGATTGTTTTTTCAAAGTATCAACCAAATTATCCCAAATCTGACTTACAGCCTTTACCTTAGCGAGCTCATGACCAGTAAATGCATATTCTGATTGATAAGTGAAAACTTTAATTTCTTGTGTTCCACTTAGTTTTTCTCCATCTTCTTGTTGGATAGTAATTCTATAGAAACCTGGTTCCTTTACTCTAAGTCCTGAAAGCTGATAGCTTGTTCCAGAGTACATAGGAACGATTCCTGTCAAATGATAATCCTTAGGATCAAGAGCCTTCCATGTCTTAGGTTCAACAAGATTATTACTCATCTCAAGACTTACCTTGAAGTTTCCAGAGAAACTATCAATAGAACCATAAGCAGTAGTTGTTCCAGAGAAAAGAGTTCCCTTCTTCATAATATTGAATGAAACAGGCAAATCCTTTCCTACATGATAAAGAGGTCTAAGAGAACCTACTGGTTGTGACATAAAAATCTTATGTCCACCAATAGCTACTCCATCATCTTCATTCTTTGGAGCCTTATCTCCAGTTAGTGGAGCTTTATCTCCAGTCAATGGAGCTTTATCCCCAGTCAATGGAGCTTTATCCCCAGTCAATGGAGCTTTATCCCCAGTCAATGGAGCAACAACACCTGTAGTGTTTGCACCTGTAGTGTTTGAAGCAACAGCTCCAGTTTGATTTTCTGCATATACTCCTCCAAGAGTCAAAAGACCTACAGAAAGAGCAGCAACAATTGACAATTTGTTCATTTCTATCTCTAAAAGTAAAAATAAAAGACAAAAGCAGAGAATAAAGAATTCCTCCAAAATGTCAAGAGAAATTCTCCAACCATTCTCTAATGCATTTCTAAATCACTAAAATCCAAATCATCAACTAAAAAAATCTGAATTTAAGACGATAATCATCAGCCAAAACCTTGCTTTTCAAAAGAAAAATCATAATATAAACCAAACTTTTAATCATAGAAAACATTCAATGTGAAAACTCGACTTCAAAATACTGAAACAAAAAGGGAATGCCAGAACCTGAGAAATAACACTCAACGGTATCAAGGTTAAAACCCCAATTTTTATGCCCGTTGGAACTAAAGCTACGATCAAAAGTATGATCCTTGATCTCCTCCAAGACAAAAAATACATCTGAGATAAAATAGAGCCTATCAACCTTATTCTCGCAAACACCTTCCATCTCTACCTGAGACCTGGAAGCAAAATCGTTCAGCAAGCATGAGGACTTCATACTTTTGAAAATCGAAAAAACTGACTCATTTTGACTGATAGTGGAGGATTTCAGGTTTTTTCTCTTTGATTAGCAAACCAAAAATTTAACGATAAAAAACATACGCATAAAGTCGGAATAAAGCTCACAGAAGAGGGTGTAAAATTCCGCTCTCCATATGATGGAAGCAAACATATATTTACTCCAGAAAATGTTGTAGATACGCAATGTGAACTCGGTTCAGATATCATGATGGTACTAGATGTCTGCTCTCCAGCCTGAGCCGACAAAAAAACCATTCAAAAACATATCGCTATGACACATCGCTGGGCAAAAAGAGCCTTTGACCACTTCCAACCAAAATATGAAAGCTCAAGAGGAGTACTTTTTCCGATCGTGCAGTGAGGGAGCTACCTTGACTTGAGAACTGAATCCGCACAATACCTAAGCCAATTTGCTCGAGACGGAATCGCCATCTGAGGAGTAAGTGTCTGAGAAAGTAGAGAACTCATCGAACAAGTTGTGGCTCACACAACCCCGCTCCTCC
This sequence comes from uncultured bacterium, assembly GCA_963531535.1. Classification (GTDB taxonomy): domain Bacteria; phylum Patescibacteriota; class Gracilibacteria; order Absconditabacterales; family Absconditicoccaceae; genus HOT-345. Next base: position 57,267 of record CAUSGX010000001.1, read on the forward strand.
CAAATGATAAACCAAGATACCTTATGTGAGTTGGAACTCCTGAAGATTTAAGATTCGCTATTGAACATGGAGTAGATATGTTTGACTGCGTAGCGGCAACAAGACTCTGAAGACACGGAATAGCTTTTTCAGACCAAGGGAACATAAAAATCACAAATTCTGAATTTAGAACAGACTTTTCTCCTTTAACCGAAGGATGTAACTGCTATACCTGCAAAAACTTTTCAAAAGCTTATCTCTGCCATCTCATCAGAGAACAAGAAACTCTATGAGGAACGCTTATCTGACTCCATAACATCGTCTATCTAAACAGGATTTTAGAAGATTGGAAAAAGGATTTCTAAAACGGGATCTTATGAAATTCTACTATCTTTTTTAAAACCTTAGTTTATCTATTGACTTTCTATACAAAAAGGTTATCATCTCATAACAAATAAAAAAATACCGTCATGAATACAAAAACACCCCAAGAAATCTTCAGAGAAAAGTATGAAGATATCATCACACCTTTAACTGAGTTAAAAATCAGGAGTACAAACACAGCGACCGCCACCATCGTTTTTGCCATATCCTTTACAATTGGGATACTAAGCACTGGCAATAAGAGAGTTGGCTGCCTAACTATCGCAGTATTTGTGGTCGCATGTACTATCTTAGAAGTTAGGAATTTTTTCAAAAACTTTCGCTATCTCAGAGAAAATGAAAAAAGGTTCCTAGAAATGAAGTCAAACCTCTATCATATCGCTGATACCAAAGATTTCGAAGAAATCAAGGAACTCACCAATTTCTATGATAGACTACAATGAACTCCAAAAAAAACTAAAAAAGCTCTCTATACTAGGGAGCTTTTTCCTAATTTTCACCTAAACAAAAAGGAAGAAATCTGATTTCTTCCTCCTTTATCATATACAACAAGAAAACTATCTCTTATACACCTCAATAGTCCAATTTCCTGCAGGGAGTTTGTTCGCTCTAATCCATGGATTCAAATTTCTTACTTCTAGATAGGTATATCCATTAGCTACAGCCCACGCTGCAAGATTATCAGTCTTCCCAAGAGTAATCTTCTGAGTTTCAGGAAGCTGATACTGACTTCCCCACTTAGAAATATCAAAATACTGATCTAAATTCTCAAAAATCTCCTTCATCGCAAGAATCCTAAAGACATACCTATAGGTTTCATTATTCAAATACAGATCATAATAGTTATTTTGATATTGATACGCCATATCACTAGAGATACCATTAGAACCTCTATTATAAGCAGCCATAGCTAACCCCCAATTTCAAAATTTCTCGTAAGATTTCTTAAGATATTCAATAGCTACATTTGTTGATTTCTCCAGATGGAATCTCTCATCAATAAGATCATCAACTCTCAATCCATACCCCTTAGCTGTTGAAGGGATAAACTGCCAAATACCAGCCGCATTTGCAGAACTCACAGCAGTCTCTCTTAATGCAGACTCTGCCAATGCCAAATAATACAAATCCTTTGGCAGTCCAGCCGCCTCCAACTTTTTATCAATAAAAGGCTTAAAAAGCGGAGCTCTTTTCCAGATAATCTTCATCTGAGCTTCATTCATCTGATTAACCGCAACCTCTCTATCAAATCTCTCAATATTAAACTGATGCGTCTTGTCAAATGGAACCTTCTCTCCAGCAAGTGTTTTTTCTAGCTGAGGACTAGCAAAAAACCACCCAAATGCATTCCCTGCCAAAAGTCAAATTCAAAGTACTCAAAAGCTAAAAATAAACACAAGGAAAAAAGATTTTAAAGTCAGATTTTTCTTCAAATTTTGAAATCAGATCTTTGCCATACTACTTCAAAACGATATAAAAATTATCTTCTAGAGTATAGATATTCCTTTTTATTTTACAAGAATTTTTTTTAATCAAAAAATCGCCCCTTTTCAAGAGCGATTTCTATAATTAAGATTCCAATCACTAATTATGGAGCAGGCGTATCCGAAGGCATAGCTCATACCTGTCAAAGCACTCGGAATATCATACTAACAATCAGCCATGAAACTGCGATAAATCAGAGTCAAAGAGCAGACTGCTTAAGAATAGTCATTCCAGCTCCAAACTTTTTATCATCTCAGTTGGCAGTCACCATCTGGAAGCCTCACCAAAGAAGTAATATAAATACGATCAAACTCAATATTCAAAGTACCCAGTTGATAGCATTTTTGATAACAGTCTCTAATTGATTTTTTTGTTCAGTTCCACTTTTTGTTCCAGCAATTCCGTTAATTCCTACAGCATTCGTAGGATTAACTCAAAACTTATACTCATCAGCTGCGGATACGGATACTAATCAAAAACCTCCAGCCAAGATTCATAGCCCCATCATAAAAGCTGCAATTTTTTGCTTCATTTCCTCTTTACTATAAAAATAAAATTCTAATTTCAAATATTACCTTCACTTTGCGACCTCTGACAACACTCGGAATATCATACTAACAATCAGCCATGAAACTGCGATAAATCAGAGTCAAAGAGCAGACTGCTTAAGAATAGTCATTCCAGCTCCAAACTTTTTATCATCTCAGTTGGCAGTCACCATCTGGAACCCTCACCAAAGAAGTAATATAAATACGATCAAACTAAGCATCCCAAGAATCCAATTAATAGTCTTCTTAATTACATTTACCAACTGATCTCCTTGCGCTTGCGTCTTATCCGTACCAGCGATTCCCACAATCCCACTTCCATTTGATGGATGGATACCAAAACCCATATTAGCTTTATCTCACGAAGCCGCCTCTACGACAAGGCCAGCATTACCAAACAATAGAACTCAAGCTCCCATTATCAACGCTATAATCTTCTGTTTCATCTCCTATTTAGCATAAAAAATAAAGATCTGTATTCATACTAACTTGTAACTCCAGAAATCACCCAGAAGATCATACTAACAATCAACCAAGAAGCAGCAATAAAAGCTAGTCCAATACCTGCCTGCTTGAGAATAGTTTGCCCTGCAGCGAACTTTTTGTCATCTCCAGCAGCAGTCACCATCTGGAATCCTCACCAAAGAAGCAATACAAATACAATCAAACTGAGCATTCCAAGAATCCAGTTAAGCGTCTTTTTAATTACATCAACAAGACTACCTCCTGCATCTTGACCAGCTCCAGCAATTCCACCGATATTGCTAGTATTACTATTGTTAATATTAAAACCAGCAGTAACATTTGGTTTACCACCACCTTGTGCTTGTTGAGCAGATACAAATCCTAAGCTTCCTACTAGGAGCGCAAGTCCCATCATAAAAGCTGCAATTTTTTGTTTCATTTTCTGTTTACTATAAAGAATAAAAGCAGATTAACACATTAAGTATATTCAGAAAATCAAATAAAGCAAATTTTTTCATCTTTTTTTCTTTTCAATTGCAAAGAACAACCAAATCTCTACAATAATCATCAGATTTATCTTTCTTTTTTCATAAAATGCAAAAAATCCTGAAAGGGATCTCTATCTATAAAATCTGATACGGAGGAATCTGAATCTGATCACTCCCAGATGGGAAAAAAGTTCTCGTAAAAGGGGGCGCTTTACCAGGAAGTATTGTAGATATCCGTGTAATCAAATCAAAAAAAGATTATATCGAAGGCCATCTACTCGCTATCAAAAAATATGATACTTCATTACTCAATGGGAAGCCAATTTGTACGCATTTTTTTTCTCCATTTCAGGAAAATACAGTAGAACAAGCAGCTCATAAGATCTGATGTTGAGGATGTAAATGGCAAGTCATGAACTACGAAGCTCAACTAAAGCTCAAAGAAAGTATCGTTGAAGACGCTTTCTCAAAACTTTCAAAAAAACAAGAAATCTGATTTTTGCCGATTATCTGATCACCACTCCAAGAAGGGTATAGAAACAAAATTGAGTTCAGCTTTGGAGTCTATAAACAATTAAATGAAGAGTTTAGAAAAGCAAAAAAATCTGGTCAAAGCGAAGAAGACCTCATCAAAACTGGATATACAAAATATGAAATTAACTCTGAATTTAACCTTGGTTTTCATAAGCAAGGTGAATTCAGCAAAATCGTGGATGTTGATCACTGCGGATTGATTAGCACAAAGGCGAATCAGATTTTTGAACATATGAAAAGCCTCTGCCTATGATCAAACCTACCAGTCTACGATCAGAAAAATCACCAAGGATTCTTTCGTCATCTCGTAATCAGAGAGGGAATAAATACAGGTCAACTCCTAGTAAATCTATCAGTTTCTGACGAAAACCTTAAGGATCAAGAGCAATCTCATCACCGAGAGCACTTCCTCGAAACTATAAAAAACGATCCCCTTCTCAAACAGCAGGTTACCACGATGGTCATCAGCTATAATAACGGACTGGCAGACATTGTAAACGCACCAGGAGTTGAAATGAAAACATTCCGAGGAGACGGATATATTTATGAAAAACTTGATTTTACAGAGCTCCAACATACCCAAGAAGAATGCCTTGTAAACTTCAGAGTTTCACCTTCTTCCTTTTTCCAAACAAACACTCTCGGAGCTCAAAAACTCTTCTCAACTGCGATAAAAATGACTGGACACATTGAGGGGAATATCCTAGACCTCTACTGCGGTGCAGGAAGTATCGGACTCTCTCTACTAAAACAAGGACTTTGAGAAGAACTTGTCTGAGTAGAAATCGTAGAAAAAGCAATCATTGATGCGAGATACAACGCAAAAATCAATGGAGTTGAGGACAAATGCTATTTCGTCGCATCACCAGCTGAAAAAATGCTGATTAACTTCCCAGAACTAAAAGAAAAAATTCAGAATATCTGACTCGTTGTCATCGATCCACCTCGTGAATGACTTCATCCGAATGTTATCAAATACCTTTCTGATCTCAAAAAAGAATATGATTTCAAACTCCTCTACATCTCATGCAATCCAATCACAATGGCTAGAGATATAGAGCTCCTAGTTGAAGAAGACTTTAAGTTTCAGAAGATTCAAGCCGTTGATATGTTTCCGCACACTCATCACATTGAATGTATTTCAGTGCTGAGTTAAGAATAATATACGGTAGAAAAAGAGATGTCTTGAACGACATCTCTTTTTGTTTATGTCTGCACTATAGAGTATCTCTCATTAGAGATGGTTAGTAACAGCAATAAAAATATTTTCACAGAAACACTTCCCATGAACCAAAATGAAAAATTAAAAAAAATCTGATCTTATCAAATTCCCCAACAACCTTTATCTGCAATACTCATAGCAACAAACAAAAAAAGGTCCGTTGCTTGAGACACAACGAACCTATATATATTATTATATAGTTTATTTACTTGTGGTGGGCATAGCTGGACTTGAACCAGCGACCAAAAGATTATGAGTCTTCTGCTCTAACCAACTGAGCTATATGCCCATACTAGTACCCAGAGTTATTAACATAATTAATGGTGGGTGATATAGGACTCGAACCTATGACCCCCTGCTTGTAAGGCAGATGCTCTAGCCAACTGAGCTAATCACCCATTAAAATGGCGGTCTTACGGGGAATCGAACCCCGATTAGAAGATTGAAAGTCTCCTGTCCTAGCCGTTAGACGATAAGACCACAAAGTTAGAAGTGGCGGGATGGAAGGGACTCGAACCCTCGACCTCCTGCGTGACAGGCAGGCGTTCTAGCCGGCTGAACTACCACCCCAACTATAACTATCATCTAACTTAAAGTACAAATGGAGCCAGCTGTCGGAATTGAACCGACAACCTACCGCTTACAAGGCGGTTGCTCTACCTATTGAGCTAAGCTGGCATAAAGTCCAATACTGGACTTAGATCTCTATTTCTTCAAAGTATCAAATGCTTTTGAAATTCTAGACTTTTTTCTTGAGGCATTTCTCTTCTTGATAACACCAACCTTTGCAGCCTTATCAATAGCCTTGTAAACATTTGCTAGATCCTCAACAGTCAAAGCCTCTTTAGCTTCAACTCCCTTAAGGAATTTTTTCATAGCCATCTTCATTCTAAGTTTGAAATCATAGTTTCTCTTAGCAAGAGTTTGAGATCTATTCATAGCTTTGATTGCTGACTTCTTAATTGGCATTGAAAAAATTATCAAATATAAAGAGTATCAACTCTCCGAGAGTGGGACTCGAACCCACGACCCAGTGGTTAACAGCCACTTGCTCTACCGACTGAGCTATCTCGGATTGGCGATGGTGATTACTATACTGAAATCAGACCCATTTTCAAGAGATTTTTTACTTTTTATACGACTTTTTTCATTCAATGTCGAGTTTCCAAAGTCTGAGTCTACCAAACTACGAAGTTCAGATTTTTATACTCATAAGATAATCAAATACCGGGAACAGGACTTGAACCTGCACACCGTAAGGCACTTGGTTCTAAGCCAAGCGTGTCTACCAGTTCCACCATCCCGGCATAACTGACTACCTTATGTATAAAAATCAAGATACTCGGGAGATAGGACTCGAACCTATAACCCTCAGATTCAGAGTCTGATGCTCTACCAATTAAGCTACTCCCGATTAATTTGGTTGCGGAGGATGGAATTGAACCACCTATCTTCGGGTTATGAGCCCGACGAGATACCGTTTCTCTACTCCGCAATTACACTCCCTGGGGAACCAGGATTCGAACCTGGACAAACGGAGTCAAAGTCCGGTGTCCTACCATTAGACGATTCCCCATCCACACATGATGACGATTTGCTTTATATCTTTTTCACTTTGATTTTCAAGAGGAAGTGATAGTTTTTTTATTCCTCTTGTAAATCCCTAGGCAATCACTACACTATTGAGCACTATTGTTTAACTTTAGACTATTTTCAATGGATTTATCAGCAATCATCAATAAAGTTCAGGAGCTCCATTCAGATTTTTCTTTTGATGAAATTGCAGAAGTTTGCTATGAATATCTAGCACAATTTTCAGAAAAGACCAAGGAAGAAACGAAAGAAAAAAGCCTCAAAAAATATCTTACAAAAGAATTTTGAGTTGAGCGAGAAAACTTAGCAGAAAAAAACTCTGAAAAGCTGAACTCATTCTTCTCTATCCCAAGGCATCTTTTTAATTATACCAACAAAAAATCTGCTGATTATCTGATAACCATCAAAGGGCTCTGCAAACAGCTCGGCTCAACAATCCTGTTTGAAGACGCTGAACTAAGAATTAAACCTGAAGATAAAATTGCACTTGTAGGGAAAAACGGCGCAGGAAAATCAACTTTTCTCAAAATACTTCTCAATCCAGAACTCGCTGATCACGGAGAGATTGATATTTTAAAAGATGTAAAAATCTGATTCCTCTCACAAGATTTATTTCGAGAATCCAGAGAAAGAACAGTATCAGAGGAGATGCTAACAACCTTTCCAGAGATCACAGTGAAAGTCCAAAGGCTCGAAGAAATAAAAAGACTTTTGGACGAAAATCCAGAAAACTCAATCGAACTCATTGAGGAACAAAATGAAATTATCGAGCGAATGCTCCTCAATGAAGCCTATCAAAAATACGACCTCCAACAGGAGATTCTCAAATATTTCGGATTTAGCAAAGAACAATTGAGTTTCAAAATTTCGCAGCTCTCCTGAGGAGAACAAACAAAAGTCCAAATCGCCAAATTTTTGCTCCAGGACGTCGATCTCTTAATTCTTGATGAACCAACAAACCATCTAGACATTGAGGGGATTCTCTTTATTGAAGCCTTCTGTCAAATGCGAAATAAGGCGCTAATCTGTATTTCTCATGATAGAAAGTTTCTAGGTTCTACCTTCAATAAAACTGTAGAAATAAAAAATAAAAAACTGAATCTCTATTTTTGTTGGTATGAAGATTTCCTACTAGAAAAAGAAAAAAGAGAAGAAATTCAACTCAAAAACTATACTACCCAACAAAAATACCTCACTCAGCAAGAAAGATTTATCGAAAGATTTCGTTACAAATCCAGTAAAGCCTCACAAGTCCAGAGCAGAATTAAAATGCTTGATAAAATGAATAAGATCGAGGCTCCAGAACTAGAATCATCAGCTCATAAACCAAAACTTCAGGTCACACGAAGACTCCCAGAAACATTGATCAGAATTTCAGAGCTTCAAGTTGGATACTGAGAAAACACACTCGTCTCTTTACCAAAAAACCTTGAAATCACAAAAACAATGAAGATCTGAATCATTGGAAAAAATGGTGCCTGAAAAACAACGCTTTTAAAGACAATCTTATGAGAATTAAAACCTCAATACTGAGATATTTGGATCCATGAAAAAGTAAAAATCTGATTTTACTCCCAAATTGCAGACGATCTAGACTTTAACGCAACCGTCACAGAAGAACTTGTCTGACCTGGAGTTTCATTCAAAGAAGCAATGAGCTTCCTCTGAGCTTTACTCCTCGATCCAGAAAAAGCTGAGCAAAAAATCTGAAGTCTCTCAGGGGGAGAAAAATCAAAAGTAGCACTAGCAAAAATGCTACTTGCACACCCAGATATCGTTGTAATGGATGAACCAACAAACCACCTGGACCTCGGCTCAAAAGAAGCAATAAAAACAATGCTTGCGGATTTTAATGGAGTGAGCTTGATCGTTTCCCATGATAGAGATTTTCTAGAAGCAACCTCAGATCTCCTCCGAGTCATCAAAGACAAAAGACTCACAGTTTTCCACTCTTTTGAGAGAGGGTTTGATGAAATGAAAAATTAAAAAAAATCTGATGTTTTTTGATTGTTTTTCTCATAGAGATCAGTATGGTATAGTATGATACTTTATATCCAAAACAACAGTATGCAAAAGGGAAAACTCATCGTCCTCTATGGTATCAATAACCTCTGAAAAACAACACAAGCCCACCTTCTCATCGACCGATTGAGAGCAAGAGGACTTCAAGCCGAATATCTTAAATACCCGATTTATGACTTAGCACCCTCTTGACCACTACTCAACGCCTATCTCAGAGAAGGGAACCCAAATCAGCTTTCTTCATCAGAATTTCAACTTTTACAGGTCATCAACCGCACACAGTACGATTCTACATTAAAAAATAAGCTAGAAAGCTGAATCTGGATCATCGCAGAAGACTACACTGGAACTGGTATCGCACGAGGAACTGGAGCTTGATGAGACCAAGCTTTCCTCGAAAACATCAACTCTCACTTACGCAAAGAAGACCTTGCCTTCTTCTTTGATGGAGAACGCTTCAGCTCTGGAATTGAAAAAGTCCACCAACATGAGCAAAATAACGAACTAATGAATAAAGTAAGACTTGTTCATCAAAACTTGGCTCAAAAACTATCTCGAGAACCAATCAATGCAAATCTTTCCATCGAAGAAATTCAATCCCAGCTGCAAAAAATCATCTCAGAAAAATACTTGTAATAAAAAAATCCCTCAAATGGGGGATTTTTATCTAGAAAAACACTACTATCATTTCTATCTCTCGAAAAAAAGATCGGAACTATGCTTTCCCTATCTCAATTCCGATCGGACAGTGATCAGAACCTAAAACTTGATCGTAATGCACCATTTTTCAGATCTGATCCAAACAATTTTCACTTACCCAAAAATAATCCAATCTCCATCAAACATTTCTTGGCCTCGCTCCAGCCCTATAGCTCCACCAAGTATACTTCTCTCCTAAATCGGGATTCTGAAGCCTAAAAATATCAATAAGTCAGCTTTCTTCCATTTTGTCCATCTCAGCTCTCTCAATTGGTAGAAATCAGATTGAATTCTCATTTTCCTTTGGTCTCGCAATATCAATCGGACGATGACAAATATTAAAATCACCAGTTGTGATTACCTTTTTTCATTCTTTAACTTTCTGTGCCACAAACTGTTGATACTGCCTGTAAAAATCCAGCTTATAGCTGAGCATTTCTGTTCCATCCGCTCTATCCCCACCATTTGGGAAATAAATATTCAAAAGCAAAAAATCTGACCATTCAACGGCAGTTACCCTCCCATCATCGTTAAAACATGCAGGATTTTCAAAAGTATTATGCTTTACCAAGATTGGGAGCGACTTTTTATAAAAGATAGCAGTTCACGCATATCCAGGTCTCTCTGAACGATGCCAAATATACTCATACTCTTGCATAGCAAATCTTACCTCAGTTGGCAGTTGATGCTCAAAGGCTTTCACCTCCTGCAGACAGAGAATATCAGGATTTTCCTGCTTTATAAAGTCAAGAAAGCCCTTTTGAAGCACAGCTCTAATCCCATTAACATTTCGAGAAATAATTTTCATTCCACAAGACAAAATAAATTAATACCAATCTTCCTGGATTCCTGCCAAAATCTCAGGTCCATTCTCAGTAATCAAAACCGTATACTCCCACTGAGCTCCTAAATCTCCCTTTTTACAATAAAGATTCCAATCACTTTCATGATAAACCACATCATCAGACTCTACCGCTGTGATAGGCTCTAAAGCCACAACCATACCAGGTTTCCACTGAATTTTTTTCATAGCAGCAGTAGGGTGATTCATGAAATAAGGCAGCTCATGAACATCTGTTCACACCCCATGCCCACTCAAGCTTTTCAAAACACTAAATCCCTCATTAGTAATATGATTATAGACTGCTTTAGAATAATCATAGGCAAAACCTCCAGTCTTGATAGTCGCAACTCAACGATCTAACGCTTCTTTAGTAACCTTAATAAGTTGAGCACCTAAAGGATTTGCACTTGCATCACCAACAATCAAGCTAATAGCAGAATCAGAAACTCACTTTTTATAAATAATTCCAGCATCAATTTTAAGCAAATCTCCATTCTTCAAGATAGTATGATCAGGAATCCCATGCACCACACAGTCATTTACAGACAAACAAAGATTCGCAGGGAAGCCTTCATAGCCCTTAAATGCTCAAACCAAATTCCTTTCATCAAGCCAAGCCTGAGCCAACTCCTCAAGTTCCAAAAGCGTCATTCCAGCCTTAGTATGCTCCTTAAGATAGTAGAGATGCTCATTGAGATATTTACAAGAATCCGTGATATTCCTGATTTGTTCAGGAGTTTTGATCAGATTTTTTATCATTTTTTAACACAAAAAAATAAACACAAATGGGAAGATAACGCTTTAATGAGCACCTGTAGAACCGAATCCACCAGTTCATCTCTCAGAACTATATACTTGATCAAAAGTATCAAAAAGCTGACTATCAACCTTGATCTCAACCTGAGGGATCTCAGCGGTTCCATACTGTGCCACTCACCAATAATGCGGAGCAAACTCTAGTTGACAAAGTCTGGTATATTGTTGAATAGTTACTGGATTTTGAGTAAAATTATACAACTGCATCAAATACTCTCCTCTATAGTCCGAATCAATCAATCAAACACTATTTGCTAGCAAAAGCCCATTCTTAAGAGGAAGAGAACTTCTCGCATACATCTTAGCACACCATCCTGTAGGAATAAAGGTCTTAATTCAGCTTTTTACTAATTTAACCTCTCCAGGCTGCAGAGTAAATGTCTCATCTGCTTTAATATCCCAACACATCGCTTCAGGCGACTTTTTTTCAGGGATCAATTCCTCAGCAGAAACGCAAATAATAATAGACTGCATCAAACTTTTATACTTAAATAAAACCTTCCTCATTCTACAAAACTCGATGCCTAATACAAGAGGAAAACCGATCAAAAAAAGGAGAGGTTAACCTCTCCTTGAATTTCGCATTGTTTGCGATTTACGAATACCTTTAGGAACAAACTTCATTCTTTTTTGAAGTTCAATCGCCTTAAGAGATTCAACCCGAAGCTGTTTCCTCAATACAGCGACTCCATCAAGAATCTGTTTGTTCTGTCTAATAATTTGCTGATCGGAGGAGACTTTTCCCCGCGCTCCAAAAATAAATGTTTGCCCCAGAACCGGATCAAACACAGACGGAATTGCACCTTGCTGGATCATGATTTTTAGTTTTATGTTTAACTTACTTAATATAAGTCTTTAAAGAGAAATGTCAAGACTTTTCTCCTTGCATTCAATAAAGCAAATCACTATCCTAATAACAATCAAAAAATCTGAATTTTCATCTCCTTTTGTATACATTCTCATGCTCATCTATCTTGAAAAAAAAGCAAAATCCTATCCTCAAACCCAGAAAATCCTGAGCAAATTCCCCAATGCTCAAATCCTAGAAATCGACCACTACAAAAATATCTTTGATAAAAACATCTGAGATCAAAACCTCACTCCAGCCTTCATCATTGCAAAACAGGAGCATATCCCACTTTTACCAGTTCCAGAAAACTACGGACGAACAGGAAAATCCTTCTTCTTTAAAACAAGCCTTAACTGCGTTTATGACTGTGAATACTGCTACCTCAAAGGGAACTTCAAAACAAAGTATTCCGTGCTTTTTGTCAATTATGAAGAGATAAAATCAGCGATTAGTGAAAAAATCAACCTTCTCAGAGAAACGGAAAAATACCAATGACCAATAAGTTTTTATGCAAGCAACTATTCAGATATCCAAGGAGTCGATAGCTTAACTGATTTCAATCAGACTTTTATTCCATTCTTTGAACAATTTGAGAACGTATTGATGGAAACCAGGACTAAATCCCCAAACATTTCCTCAATCCTCAGCTGCAATAATGGGATTCCTCCTAAAAATACAGAATTCTCATTTTCTCTCAATCCAGACTCTATCATCAAAAAATATGAGAAAGGAACCGCAACTCTAGAGGCGAGAATCTCTGCTATAAAAGCGCTTACAGAAAAAGGCTACAGAGTCTGACTCAGATTTCTTCCCCTTTTACCCGTTGAAAATTATGATTTTTTTTATCGTGAACTACTAAAAAAATTAAAATCTGAACTCAATTTTGATCTGATTTCTTCAATTTTTATCGCCTCTCTCATCTACAATCCTTGAGATTTCAAAATCATGCAGAAAAAGAATCCAAATTCTGACCTACGACCACTTATTAGCCCCCAAGAGAACTGACTTATCAAGATCCCTACATCAACTCGAGAACACTTTCTCAAAATCTTTAGAGAAGAACTGCCAGATCAAGAGATCCTCTTTGATTATGTATAAAAAAGGAAAATCTTGTTTGACTTTTTAAAACATTTAGATATAGTAAGGAAAAATAAATAAAAAAACTTTTTAACTATGGAATTTTTCTTTATCTCAATTATCGCTCTTTACCTCATAACAAAGGCTGAGCGATCAGACGTATTGCTATTTTTAGCAAATGCTTATTTTACCTATCTTGACTATAAGCTCTGGGAAATATGCTTAGAAAATAGGATCTGGGAAGATTTAGATAAGTGCTCTGCAGAGCCTATAATCATTATGATTCTTACAATAGGACTCACAATATCCTTACCAATCCTATATGTAATAAATATTAAGGTAGCCCGTAAAATCTCAGAAGAAGAGAAAAAGAAGCAAAAAAAAGGATAGAACAAAGACTCTACCTAAGTATCTTATGGTAGAGTTTTTTTAAAAGAGAAAAAATCAGATTTTTCTTTATCTTTTCACAAAAAAACTCCTGTCTACACAAGACAGGAGCTCATCTTTAACACTGTTCCGCATCAAAGAGCAAAGCTACAACAGCATTCTCCTTCCGAAGAACTTCTAAGAAGAGGTCCTCATCATCTATAGATTTGCACTTCTCATCTAAAAAGAAGCGACGCATTTCCATAAGATGGAGAAAACTCCCCTCTTCAAGCTGATACCACTTACCTCCTGGTTGGACAGAATCTTCCATCCGAGTATAGAAGGTCGCTCGGTAATAGACGAAACTACCTTTAATCTTCTTCCAAGAGGATGCAATGCGATAAATTTGAAGTTTCCTAGAGAGCTCAACATCTAAACGATTAATCTTAGTCTGATACTTCTTAGGAAGAGACCATTCCTTAACATTTCTCATAACAACGGAATAGTTCTCAAACTCCTGAAAAAAAGGAGATTTTCTAAACATTGCATACATTTCAAAGATAGCTCGATCTTGATCCCGCATCATTCTAACCTTTGCAAGATCTCTTCTGAGACATTGTTTTAACGAATGCCTACGACGAGAATAGGAGGACTTTTCTTGAATAATAAACTTAAAATCCTGAAATCTCTCTGAATCCAAAAGTCTTTTAAGAAAAGAGCGCTTCTTTTTTTTCCCAATTGGTAATTTTTTATATTTCATATAATTAAAATTTTTTATTTCCACAAAACAGATAATACATATCTAAGAGAAAGAGTCAAGAGAAAATAAAAAACAAGACTATATAATAAAAAAGAAATCTGACTTCAGACTTCTTTTTCTTGTTTTAAAACTATTTTTCTTCATCTTCTGTGGTAATATCTTGGTTTCTAGCCTTCATAAGTGGGAACATCACAACATCTCTGAGATTCTCCTGTTCCGTCAAAATCGCCAAAATCCTCTCAAGTCCCATACCAAATCCTGACTGAGGCGGCATTCCATATTCCATCGCCTCAACAAATGCATCATCTCCACTTGTAGCTTCATCATCTCATTTTTTACTTGCCTCAGCCTGAAGATCAAAGTTCTCCTGTTGCAAAATTGGATCTACAAGTTCAGAATATGCCTTACAGATTTCCCATCCATTCACCAAAAGTTGAAATTGCTCAACAATCTGCTCATCAGCATCTGAAATTCTCGCCAAAGGCTGCATAATCACTGGATAATTATAGATGAATGCTGGACCTACAATCTTTGGTCTCAACACCTTTTTGTACAAATAGTCAATAAGCGTAGTGGTTCCCATATTTTCCATTCACTCAAAAGTAATTCCCTTTGCCTGAATATCTGCTCTAAGCTTATCTGCATCATCAATCCCATACTTAGAGATATCAAGTCCACTAGCCTCATTTACCCCTTGAGTATAATCAATTTTTTCCCAAGGAGTTGTAAAATCAACCGTTTTCTCAATTCAGTCTTTATCTTTTACCTTAAGCTTCTTTTCTAGCCCAAGATGTTCAAAAAGATAATCAAACATCTCCTCAGTAAACTTCATATTATCCTCATAATTCCAGTACACAGCGTAATGCTCTACCTGAGTAAATTCCTGAACATGAGAAGGATCCGATCCTTCATTTCTAAAATCCTGACCTATCTCAAAAACCTTTTCAAACCTACCAACAGTCGCTTTTTTAAGAGAAGTTTCAAAGGCAATCCTCAAATATACATCAGTATCAAAATCATTATGATGCGTAATAAAAGGCCTTGCGGCAGCTCCAGATGCTGCATTATCTAAGATTGGAGTTTGAATCTCAGTAAATCCTCTAGATCTATAAAAATCTCTCAAAACCTGATAAAACTTTGACTTAAACAAAAATCTCTCATAGGTTTCAGGATTCATCGTCATATCCAAATACCTCTTCCTATAAAGCTCCTCCTGATCATTGAGTCCGTGGAATTTTTCAGGTAAAGGTCTGATCGCCTTAGACAAAAATTTGAATTCTGAAACAAAAATTGTAAGTTCTCCCTTATGTGTCTTGAAAACCTCTCCCTTTACTCCGATAAAATCTCAAAGATCAACCATCTTCTCCATGAATTTATATGCTGAAAGTTCTCCTGATTCAGTATCAGCATTTTCAAGCATATCAACAGCAACATCCTCACTTTTCCCATCAGAATTGGTAATCGTCTTAAGAATCTTACAGTGATCTCTGTGAAACATCAACTGAATCTGATCACTACTATCCAAAATCTTAGCAAACGCAAGCTTCCCATGAGAACGATAAAGCATTACTCTACCAGCAGTCTGTACTTGCATCTGAGGATTCAAAACCACCTCCTCACTATCACGAAGTGTTTGCCCCTCATACTGTGCAATAATATCGCTAATAAGATCCTTCTTCTGGAAACTCTGAGCATAGGGATGAATCCCCATTTTTTTCATTTTATGAGTTTTCTGTATTCTCACTTCCTTTTCTGACAAAGTTATTTGGCTCATATCATTACAATTATTAGTAAAAATCCTAAATCTGAGCTTAGCTATTTCCTCTATTTTTTCAAGGACTAATCAAAGAAAAACTATAAAAATCTGATTTATATTGACTTTTAAAGAAAAAATAATATCATACAAGACAAGAAACAAAAAAACATAACAAAATGAAAACAATAAAAAAACAAAAAACTGATCTCTATACAAGGGTTGCAATGCTACTTCTAGAATCACCGCTCGAAACAATCAGCATGATGAAAATGCGAAATAAATTTGAGCAAGCACTCTACCAACTACGGTTAAACAAAATCGGACTAGTTAGAGAGTATCATCTATACTCGAAACAACATCTTAGTCTCCTAGAAATGGAATATATCCAGGAAAAGGAGTACTTCGAGAGTAAAATCAATCATGTTCCAACAACAAAGGAAGAATATGATGAGGGAGATGTACTTTTTGCAAAAATTAATCAACTCAGAAAGAGATTTGACATTACAAAAGCCGAAGAAGAGCAACTTTTAAGAGAACAGTTAATTACCATTGAGGTCATCTACGAAGAGAAAAAGAAAGATATCCTCGCTCAACAAGAATTCTGCGAACTCATGCACAAACAAAACTGCTATTGGAAGTTAATTGACTCAGGACGAAAACTCTTTTTCTACAAGACAGTTCCCATAAGACTAGAACCAGGATTGCAAAAGATATCATATTTACCTGATGAAATTATGGCTAGAGAGCATAACAATTATGGAGGAATGCTCCTCCCGCAATCCAGCAACAATAAGCTATACCTAGCACTTCCAGACTGGGAAGATGTTCCTATCAACCTCATATCAAGTGATTCGCTTTACGAGTGGATACTTAGGACCCTAGAAAGGAATGCACTAACAAAAGAGGTAATAGAGATGGAAATCGAGTATCTTATACAAAAACATTAAACAAATCAGACTCTTTTCTGAATCTCAGAGAAGAGTCTTTTTTCTTTATTAAACAAAGCAACATTCCCTCAGAAAATTTGCTTTTTTTAGAGTTTCAATTATAATTTAATATCTTTTATTTGCTGACCAGTCTGATGAAAGCTGTCTTTCCAAAGAATATCCAAAAAGGAATCTTAGCAGGGATGAATTTCAACATCTGACCTTTTACAGTATCAGTCTTTCAGCTTTTTATCTTAGCAATCGGGATTGCCATAGCTTTTGTCGTATTTAATAAATTTGCTCAAAGTAGTAAAGCTGTAGGAATATTTTTTGGAATTCTGATTTTTCTCTTCTTTGCAGTCATTGCATTTTTTAAGATTTCAGAATTGAATCTTCTTGCCTTCATCGTAAAGTTCGTCCAAAATCAGTTTTTTGACACTACTAAAAAATATCAAACTAACTATACCAAAAATGACCAACTTGCAATCCTCATCGAGAAATCAAAAAGTCAAAATACAAAACAAAAAATAGAATACAAAAGCTGAATTGAACTAGAGAATATCGATAAGCTCGATACTTCCTGACTCCTCTCCTAAAAAAATCAAAAATACAAAAAAATGCTGAGGAAGGGACTCGAACCCTCAAGCCAAAGGCATACGCACCTCAAGCGTACATGTATACCAATTCCATCACCTCAGCATATAACACTACCACTATAGCGATTTGCTTATCAATTGCAAGAAAGATTTGTATTTTTGAGAAGATTGGCTATATCTAACCAAATACAATAAAATTTATCTTTTTTAGACTCTACCCATGTTTGAAAAAATTCAAAAAGACTATATCTGAGCGATGAAGAACAAAGAGATCCTCAAGAAATCAGCTCTAAACTACTTGATCGCACAGATTAAAAATAAGAAAATTGAACTCCAAAGGGATCCTAACGACGAAGAAATCGTTGCCCTTATTAAAAAGGAGGTCAAATCTCTAAATGAAGCAATCAGTTTCCTAGAAAAAGCCAATAAACCTGAAGAACTTCAGGAAGAAAAAGAGAAAAAGCTGATTCTCGAGAGCTATCTTCCTGCAACGCTCGATGAAGAGCAAACAAAAGCACTCATAGTAGCTACAATTTCAAAACTTAACATCACAGACCTCAAAACGCAAAGAGGCCTCCTCATGAAAGAGCTCATGGCAACGCACAAGGCAGAGCTTGACACAGCACTTCTCAATTCACTTATCAACACCATGCTCTAATCCTTTATCTACATACAAATACAAGATGAAAAAAATAAAAATCCTGACTATTTGATTATTATCACTTTGATTGCTCGGAAACATTTTTCTTATAGTAAGTGCACAAGGGAACAAGAAACCAGACTATACAGAACTAAATAAGAAAATAAGTGAAGCGGGGAAACAGGCATACGAAGAAATAAAAAACAAACAAGCAAATGATGTCCAAAGGAATATCGATCAAACAGCAAAAGCGGAACAAGATAAAGCAAATAAAACAATATCAAAAGAAGCAGAAAAAAACAGAGAGAAACTTGAAGAAGCTGAAAGGAACAGATGTAAATGAATAAAACTCAATACAGATTTTCCGTTCGTAGGAAAATGTATCGGTTACGAAACAGATGGAACGAAAACGAATCAAATAAATGTCTTCCCTAAAATGATTAGATCACTTATGAAACTCACAATCTCAATCATCATGTTAATGTCATTCTTAATCATCGTGATCTCCGGAGTTATGATTACTTCAAGCGGATACGATGGAGGAAACTACAAGGAAGGAATTGAGAATATCAAAAAAGTAGCTATTGGACTCGCTCTCCTTGGAGCATCCGGAGTTATTCTAAAACTCATCAATCCGAACTTTTTTACTTAGTTGTCCTTGCAATAAGCGACCAAACTCCTATACTAGCACAAGTAAAAACAAGAAAAAATCTGACTTTTTTATCTTACAACTAGTAAACTATGGGAGTACAAATCAGAATTGATGGAGGATATCAAATTGAGAAGGAACTTTTCTTTTGATATACCTATACACATACAGGATTGATCAACCTTTCTTCTGAACTCGGCGAAGCCATGAGATACAATGAACCCGAAATCATTATCATTGATTATCCAGGAGAGTATGATGTTAAATGACGATTTATCAAAGCAGTGCTAGGAAAAAATAATAAGCTCAACTATCTCATTCAATGAAAAAATAAAAAATTCTGAATCATTCAATCAGCGGATGTCCTAGAACTTGATGAAGTTTGAGGAATGGATACTTGGCTTTACCTCTGAGAAAATAATGAAAAAAAATTTGAACAACTAGGAATGGGTGGAGATCTTATCAATCTTGAAACTATTGAAAAAGAGTCAGCATAAAGCTGACTTTTTTTGTTTGTGCACAAAATTCATCATTACGAAGACAATGACGGAATCTAGATAGTCCTAGATAACTGAAACTTCCCTCTACAATCACCAATACTTCGCTAATTCTCCAATCTTTGTCGTGGGGAATACACGGATCGTTGGAATCTCAAACCTCTTTGCAAAACGGAAGAGATCACCTCACTTCGTGCTACGTGCAAACAGATACTCCTTCTCTACCTCTCTCAAAACACGAGCATCATACCTCCCCATCGGATAGCAAAAACTAATAATCGGCAATCCAAGCTTAGCCTCAAGTTGTTTTTTTGAATCAACCACTTCATGACGAACCCCAGAGAGAGAAAGTGTAGAAATTGCATAATGATTAACAGAATGTGATCAGATTTCTGAGCCTTGTTCAGCTATTTTGCGAATCTCATCCCAAGTCACAAATAGCGGATCCGTATCAGCTTTCCCAGAAATGATAAAAAATACAGCTTTGAGATTATACTTCTTGAGAAGAGGCAAAACCGTAGTATAATGCTCACGATGTCCATCATCAAAAGTCAGTATCACAGCCCTCTCTGGCAATAGCATCTTCCCTTCCAAAATCGCCTTCATATCCCAGAAAGTCAGCGTTTTTATATTATTCTTATCTAAATACTCAAAAAGCGCCTCAAGTTTCTGTGGAGCATAAGAAAGTTTGTATCAAAGCTGATCATCAGTATTTGAGGGAATATCTTTGATATAATGAAACATCAAAATCGGAATTCTGAATTTCGCCTTTTTCATCTCTGGAGTAATCTGAAATTTCGCTTCATCAAAGCTAGGAAAATGCATTCAAGAAAATTGACCTCAGCTCAATGTATTTACTCCAGAGAAATCTAGCTTCTGATCTATATCATTCTCATTTCAGCTTCCTCAGTCCATCTCAAATTTCAGCAAAAGAAAAAAGCTGAACGCAATTAGCAGTCCACTCACCATCAAGAGAAAAATCGCACGAAAATTTTTAGAAAATCAAAAAAAAACCATTCTAACTACACCATCATAAACCAAAGAGAAGTCGAACACTCCTCATCAAGCCCAAGATCCCCAGTATTGATCAAATGTTCAATTTCCTGATTACCTTGCCTCTGCGCTAGTAAACTACTCAAACATGCCAAAGCTGGATAATCATGTTGCTGCTTCTCAGTCATTGACTGATGTTTACACGAGGCGATCAACTGAGCTGTCTTCTCCTTACAAGATTCCATAGAAAGACCAGCATAACAATCATTCATCACCATCAGAGAATATCACTGTTCCAAAAGTGGCTTAATACGCTCCAATAAAGAACAGATTTTTGCTCCTGTCTTTACAAATATCACTACATGCTCCTGATGCATATTGATCACTGCCAAATATGCAAACAGCTTATCCAAATAAGGATAAAAATTCTGATCAGTTTCCTCTAGTTGAAGTTTACGAACAGCAGACAAATCTTCAGAATTTTGATTCCACACCCTACCAAAATGAGGTCAAATCTGGCCTGTATACACCATAGCATCATGAGGCAGCTCCTCCACTTGCACCAAAAAGATAATCGGTTTATGCTGATCAAAAGCCAATAATGCACTCGCCAAAAAAAGCGAAGTATGAAATTCTAACACACCAGGGCACACCCCATAACGCAAATCCCTCTGTGGCAATCAAATCAATTCCTGTGCAGAAACCGTATTAACCATAATTTCATCAAGTAGCTGTTCATAATTCATCCTAGATACAAGCTTGTGATATGTAAAAAAGTTTTTTGTTTTTTCTAATGCGTATTATAATGCCTCATTACCTGAAGTACAAACCTATCTGCTAATCTATACCTCTTCTCTCGTTCATCAGCCCCCATAAATACAACTGAGACTGACTCTATTCGATACTCTCTAAAGATCTCACTAATCGCAGTTTTCAAGGCATCAATATTTCATTTTTTCTCCTCATCATAAATCAGGATAATATCCATTCCAATTGGCTTTCCAAACTTATCTCCCCAAAAATACTGCAAAATTCGTTCTCCCTGCTCTTGGAACTTATCAATCAACTGCTGTTTTAATGCCAAAAAAAATAACTCTTTAAGTAGAGATCAAAATTCGCTTCTTAAACTAATTGACCGTCCAGTAGACTCCTTAAGGATACTAATCAACTGAGCCTCCTCCAAAACATCAACCTGTTTTTTAATCGCCGGGAAAGTCCATCAGAGATCCGTCTCTAATGCTCTCATAGATACTCATTGTCTCCTAAAAATCAGATATTTGAGTATGTCGACCTTGGTTTTGCTTCAAAAGAGTTTTTCCAAATTCATCTACCCGATCTATGGGCTAATAAAAGTCGCCTCCGTTTTATAGTTTTTGAGTAAAAATGCAAGTCTGATTTTAGTTTTTTTGAAAGGGGAAAAAGAAAAAACTGACTTCATCAAGGGAAATCAGTTTTCTTCTCTAGAAAAAGAAAGGACAAGAAAGAGATATCTGAACACCTCTTTTTTTAAATTGTAACTAAAAACTATCAATATCTATTACAGAGAAAAGCCCATACATAAGTTCAGGTCTATTTGTACAAATCGAATAATACTTATCAGTCTGCTTCTTAAATTGGAGCAAAAGACAATTCTCAAAAGCTCAGATTTTCACTTCTTTCTTTGCTAGTAACTCTTGAATTCCTTTTCAAAAGCCTCGAGGGAAAGAACGCATAGCACTAGTGTCTCAAGTATATTGTGCAGTGAAATGAGGATTGATATATTCTGCTACACTGAGTCCCCAATATCTTGAATAGGTATAATAATTTCAATTATCATCAATATGAAAATAAGGATCGGTCAAAACAGCTCAAGAGTGTAGCTCTGTAACAAATTGCTCAAAGGTCCTCCCACTCTTGAGTTGAGATTGGCGTATTCTAATGGTTTGAACATTACCTATCGCATCTATTGAATTTTGAACAATCAAAGTAGAGGGAGAATTCTCTAAAAGAGCAAACTTCTGAAATTTAATACCTGGCAGAGGCTGAGAAGATGGCATCAGAAGTGAAAGATTATCAAATCTAGGAATAGAAAAGATTCAATACTGATATCCATCAGTCGTGGAGAGATTAGAAGTCTCTAATCTTAATTGTTTTACTGGAAGTGCATTTTCTCCTAAAATACGATTCACACGCTCCTGAAAAGATAGTTTTCAAATTTCAGTAACAGCATATCAACCAGCCTTAACCTCTTTTCGTTTGTCCTCAAGATTAGGGAAATCCTCTCTCAAAAAAGCCGAACACTTTTCTTGTATATTTTTATGCATTTGAGATTGCTCGCAAGCAAGAAATAATGATTTAACTTCCGCCAAAACCTCTTTACCTGTTTTTGTTTGCGTCTGCTTTTCTAATACTTTCTCAACAAGTGACCTCAAGTTTTGCTCTTGCATAGCATAAATTGAAGAAAAAATAGAAAATAAAAATAGCAAAGCAAATAAAAAATATAACTTTTTCATTTTTTATCTCATAGTAAAATAAAATAACGAAGATAAGAGAGGGGGATTCTCTCTCTTATTTTGAGTTCTAGACAGTTACCAAACCACCTATAAGCTACCAGGAAATGCATCCATATAGGCTACATTTGCAACACCATAATTAGATAGATCAGTAGCTTTTCAGAAGAATTCAGTATAAGGAATTCAATAGAAAGCATTATTACCGAACTGCTGAGCTGGAATAAAATTTGTATTTGTCACAACAGCTTTTCCATCCCTTGATTCCCAAATAATAATACCCTCTGCACGATATGTTCCACCATTCGACCTTAGTTTTGCTTCAAAAGAGTTTTTCCAGATTCATCTACCCGATCTATGGGCTAATAAAAGTCGCCTCCGTTTTATAGTTTTTGAGTAAAAATGCAAGTCTGATTTAGTTTTTTTGAAAGGGAAAAAAGGGAAAACTGACTTTATCAAAGAAAATCAGTTTTCTTCTCCAGAGAAAGAAAGGACAAGAAAGAGAAATCTGAACACCTCTTCTTTTTATCAATAAATACTTTCTCTTGATTTACTTTCTAAACTTAGTATCTTTTGATTATACTTGTTTTATTTCATATGAGAGAAAAAAGATGAAAAAAAAGCTTCTCATTTTTTGAACCATCGCTTTGACAAGTATCGGTATCTTCTCGCTCTCAATATCAGCAGACAAGACTGAGAATTTAACCGAGAAGTTCACAACACTGAGTAGAGAAATCGTCAATCAAAATCTCTATGTCCCAGAAACTCTAGAAAATCTAAAGAAAATGTTCACTAGTTGTGCTGAGTCAGCCGAGAAGGCAGAGGTAAAAACTGCTTGTCAGGAGCGACTAGCCAACTACCCAAAGCTAAGGTCTGAGTTCCTCCCGACCAAGCTTGAAGTCGCTCTCAATACAGGAGATGTCCAGCTTAAGAAGCTAGGAGAAGTCGTCTTTGATATGTGACCTTGTTGATGAATCTGAGTAACTACTTGTACAGAAACAGGAGATGAGTATGAAGTTAACATACCAAAGTATGATTTCACCTTTAGATTTCCACTAGAGAAAGACAAGCATAACGAACAGGCTCTCAAAGAACGAAACTGGGTGCAGTCAGGAAATATTGCTATTCCCTCAGAAGCTCTCTGACGACATTCTCAAAATCCTTGGCTAAAAGACAAGCATTTGGTTAGTAATCTTATAGGCTTCTACTCAATACCTGAATTTACTGGAGATGCTATTCTCACAAAGGTTGGAGAAGAATATAGAAAGGTCTATCAAGAAGTCTATCGCCTGAGGGATTGGAGAAACTTTATGAAAATCCTCGTCAAAAATAGAGAGGAAATGATAAGAAATAAACTCACTGGAGACGAACTCAGGAACTGGGAAGAAAAGACAAAATATGTTATTAGTGGAGGAAATTTACCTCTAATGACATATTATGAGGGACAATCCTATTTTAATGTAGAATGAACCGCTCCTATTTATTGAATACATCAATCTGTTGATATTTGCCGATTTGACGCCGAAAATGCCTATCAGAATGATGATATTGTAGATGCTTGATGGGTTCCATTGCCTAATTGTAAAAGAGAACAAGAACTAAAGTGGTGAAGCTATCAACCATATATATATTACCCTCTCATTTTCCGAGAAACAGAACACCCTCAAGTAATAAAAGTTCGAATAAACTATGGAACCCCTCCAGCAAATTGAAGGCGAATCCATAAATAATGCATTAGGTAAAAAAGACTAGAGAAATCTCTAGTCTTTTTTCGGTTAATTTTACCAATGTAGAACATTAACCGTTTTTCCATCACTGGAAGCACTTTTAGCCATACTTACGATAACCGAAAAATAGTCATTGTGAGCGTCCGCAAAGCGGTTGCTTCGCAATCCAGAGAGAAGTCAGACCTGTTCACTCCATATCTGGATCGCCACGGCTCACATTCGTGAGCCTCGCGATGACCAAATATCATTACGACCATCAGCAAAGAGATATTCACAAAACAGCAAGACCGAGAAAGCATTAACAATCACAAAATCCCCTCAAAAATTTGCAAAAAAACACTTTATGACTATACTTAGAGTGAGTTTATTCTATCAAACAAAACATAATGCTCAAAAGACTTTTTCAAATCAGTATTTTACTTCTTTTCATTTCAGCTGGGGCAATCTCATCGGCAAACGATAGCATTGCTAACCCCAAGTTTGATATCTTCACGACTGATCAAAAGAAAATCATCAATGATATCTGAAAAGAGAATGCTCTAAGAGAGTGAGCCTATAGTGCAATCCATGCAGACAATCAAAAAATCAAAAATCTGATCGATAGCAATGATCAAATCAAAACCCAGAAGGATGCCGAAAAAAAGACTTTCAAGCTCGTCTGGAGACTCATAAATTATGCACTCGGACTCATTTCACTAATCTCCCTAATAATCCTCATTGTCGCTGGAGTTCAGATGGCTACCGCAGCAGGAGATGACAAGAAATTCTGAGCGGGAAAGGCTTCACTCCTCAAGATCGCAAAAGCCATCTGAGGAATAGCGATATCATGGCTCATCATCAGTATGATATTCTGGATCATTGATGTAATCACAAAAAACATATAATCAAAAAGCTGACTTTACCTCATTAAACAAAACAGAGAATGAAATCTAGTTGGAAACTCCTCCTTATCTGCCTAGGAGCCTGAAGTATACTTCTAAGCTGGGGAACTCATGCCTCAAATACTACCCCTGGGAATGAATTCTATTATAGCGATGATAATGGGAGAAGCTCCTATATAGGAAACGAAATCGACACAAACTATGGGAAGCTCATCACAACCGATGCAGTAAAAAAGAATAATAATCTTCTCATAAGACTAATGACTGAAGCCTTCAACCTTGATATCATAAATAAATACAAGGGGCCTCAAAAAGCATTTGCTTACATCAAATTTATTATTTCTTACGCACTTGCATTTGTGAGCTTTGTCGCATTTCTACTACTATTATACGGATTCTATATGATGCTCATTGGTGATGGAGAAAAAGGGCGAGACAAAGTCAAATCTACCCTCAAAGGAATCGTCATTGCTATCATTGCAATGTCACTCTCATGGCTTATTGTCTCAGCACTATTCTGGATCTATGAAAACCCAGCTCAAAAAGATTCACCAACAACTCAATCCCGTCCATAAAAAAACAAAAAAATCTGACTTTTTACTTCTTGTTTAATACATAGGTATGCTCTTTGACAACCTTCAAAATAAACAAATCCAAAAAGGGAAACAAGAATCTCAGTTTAATACTGAGACAATGCTTCCTATTTCTGAAATCAAAGATGGTTACTGCATTCTCAAAGACGGAGGGATCAGAGCAATTCTTAGGGCTGATGGTATCAATCTTGACCTCAAAAACTTTGATGAAATCCAAACCATCCTAGAACAATACAAGAGATTTCTTAATGGACTTGAATTTCCTCTACAATTTCTAGTCAGAAACACCTATCTAGACCTCAGAGAATATCTCCAGTATGTTTCAAGAAATATTGACCAGCTAGATCCCTGAGCCCTCAAACAACAAGGCCAATCTTATCTCAGCTTTTTGGAAGATATCAATATGAAACAAGGGCTCATCTTCGTAAAAGAATTTTATGTGGTTGTCCCTTACTATGTCAATGAGCAGGACACTGATCAAATCAAAAAACCATGGCGAAGCAAATTCATGGATACCCTCAATGCAAAGGATGATGTAGAAACTATCGTTTCAAGATATAGAAACTTTGTCAAAGGACAAAAAATGCTCAATACCAGAATAGCCCTCATCCAAGAAGGACTTGCAGGACTCGGTATTCGTACTACTCAGCTCAATACCAAGGATGTTATCTCGCTCCTCTTTTCAGTATACAACCCACTTCTAGACTCCACTCAAGCTCAGCGAGAAGAAAAATAAGAAACATAAAAAAAAGCAAAAAAACTGACTGAAACTAGGACTTTTTGGTTCTAGTTTTTTGTTTTTTAGGCTTAAAGTGCTGATCTGCGAGCTGAGCAATATTAAAACATAACTCAGAAAGTAAATATAACTGATGCCAACTCACCAATTTCTCGAGCTGAAGATCAGGCTTTAATTTTTTAAAATCAATAGAAAGCTGAATTCAGTATTCTAAACTCCCCTTTCGCTGAGCAACATACTCTGAATAATGAAAATCCAAGGTTATCTTTGCCGAACCATTCAGCTTTTGAACTCTTTGCACCTTAGGAGAGAGAATAAAATCCCTCTGTACCTCATAATCTTCAAGTTTAAGCTTAAGACTTGAGGTAGTAGTATGATTCAGTACATTCCTCAAAAACCTGATTAACTGCTCAAATGGGAAATACTGATCTTGGAGCAAATCCTTGAGATATTCACGAAAATTCGCATCATTTTCGATCATTTCCCTCATCACCGAGAAAATTCCCCTAAACGCGCTAATCTCAGTCAAATAGCCATAAACATTCCTCTGCTCCTGATGCCCATAAAAAGAAGTAAAGAGCCTCTTAAGCATACGTTCCTTGAGCATAAATGAGGTAGTTTTCCCTGTTCTAAGTGGATAATCCATCGCCAAATCAGACAAATCATTGGTCAACATGAGCTGCTCCATAAACTTTCCCAGCATGAGAAAGTGATAATACCCCTGAATCAATCTAAGCATCTTTCTCACAAAAAATATAAATTAAGGAACAGAAATCTGAATTTCTACCCTATTAGTATGAGGATTTTGAGTAATCTGAGTCAAATACGTCACTCCATGAGTGAAATCAGCATTAAAACTAGCGTATTCACGAAAATCTCCACGTATAGTTCAAATCTTCCACTCTGGAGGGAAATAGATCATCTCCCTTGTTTCTCGCCAGTGACGAGGCATGCTCGGATCCGCAGAAAAATCCTGCAACGATAAAATATATCTCTCCCTATCGGTCATCTTAATATGATACTTCTCCTGCAAAGCTAACATCTCATCCTGATAACTCTTTGGAAGATCAAAAGTATAGGTAATCACAAGCTTATATTCTCCAGAGGCAATATTTTTGATAGAAAACTTCTTTTGATCTGAAGAGGCAATTACCACTCCGTTCAAATCCTGAATCTCGACCTGCTTTTTTAAAAAACCATCTGATTTATTAAATGCCGTATTGATATTCCAGAGATAGAGCATATCTGGCTGATATACTGTCGTCAAATCATATGCCTGCAAAAATCCCCACATCTGTGCTGAAACATTTGAGAGATACACATTAACATATCCCTTATGCAAAAGCTCCTGCACAGTATTGATCGCTGCTGAAGCCATACGAAGTGCATTCTGTTTGAGATAGGAGTTAAGATCTTTGATATACAGATCCTTTTTATTGCTCAACACAGCTCCCCTAATCAGATCAATATTCGCATTTACAAACTGCCACTCCCATGCCTTCTGACGGAATGATGGCAACAGATAAGTAATTAACTCTGAATCCAAAAACACTACCCCCTTAATATCCTTTTTAAAGAGCTTATTTCGCTCATCAGGCTTAAAAAGTCTGACCTTTTTCTCTGGGTCAAAATCAGTATGAAAGATTTTTTCATACAACAACTTCAGATTTTGGCCAT
The DNA here is from genome assembly GCA_963531535.1 of uncultured bacterium. Lineage (GTDB taxonomy): Bacteria > Patescibacteriota > Gracilibacteria > Absconditabacterales > Absconditicoccaceae > HOT-345. The sequence goes on from CAUSGX010000001.1 coordinate 85,559, forward strand.
CTTTATCTGTAAATCCAAACTTATTCCCAGCAATAAATCAAACTGCCCTTGATCAGAGAATATCTACTATCCAACCTGGCAAATTCACGCGAGAGTTTGGAGAGATATAGTCTGGCAAATACGAATCCACTACTTGCAAATCCTCAATATGTCCACCAGAAAGACTCACAAAAGCAAAAGACCCAAAAAAACCTCAATTTGGACGAGCCTCATTACTATTTTGAAGCGGAATCAGATAATTATAGTTTTTATCCCTTCCTAAGAGCTGAAAAATCTCCTCTCTCAAAGGCCAAGCATCATCAAGCATTTGAAATATTCTCTCATAATTGGAGAATCCCATCTTGGAAAGATAGGTTTTCTGAGACCTTGCATACTGCCAGAGCTGAAGAAGCTCTTCTTCCTTACTTTTTAGAACATTTTCTCCGCTCAGATAGGACTTTACCACATCATCCAAGGTCAATAACTGCCTTGAGATTTCAGGATCAATGACCCAAAAATAAAAAGAAATCTGATCCAAATCATTAAAAATATCAATTTTATTGGGAGAAAGAAACCATCAAGTCAACCTTGCATAAAGAGAAAAAAATACAAATGCGAAAAAAACCAATACTCCAAATATTCAACGAAGTACCCATAAACGACGAGAAGAAGATTGCGAAGGACGAGCCACTTCTAATCAGATTTTTTTCATCTTGATATTTGAATAAACTGCCCTTAGTCTAGGATTTTTAAGAGAAATTGCAAGAGAGTTTTTTGATAAACTCTTGAACTCAAAAAGCTTTTTCCTATACTTTTTCAAAGTTTTAGCAACTAACACAATAGAAAATATGAAAAGACTCGTTTTGATCCGCCACGGAGAAAGCACTCGAAATCAAGAAAATAGATTTACTGGATGGACAGACGTTGACCTCACTGAAAAAGGACAGCAAGAAGCGATAAAAGCAGGTCAAACACTAAAAAAAGAAGGTTTCTTTTTCAAAAAAGCATTCACCTCATATCTAAAAAGAGCTGTAAAAACGCTGAATACTGTCCTTGATCAAATGGACCTTGACCGAATCCCAGTTGAAAAGAACCGAAGACTCAATGAAAAGCATTACGGAACCCTCCAAGGACTCAATAAAGCCGAAACAGCAGAAAAATACTGAGAAGAACAAGTACTTCTCTGGAGAAGAAGCTATGATATCGCAACAGATCCACTTGATCCACAGGATCCTCGTTCACCACTACTAGATCCTCGCTATGCCCTCATCAATCCAGCGGATCTTCCACTTACTGAATCACTCAAGGACTGCATTGCCCGCACACTCCCTTATCTAGAGGAAACTATCCTCCCAACCCTCAAACAGGAATGAGAAATCCTCGTTGCTGCACATGGGAATAGCCTGAGAGGAGTAATCAAAGTCCTCAAGAACCTTTCTGAGGAAGAAATCCTTAAATTCAATCTTCCAACTGCTGTACCCTATGTATTTGAGTTTGATGATGAGATGAACCTTATTAAAGACTATTTTCTTGGGGATCCTGAAGAAATTGCAGCGCTTATGCAGGCAGTTGCAAACCAGTGAAAAAAAGCATAAATCAATCGAAACAAAATCAGATAGCTATCTAGGCTATCTTTTTTTGAAAAACAAAAAATCTGGATTCTTTCTTTTTTTCTTTTCTCCATTCTCCTATTTTGCACATCAAAAAAATACAAAATTTCAACTTGACATCAAATAGGAAAAAATATAGTATACACCCCCTACAGAAAAAACAAATCTGTAAGGATTCACTGAATCATAAACAAAAAAACGAGTCGTCATGAAAAAAGAAAAAGACGCAATCAAGAACTCTACAAAAGAGTTAACAAAAACCGAACTTGTACACAAGTTCCAAACTGCCCCACTTGACCTTAAATTCTATGGACAAGTTGAAGAGCTACACAACCAAAAGATCCTTAGCCGAAAAAAGGCACAACAGAGGGAGATCGAAGCATTCAAAAAGTCAGAGCTAGGAGTCATAGCAAAGCTCCAAGAAGTCTACGATAGAGAATGTAAGAACTTCGAAAACCTTGAAAAAAAGTATAAGAAGGGAGTCTCTCGAAATGCTATGGATGAAGCTGCCGCTGAACTCATGCATGCCAAAAGACTATACGAGGAAAAACTAAAGGAGAAAATCCAAACTTCTAAAAGAAAACTCCTCGAGGATCTACAAAAAATGGAAGAGGATTTTCTCTACACGAGAGACCTCTGTATCAAGTCCTGCTCATGGGATATCAATGAAGGGAAACTCGATTTTTACGAATCTCAATTCAGAGATCCCAGACTTTCTGAGGAACAACTTCAAAAAAAATATGGGAATTATTACGAATTTAGTCTCATAATTTACAGAGAGGTAAACGGAGAAAGACGAATAATCGAAATACCATCTATCATGGCAAAATCAGTAGTCGATATCCGCCCCCTCAGAGAAGGAGAAACTATTGAGGACTTTGTCCTTAATAAGATCAGAAGAAACGATCTCTCCCATGGAGTTATCGGATCACAGTGGGCAAGCTAAGAGAGAAAAACTCTCAAAAAACTCCTGTTTTTTACAGGAGTTTTTCTCATACTTTTTTAAAGTTCAACATCAAGCTTAATCCTCGAACGAATATCAGGCAACATCTGACCTCACAAGAGTCCAAGATCAATTTTTACACTAGAAATCTCTGGATACGTCAGAATTTCTTTTCTTGCTTCCTCAATACTCTTACCAACCACATTTGTCTTAATCTGACTTAAAATCCCCTTTGTATCCCTAGAAAAATCATATCCTTGCAAAATTGTAATTTTGGTCGGCAACATAAAAACCTTATTCTGAATCACTCGACCAAGATCTCCTACAAATCAAAAAGTATTGGGATCGAGACTAATAAGCTGAATACTATCCGATTGCCTCTGCTTAACATAGGTGCTAAAAGCACTGACCACATCATCCCATTTGAGATACAAAAAATCAAAAGAAACCTGAGCCATTCCTCTGAGAGAGGTTGTCTTATCTCAAATATTTCAATCTATTGTAAGTGCATTAAACTTTGTTTTGATCAACGGATCAAAGAGCAGCACCATTGCATTTTTCTGAGAAAACTGCCTCGTTACAATATTAAGTTTATCTTTATAGACAGCATCTTTTATCTTCTTTGCTAAAAGCTCACGATCCTTTTCCGAGACCATACCAAGTGATTTCATAGATCCCCCAGTAAAGTTTTCCATTGTCTCAGCTCGGATCTGCTTGAGATAATAGCTATCCTTAACATTCCTAATTGTTAACTGCGTTTTTGCTGGGATATTCCCTCTTACTCAAATGATATTTTCAGATTCATCATACTCAGCCGCATAAAGCTTCACTTTAACTTCCGAGGTGCTACCATTAATCGCTGCGGGAATCGTTATTGGTTCTCTCGTTAGAAATACCAGTCCGTCAGCAGTTACAAATCTAGTATTAGATACAAGTTTAAGTTCATTTGGCGTTTTATTGTAGATTTTTACATTACCAGCAGAAGGGTTAATAATATGCTTGATATTTTCCGTACTAATAGACAGCGTATACTCATAATCTACCTTCCCAGTATAATAAGGAATACTTAGCTGTTTGATAGCTCCTAAATACTGTTGTTCACTCGCAGGATAATAACGAAAATTATAAATAATATTTTCAGTCTGCTGAGAAACCTTTAAGGTAATGCTTGCACTTGGTAAGATCAACAAAAACAAAAACCAGACAATACCAAGCCCCGCTAAAATTTCAAAGAAAAATACCATATAAAACAGATATTTTTGCTTATTATAGGTATGAAGATGAAACTTTTTAATATCAAACAAAAAAAGAGAAATCGTCCTTAGTACCTTCAGAATAAGTCTTTCTTCCTTATATTGAACCTGTGCTCCGATCTGCTGAAAATAAGTTCTACTCGAAGGCTTTTCTGCCAAAAAAGTAATATTCAGATTTCTATTCTTGATAATATTCAATGCCTCCTTTCCCCATCGCTGATTTTCAAAAAAAGAGTGCTCGGGATCAATAAAGATCTCAGCAGCCTTTTGAGGTGGGATTCTTTCAAGAGTTTTGAATATTTTATATAAGCTCTCAGTCTTGGCAAAATAGAACTTCATCAGCTACAGTTCACATCAAACCCAAATAAAATGTTAATACGGTTTTCTCAGTTTTCTTCGAATAAGCCCAAAATACAGAATCAAAGATAGCAACACAAAATAGTTAATATCAAATGTAAACTTCCCCATGGCCACAACTCCATGTGCAGGATAGTTCCAAAACGGCAAAAGCCCTAAAAAGAGAAGAAAAAGCAGAATAAAGCCAACAATTCAATATCCAACCTTCTTAGTCACAAATTTCCATATACTTACAATTACATTTACAATTACAGCTCAAACTGAGAGAAAAAGCCCAATAGGATACACTCCTTCAAATTTTACAAGTGCACTCTCAGGTCTCAGTGCAGTCACATGCAAAAAACCTGAATACTCCTTTCCTATAAAATTATCTCACAGCAAAAGGAAAATCCCTAAAACTGTCAAAGCATTTACAAATCCAAAGAAAAAAATATCAATCCAGACTTTTTTCGTCTCACTCCTCCTAAAGTTCTTCAAAAATAAAACCATAGAAAACGCTATAGAAACCAGCACTCCTATCATACTAAAGCGATATCCATACGGACTCAAAAACTTTAGTGAAGAAGGAATAAGTGAACCTCCATCTAGTACCGCAGACACATAAAGCCCGAGAACATAAGCTGGGATAATAAGCCACGGCAACCAGTTGAAAAGCTTAATAAAATCCTGATTGTATTTTTTACAAAGATAATAGGTTGTCACCAGAAAGACAATACAGGAGAGAACGATTCCCACACCTGTCATATACATCTTTGTCCCAAATACCTCAATAAATGGATACATGCAAATCAAAAAAGATATAAACAACTTATCTTAGATATTGTATGAGTTTTGTTTCTCTTAATGCTGTAAGTCTAATAATTCCTGGATAGTCAAGCTGTTCCTCAATCTTCTTTCCAACAGTTTGGAGCAATCCCTCAACCTGCAAATCTGAGATCATCTTTGGGTTTACAAAGACCATAATTTCTCTTCCCGCCTGCATAATATGCACTTTCTCAACACCTTCAACCTCACGAATCAACTTCTCAAGCTCTCCCATCTTTTCAATAAAGAACTCCTTGGTATCAAATCTAGCTCCGGGTCTAGAAGCCGACATCGCATCTGCAGCGGCCACAATCCATGAGATTGGATGTGTCATCTCTACATCATAGTGATGAGATTCTGCAGCATTAACAATCACAGGATCCATTCACCATTTACGCAACATATCTGCTCAAACTTTCGTATGCGATTCCCCAGCCCCAGCCAATACTTTTCCAACATCATGAAGCAAACCAGCTTTTTTCGCCAAAGCAGGATCTAGACCAAGCTCAATAGCAATCATCTCTGAAGTTTTTGCCACCTCTAGAGAATGAATCCACAAATTTTGTCCATAACTATACCTTAGAAAAAACTGACCAATAGCTCTTACTACTTCAGGTTTCATCATAGGGATATTCAAAACAGTCAATGCCTCCTTTCCTTTTTCCATCAAAGTAGTCTGCAGGTCAGCAGTCACCTGATTAAAAACCTTTTCAATATAAAAAGGATTAATCCTTCCATCTTTGATCAAAAGTTCAAGGGTTTTTGCGGCAACAAATCTCTTTTCACAGTCAAAAGATGAAATTCTGACTGAAAGAGGCGTATCATCAATTAATAATTCAACTCCAGCCAATTTTTCAAAGAGCGAAATATTCCTTCCCTCTCTTCCAATTAACTTTCCCTTAAATTCCTCACTTGGCAAGTCAATCATCTTTGAGGTAAATTCGCTCACGGTATCAGCAGCAACCTTAGGCAAAGCCTGAGAAATAATAATCGCCGCTTCTTTACTAGCTTCCTCAGCTTTAATTGTCTTAAATTTCTCAATATATCTAATCAACTCCTCCTGATGTTCAGCCTCAATCCTTTCCATAATTTGCTGTTTAGCTTCCTCTGGCTTAATTCCAGCAATTTCAGAGAGTTTCATCTTTTGCTGATCAATCAACTGATCAGCTTCTCTTTGTTTCTCCACGATTTTCATTTTTTCTTCCTCAAGCTTTTCTAGCTTTTGATCCATCTTTTCTTCTCTCAATAAGAGCCTATTTTGAATCTCTTCCATCTTAGCAAGCCTCTGATCCTCAATCTTTTGAGCCTTAACCTCAGCTTGTTCAAGAATAACTTCAGCCTTCTTCTTTGCTTCATCAAGCATTTCCTCTTCGATTTCTTTTACTCTTTCCATCTTTTTTTTGTAGCGAAGCTGTTTTTCTGTAAGCGATTTTTTATATCCATAAAAACCAGCAGCTCCTCCAATCGCTAAAGAAATAGCCGCCGAAACGATTGCTCCTCGTAGTGGCATTATTTATATATATTTAAGATCATAAAATTCTGATTTCAGCGAAAAAATTCCGCATTTTTGCACTCAAGTATAAAATTTTGACAGCTAAATGCAACTGAAAATTTCAAGCAAAAAAGCAAACTTCTAAAACAAAAAAAATCTGACTTTTTTGACTTTTAAAAAAAATCAACTATACTTAAGAGAACATTTTTATACCTTAATGCTCATCATTTATGGCAATTGCAGAAGATAGCACAAATCCACTTTTAGAGGAATCTCTGGCATCACAGCTCGAAAAAGCCGCAAAAAATTCACCGCAAGAGATCCCAGTTCCAACTGATGCAGGAGTAAAGCAAGCTCAAGCCTGAGAAGCTATTCCAACAGTGCCAGCTCCTCAGTCTAAACCTCAGCAATCTCTTCAAGATCAACTTGCTACTGACAAAGCTCCAGAACTCAAAAGTGAGGAGAAACTAGTAGAAAAAAAAGCTGATCCTGAAGATGATAGCAATATGCACATTGCTGCAGCTGGAGTGAGCACAACTCTTGACCTGCTAAATGATAATATCGCAGGACTTGGAGCCCATGGAGTTCACCCGACAAAAATTGTGTCTTACAATCAAAAATTTTTGCTTTTGCTCGTAGGATCAATTATATTGGGACTCTTGGGATTTGCTTCATTCGCATTTTGGCAGTATTTAGGAGAAAAATCTCAAGCAGATATTTCTCATCTTTCAACCATCACAGAAAAAACATCCCAAAACTATGACGAATACTGACAAACACTCGGACTTTTTGATCTCCAAAAATACGAAAATCTAAACGTTGATGAATGAGCAAAAGAAAAAATCACTAAAATCATCAAAGACCTCTCTCTAAATTACGTCCAGAAAAGAGATATTCTTCAATCCGTTGCCAACAAGATTGGAACAAGCATTCTTGATCTCAAGTGAAAGATCCAGCAAGATACCAATGCTCTCAATAAAGATTGATTTTTCCCAGAAGAACTTGTATGAATCCTCAAACAAGATAACGCGGTTGGATCAATCCAAAGAAGTCTTCTCTCACTTGAAGTAGTAAAATTCTCAAGTGCAATCAAGGTTTTCTCTCTAATGGATACCTTCCTCTCATCAATGGTAAGTGACTTCGGATACCAACAATCAGAAATCAAAAAAATCCTGAATGAACTTATTGAAAGAGGTGAAAACGATATTCAGAATTATCTTAACTATTGTTATAATAATCCATACGAACCAGTGCAATGTAACATTATCTGAGACTTTGATAAGTATTATCAACTCAGAGAAAAATCAACTGGAGAAAAGCCGTTTAATACTAGTTTTTTCAAGAAACTTATGGAACATATTGATAAAAAACTAGAATACAGCAATGTACCAAGCTTCTCAATCACCTTCAATAGCTTTGATGGAAAGAGTAACAGCATCGCATTTACTGTTGAGGTAAATACCTTGAAAGAAGATGAATATGTACTCCTCAAACAAGGTATCAAGAGTCCACACATCTTCATCGTTTCAGAGCTCATCCAACTCCTCAAGCAAAGTACCTTCATCGTCGGAAAAGCGATTGATGCAAAGGATATCAGAGTAACTTCAAAACCTATCACAATCTGAGGTTCAAAATATATGGTAAACAATTCAGTCAAAACATTCACTCTTCCAATCCAAAAAAATACTGAAAGAGAAATCTTTGACTACGTAGATAAGTATCAATCAAATCTTATGCCTACAGCAGAAAGAGAAAACCAATTACCAACAAATAATACGCCTCTATCAGAACAAGCAAACTCGGAGGAAACAAATAAAAATGAAATTTGAGGATTCCTAACAGATCCTGAAGCAGAATCAGGAGACAATGTTACTCTAGAAAATCAATAATAATCTAAAACAAAAATCAGCTTTATATCTACATATTTACAATGGAATTCAATATTTGAAGCACAAAATGAGCATTTGACATGAAAGCTATAATCGAATGGGCAAAAAACCTCTGGCTCAATCTAAGCGGTAAAAAAAAGTGAAAAAACTGAGAAATACTCGCCTTTTGAGTGAAGAAAGAAAGCTATCTTATTATGCTTGGAATCTTCGGAGTACTTTTACTGACGACGCTAATCTTTATCGGATTAGCATTTTATAGAAACCACGCACTCAATCAAAGACTCACTCAACTCGAACAACTCAAAAACTATCAGCTCAATACCTTCAAAAATGATGAGCTTATGGCTGATCTTAAAGATGAACTTCCAACCAACTTCAATGAAATGCTCGAGCTCTACACTACTACAAAAACTACAAAAGAGAGAGTTGAAGCTGAACTCAACTTCAAAAAAAGTGTATATTCAGACTTTTTGAGAAACTTTCTCCTTCCATCACTCAATATTTGGAAGGATCCATATACTCAACAAATTGACCTCAGTATTCTTGGTAAAAAATATCTCCAAAAAAATCCATACCAAGATATCTCTCTCCTTTCTCAATGGAGTAGCATCATTAGAGAAAGTGGTAAGGACATCGGAACCAATGAAGTCGTAAATATGCAAATCTGAGAGATCAAAGAAGGGGGAAATTGATTTTTCAATATCCCAATCTCCATCTCATTCAAATCAAATTCAAAAAGAGCCTTTCTCCTACTTGTAGACAAGCTCTCACTCACATCAAACATCAACAATATCGGACTTTTAAATGATTTCACCTACCATCTCTTTGACACTATTAGAGAAGAAAAGGCGGAAGAAATTAAAAATCTGATTCAAACCTATGGCGCAAAAAAAAGCGATGCTATGGATGAAAAAACATTCAAAAATCAGATTATTGCACATTATCTCTACAACTTTCTAGAGAGCAAATCTGATGAAGTAAACCTCCTCATAGATAATGCGCTCGTAGACAAAGTCATCAAACAAAGTATCGTCTGTGGAGAAAAAGAATCTTCAGCTACATGTTACTTTAGATTTAGAGATAAATATAGAACTATTCCAGGACTGGCCTACTCTATTTGAGTTGAATCAACAGCAGATAAAGCTACTCTCCTCAAAGATTTTTACGCTTCAATACCACCATTGATTGCAATTCAGTCTTTTACCTTTGATAAAGCAAAGGCACAAGGATTCTCACTCGCCGATGATGGTGAATACCTAGGAAATGTAAGCTTCAACATCTATGGAAGAGGAATCTCTACTGAAGAATCTACAGAAATCTCAACACTACTCAAGGAAGCATGCTTTGGTAGCGGAAGTTCTACAGACCTAACAGTACAAGGTGCTCTAGATAAGGTAAATGAAAAGATGAAAATCATCGGAGCAAGTACTGATAGTTCAGATGGTAAGGTTGCACTTCTTTCAAATCTTCTAGAACTTAAAGACTCGCTTACATCTCAAGCCGAAGAATTTGACAAGCTCTCTCCTTATAACCAAATGATCAAAAAATTTGAAATCTATAGAGAACTTAAAAACATGTCCCTCTGTACTCAATAACCAATCAAAATACAAAAAATCCCTTACATAAGGGATTTTTTGATACCAAAAAAGAAAAATCAGATTTTTATTCCCGTTCTCCCAAATCTTGATCATCATCAGAGATTTCCTTATTTTCACAATCAGGACAACGCTTTACAAAAGGCTCCTGCATTTTAATCGCATGATATACCAACTCTCAAAGATCAATAATTCCATTCCTCTGATCAATCAAAAGCACCTCTTCCTCAGGCTCATCTTCATCAACAGATAAGACATATTTTGCGCTATAATCCTGAACATTCACAGCTCTCTGATATTCCCTTCCACAAGTATCACAGCTCTCAGTAATCTCACACTCAAGCTCCTCAATCACAGCAAAAATAGCATCTTTTCACAAAGATTGAAGCCTGATTTTGGCTGAGATTCCCTCTTCTGAGAGCCCTGCTATCATATCCAAATCCTGATTTTCAATTACTATTTCATCAGTAACATTAGTCTGGAGCATATCAGCAATTTTCAACTGCCATCCTGTATGGTTCATTCTCTTTTCTACACGAGTAAAATGCGAGCAAAACTATAGCCGAATTCCCCTTCATTTCAAGAGAAAAGAGAGAAAAATCAGATTTTTTCTCCCTTATACACATGATATCATCTTATTACTGTTCACTCCAAAATTTTCGCATCAACTGTTCTGCTCAACTTGGCCACATATGATTTCCCTCAGAATATTTGCAAAACACTACAGGAGAAGTAGGAAGACAGCTTGTATACTTTACACACTCCATCCCATAACTATTTTCATAGACTATCGTATCAGCTCAACACTGATTTTGCTTAAGATATTGATTACGAATTTGCTCTCCTCAGGCAAAAGAGGCAAGATTATCACTAGGATTATGAAAAATAATCGCAGGAGTTGGAGCTAAACAGGTAGGGAAACGCATTGGGCTTCCCGCCACAATCCCAACTCAGCGAATACTCTCAGCCCTAGCACATCCAAGCATACTCGTAAACCAACCTCCCAGTGAATGTCCAACCACATATACCTCTCCTGGATCAATACAATACTGCTCTGAAACCAGTTTTTTTATCTCATCAAAAAGCTGATAATCTCTAAGATTTGAAACTTTATCTCACGGATCTCTTCGGTTTCTCTGAGGTCCTTCTTCCGGTAATCCTGCTGGATAGACAGTAATCACATTCCCATCAGACGCCCCCTCTATCCCATAATATCCAAGGCTCGCATTATCACTCGTGCGACCATGAAAAGCAAATACAAGCTTTGCGGGTTTTGATGAGGAATAACTTCTCCCCACACTAGTGATAAAATGCCTCTCTACTCCATTAACCATAACAGCAGAAGGAGGAGTTCAAGGCTGAGATTTTCCACAGCCAAGAGATTCCACATTTCTAGTATAACTCCAGCTACCAGAAAGTCCCTCCAAAAGCTTGATCGCTAAATGCGCCATCATTTCACGAGTCAGCTTCTGCTCTGGATAATAAGCATATTGAGAGAAGATTCAGTTCTGATGGACAAAATCCAAATACCTCGCATACCAAAAATCTGACTTCACATCTCTGGTCTGCACCTTAAATCCCTCGATCGCCATCTTCAGTCCCTCGACAAAAGTAACTGTCTGATTAGGCTTAAAGGTTCAATCATCATATCACTTTACAATTCCCATCGCCTTTGCAGAACACACAGCATCAGCATACCGCTCCTCCTTTGGAACATCAGAGAAACAACTCTCTTGCGCAGTTAAAAGCTCAACATTCGCCGCTAAGAGAATAATCTTTAGTAACTCAGCACGAGTAATAGCCTGCTGAGGCTTAAAAGTCCCATCTGGATACCCCTTTACAATATTACGATTCGCCAACTGAGCAATTGCACTCGCATAGGGACTCTAATCACTAACAGAAAACTGCGCAAAAGAAAATGAAAAAGTAAACCCAAAGACTAAAAATAAAACAAAAATCAGATTTTTCATCTTTTTTTTAGATTGAGATAAAAGAGAAAGAATCATATTTAGAAGATAAATATATGATTTCTAAAACATTCTTCAAGGGAATCCAAATAAGTTCCACACAACACCAAAACCTAATCATTGGCTACTCCAGTGCCAAAGCGGACTCTGAACAATCATATAACGCTGATACCAAGAGGGATTTCTCGAAGATACCGAAGATGCTCGATCCACTTTAGGAGCAAAGGAAGCCCGTATCTTATCTAAAGGTTGATAATCCCATGCAGGGCCGGGAACAATGTTGTTGTCGTCCGTCCAAGCAAGAATTTTCCACTCTCCTTTAGGATCCTTTTTGATACTAAATGAATAGTTCATACCTCCAGCCTGTAAGTTAGGTTGATCAGGATTTCCCTTAGGAAGCTTGTATTGGAGAACTACATCGTCTAATACCCATCTATCCTTTTCAAATACAATCTTACTATACTCTGCAAGTTCAAAATGTCCAGAATAAGATAGAAGCTTATCTCTTCCTTTCCTGAGATAGACAGCACGATCTATTCTCTGCTTAAGGTTTGGGTCAGGATTGACCAGATACTGATCCCACTGGGGAACAGAATCTCTGCCTAAAGCATAATTATACTGAGCCTCTACAAATGCATCAATAAGTGGCAAAGTTTCCTTTACCACTTCCTGAGCCCTGTACCTAGCCATTGGCTTAGATGGAGCTTGAATAGTTCGCTCATCTGAGGCACTACATCCAACGAAATAGGATACTACCATAACGAGTGCTAGTACTACTAGCGAACGCACTTTTTTCATCATGATACAAAATATATTAGAGATAAGAACTATTACAATCAGTAAACTCGCATTTTATGCAGATTTTCCCTATCTTTTTATAAGGAAATAAAATTACCCAATATCTTCAAGAGAAGAATAAGATTTCTAAAATATTCTTCAAGGAAATCCAAACAAGTTCCACTCAACACCAAAACCTAATCGTTGGTTATTCCAGTGCCAAAGTGGACTCTCAATGATAAGATAACGATCATATCAAGAGGGATTTCTCGAAGATACCGAGGATGATCGATCAACTCTAGGAGCATTTCCGTCTATCTCTGGATAATCCCACGCAGAAGAATAAGGCAAAATATTTACATCATCCCTCCAACTGAGAATTTTCCATTCTCCTTGAGCATTTTTTTTGACACTAAACTGATAATTCATTCCTCCCTGTGTCATTATCGGATCTTTAGGATCCCCTTGAGGAAGTTCAAACCAGAGAAGGACATTATCTAATACCCATCTATCCTTTTCAAATGAAATCTTACTGTATTCAGTAGTTTTAAAATGTCCAGAATAGGAGAGCATTTCAGCGACACCTTTCCTGTTATAGACGGCACGGTCTATTCTCTGCTTAAGGTTTGGCTCGGGATTGACCAGATACTGATCCCACTGAGGAACAGAATCTTTGCCCAAGGCATAATTATACTGAGCATCTACAAATGCTTGGATAATTGGCAAAGTTTCCTTTACCACATCCTGAGCCTTGTACTCAGCCATTGGCTTAGATGGAGCTTGAATAGTTTGCTCATCTGAGGCACTACATCCAACGAAATAGGATGCTACCATAACAAGTACTAGAACAATTAGTGAACAAATTTTCTTCATCATACAACATATATTAGAAATAAGAACTATTACAATCAGTAAACTCCCATTTTATTCAGATTTTTCCTATTTTTTCTATCAACTTACTAAGAAATGGTATAAAACCATACCAACAAATCAAGAGAAAATCTGATTCAATCAATAATATATTTGATTTTTTGCTTACAATATCTATATATAATCTATATTTTACACAACAACTCTTCTGATGAGAAAAAAAGCTTTTACCCTCATAGAAATTCTGATCGTCATCGTGATTTTCTGAGTTGGAATCCTAGCGATTCTCTCGATCATGGCTAATAGCGTCAAAAACTTTGATACCATCAATATGCAGACAAGAGCTACACTTTTAGCAAAAGAAGGAATCGATCTCGCATTTCACCATAGAGATAGTAACCTCGAACAAGGTTATCCTCGGGACTACTACACACGGACCGGAAATAACGACTGAGGAAATGAAGAATTTCTCTGAACAGGCTGAAATACCACCTTCAAAATCGGACTTTCAGTCGATAAAAATAAAAATCCCTATTACCTCCTAGAAAAAATAACAATCTGAAAATACACAGCGGATACTTTTGATGAGTATTTCAAAACTTTTGCTCTTGAACTCACAAAACTTAAACCCCAAGAAAATATTACGCTCTATACCTATAAAGCAACAACCGAGACTCCAAACAAAGGCTATGCTAGACGAATTGAATTTGTCCCCCTCAAGATTGAAAACTTAAAGCTTCTAAAAGTCACTTCCCATGTGATTTATAAAAGATGAAGTTTCACAGGAGAAGTTGTCCTAGAAAGCTTCCTCTGACCTAGAGATTCAGAAAGATAAAAATCTGATTTCCATTTTCTTTACTCCTCATATTCCTATGAAAAATAAAGCATTTACTCTCGTTGAAATTCTGATTGTAGTCTGACTTTTCTGACTTCTTTCTGGGATTATTCTCCAAACCTATACCACTATCTCTAGAATTTCCTATCGTATCCAGCAGGAAAAAGAAATCGCAAAAGAAGCCCTTGTTTTGACCCAGGTCTTAGAAAACCTCGCTCAGACGACGACAATTAACGACTCAAAATATAGATATTCGGATCTACAATCATCAGGGGGAATGGTCTCTGAACTCCACCTCAAAGATGAGAAAAATCAAGGAATAAGCATAAACACTACCGGAACTTGTTTCCAAGCCTCTGAGCTCCGAGAACAAAAACAACTTGAACTTCTCCCAGTAGAAAAAGAAGGAACTCTCAAAAACATCAGAAATTCCAATTGCAAACTCATACTTAAAAAAAACAAAGAGGAAATCACACTTCTAGACAGCAAAAAATTCAACATTAGCCAGGCCCAGTTTAAAATTATCCCTTTCATCTCTAACCAAGACCTACAGAAAATATATGAAATCGAAAAACAAGATTCTAATATAAAAGAACTTCCACCAGCAGGGAAACCAGGTTTTTGGCTCTTTATTACACTCACGAGCAAACACTACACACCGAGCCAACGAAGCAATAATGTCGTATTACCACTCCAAACATTTGTTTCACTCCAGTGAACAACTCCTAGTATTTATTCTCCAGTAAAAAATGAGAAACCAACTGACTAATCCAAGAGGTAATATCATCCTCCTCGCACTTTTTGTTCTCTTTGCAAGCTCCTTGATTGGACTTTTGATCAGTATGATGATGAGAGGTTTTTTGAGATATAGTGAAGATATCGCCAGCTACCAAAAAGCCTCATATCTCGCAAAAGCTGGAGCTGAAGTATGATTTCTCCTTACCAACACTACAAAAGCAAACTTTAACTATACTCTAGGAGAAGAAGATAAAAAGAATATTCTAAACAACTTTACCTGTAAGAGAGAAAAAGAAGAAAACTGAATTTGTCCAGATTTTAACCTCAATCTCAAGATTACCTGACTCTGAGATTCGCTGAACAACTGCTCTAATGATAAGATCACACTCAGCTGAGGACAATCAATCATTATCCCAGCATTTTATGCAAACAAGGTATGATTATGATGAAATCAAATGGGACAAGTAAAAATTTCAACCATCGCCATCGAATGAGACAGTAATAGCCTAAAAAAGACAATCGCAACCTATGATCAAAACAACACTCTCACACTAGAAGAATGGAAGAACGAGACAACCTCGAATACCAATAGCTATTTCATTCTCTCAAACACCTGACAAGCCGCAGTACAAATCTGCCCATCTTGAGAAAATATCCCACAAGAAAATATCAAAATCCTCTCAACTGCAACCTTCAGAGATAAAACCATCTGAAAAGAATATCTCTCAACACAAAAATTGCCAGACTTCCTCAAGTCTGACAACTATCTAAAAACAGAACAAAATAACTAAGCCGACAACAATCTTGTCATAATCTCCTGAATCTGCTTTGGATTGGCCTTTCATTGCGTTTGTTTCATCACCTGCCCAACAAAAAATCCAATCACAGTAACCTTTCCACCTTTATACTGCTCAACAATCTGAGGGTTTGCATCTAAAACACCCTTCGCGACTTCAATAATCTCATCTTCACTAACAGCCGGTGCATCAAATCATTTCTCCTTGATAATTTCTTGCAAATCACCTCACTGATTGAGCAACTCATCCATCAAAATCTTCAACTGATTCTCTATCAATTTACCTTCTTCTGCAAGCTTAAAAAAGCTGATTAATTGCTCCTTATCAATTTTTAAATCAGAAATCGCAACCGCATTCGCAGTCATATAGGCACTGATCGGACCTGCAATCCACTTCGCTACAAGCTTTGGTCAAAAGCCCATTTTCACCAAGTCATAGAAAAAATCTAATACTTCCTTATCATTGATCAAAACATTGATAAACTCCTTATGAAAACCAAAATCAGATTTCATTTCTTTAATTTTTTCATAAGGAAGCAAGATATCACTAGCATTCACCTCATCCAAGAGCTCATTTTTTAGCTGAAGCTCTGGCAAATCAGGCTCTGGGAAATATCTATAATCAAGTGCATCTTCCTTGCTCCTCATCGTAAAGGACATACCTTTCAGATCATCTCGTCTTCTTGTCTCCTGATTGATTGGCTCATTTGTTTCTCGGCACGCAAGCTGTCTTTTTACCTCAGTTTCAATCGCTCTTTTGATCGCAGAAAACGAATTAATATTTTTGAGCTCAACTCTCGTTCCAAATGGTGCATCAAGTGAAGGTCTAATCGAAACATTTACATCAACTCTCATCTGACCTTTCTCCATATCAGCATCAGAAATCTGATTATATTTTGCGATCCTCTGAATCTCCTTTGCAAAAGCAACAGCCTCATCAGCGCTCTGAAAATCTGGTCCTGTCACAATTTCTATTAACGGCGTTCCTGCACGGTTAAAATCTAACAACATTTTACCATTATAATGCAATACTTTAGCAGTATCACACTCCAGATGTGCATCAGTAATCGTTACGGTTCTCTCCTCATCAAAGGTCTCAGAAAAGAAAGAAAGCTGACCGTTAACATTGATCGGACGATAAAACTGCGTAATCTGGTATCCCATCGGCAAATCTGGATAAAAGTACGACTTTCTATCAAATGATGAAGGATTTTGAACCACACATTTGAGCGCTTTCCCTAAAAGAAGCCCCTTTTTTACAACTTCTTCACTGAGTTGCGGCAAAGCACCAGGTTGCCCTGTACATACTGGACATACTGTTGTATTTGGATGATTATCATCCAGATTTTGCTCATTTTTACAGGGACAAAAAATCTTGGTCGCTGTCGCTAGTTTCAAATGAATCTCCAGCCCAACCGTAATCACATACTCCATCACCTCATTTCAAAAGAATAAAAACTCTGATTATCTATAGCGATTTTTATCCCTAAAACAAACGTTTTTTTATATTCAGTTTTTTCTTTTATTGCATTTTTCTCAAGAAACCTCAATTAAACATACAAGGGAACGAGTGAATAGAAACGAATAATATACATATAATATAAAGGCATACTACCTTTTATCTGCTAAAAGTTCAGCTATTTCAATGCCCTATAGTAGCTGAAAAATCAGCATAAAACTTCTCATAGGTTCAGTGAGGATTCTGCACAACACGGGACAAGATACTAGAAGCATGATTTATAAGATCCTTGATCCTTTCCATGGTACAATCATCCCTCATAAAAATGTGCAAAAGATCTCTAAGATACGATTGAAAGAGCTGATCTGCAGCAGGAACCAATTGACTATTTCTTTCCCTATTAGGATCCATTCCATACTGTCTAGCTAAAAGATTATAAAGCTGAATCTTCATATGAGTAAACTCTTTAGCATAAAGGATTGAATCATTATATTCAGTAGATTGTCATTGAATAGGTGAGGTTCCCGTTGCCTCCCAAACTCTTCTTCAGTTCTCCCCTTTCTTATGAACATAATCAGCAGAAACAACACGAGCAAAAAACTCAGTTTTAAATCTAGCATTAACATCTCCATTATACTGATTAATTGCATTACTAATGATCTCGATCGCTGGAAGACCAGATGAATCTTGATCAATTTTATTAAGAAGATAATCACACTGAAACACCAAATGAGAAGCTTCATGATAAACAACATCAAGAAGACTTTGCTTATCTGTGAACGCTTGGGGATCAAAAGAAATAACCGGATCAAACTTAAAATTACCAGAATTAGAAAGTTTAATACCACAACTTCACTCAGCCTTATGAAAAGGCTGACTAATGTATTGTCTTCCAATCCTAAAAATATTCTCAATACTCTGAGCATGATACAAAATTACACGTATAGACTCAGGATTTCTCACCCCCATCACACGAATATTTGCTTCAACCGAATCAAGGTAGACCTGTTTAAGCTCATCAATTGTAACCTGAGGGCTGTTTCTCACACCCGAAGGTCAAAGAGCGATTGAGCTAAATGGAATATTCTGCACCTCTGATATTGTATTCTTAGATTCCCTAGAATGATTAATATTCATTATTCTAATAACTAAAATATAAATCCGCATAAAATATATTATACACATTTATGAAGAAATGTCAAATATAAAAAACTACAAAATAATAATCCATCACTCAACATTTGCAAAAAATCAAAAAAAAATTACAATTATCCTCGTTTATTTCATACAAATAAAAAAATGCTAAACGGAAAAATTCTCAGCAAAAAAATGCTAAACGATCATATCGTAGAACTAAAAATACAAACTTCGAAGATGGAACTTCAACCCTGAGCACGAGTTTTTATCCACTACCCTGCCAACGAAGGAACAATTAAAAGAGCCTACTCTGTGGCAAATCTAGAAACCGAGACCGAAGTGAGCATTTTAACTTTTTTGATCAAGCTCGTTGAAAACGGGAAGGGATCAGAAATTCTAAAACAGCTCCCAGAAGCCTCAGAACTCCCAATCGAAGAAGGGAAAGGACACTTTCTCCTCAAAGATACTACAAATCCTAAAGTATTCCTCTCAACAGGAAGCGGACTAGCACCTTGCTATCGTATGGCAAAAGAGGATAAAAGCTGATCCCAAAAACGATTTTTCTTTTCAGTTTCCTATGCTAAAGATCTTTTTTATGTGGAAGAAATCAAAAACCTCAACATTCCTGAAACACATATTAGTATTTCTAGAGAAGAGGTTGAGGGATTTGAATATGGAAGAATCAATATTGATCATATTGATTTCCCAGCAGAAACAGAGTTTTATATCTGCTGAGTACCACTTATGGTCAAGGAATTCCTCACAAACTTAAGAGCAAGAGGATATAAAAATATCTTTGTAGAAGCGTATTAGTGCATAGCCTGATAATTCTGCCATTTTGCAACTTTCCCATCAATCTGAAAATACTCATTTTGAAGCCACTGAGTCATAAATTGCTCATCTTGACTCAGTTTTTTAATTGCTTCATTTTCCTTAATAAAATCAACCAAAGACTGCTCAGCTTTTACCTGATTTTCATCAAAAAGATCAATTCAAAAGTCTGACTTGAGATGCTCATTCAAAAAATCTAATCTTTTGTGGCAAATATCCGTTTTTCTCTCACAATGCCTCTTGAGTTCTCAAATAGTTTCTACCTTTTTTTCAGGATTATTTGCATATGCAAGCCTCTTATAGCCAATCCAAATCAATGGATTATCAAACTTCATATCATCTCAAAGCTTATCCAAAGCAATATCAAGCTGCTGAATCTCTTGAGCCAATTTAGAATCCTGGTTTTTAGCATATTCTGCCTCTAAAGCTAGTTTTTCATTATACATATTCATATAGTCCTTATATTGATTCAAAAGAACAGAAACCGCTGCAGAAACCTCTATTGGAGAGTAAATTTTCTTTTCTGGCACATAAGAAAGTTTTTCAGAAGAAGTTGAACCCGAAGAAATCATAGCTATCAATTCTGGAGATAAAGAATGTTGAGTAATAACATTAAGATGAGGCTGAAGTGTCGTCATATTTCAGATTTCTAACTCACCTCCTCTCACATAATCAAATTCAAAAGCCTGAGATCAATATTTAATAACTCACTTTACACGAAGCGCATCTTGCCCAAGCTGATCAATAAGATCCTTCAACTGGTCAAGCGAAGTCTCTTCAGACAAGGCAATACTCTTTGTAAAAAATTTTGAATGCTCATGATGATGGTGATGATTGTGTTCATGATCGTGGTTATGTTGGTGCTCATGGTCATGATCATGCTCGTGATCATGTTTGTGATCGTGTTCATGTTCGTGCTCATGGTCATGATCGTGATCGCACTCAGCATGACTATGCTGAGAATGATTTCTCATAAGATTTACAATAGCTCCATACGAACTATCATCCTTCATAAGATCCTCACTATTGGTTGTATAAGGCACTTCAATAACCGGCTGATGAGGATATTTCTGAGATAACTGAGATCTTAACTCTTGATTCTTTTCTTTATCAGTAGGAAGATGCGTAAGCGCAATAACATTCGCCAAAGAAAGCTGTGTAGAAGCAATCTGTTCTTCAGCTTTCGACATAGTTGGAAAAGATTGAGCATTCACCAAGGTAATTACTCTTCCCTGCATTCCTAACTCCTCAATAACTCTCTTGATAGCTTTCCCATCAGCGATTCCAGAAGGTTCAATCAGAATTTTTTCATTACTACCTTTCAATTCCTCCAAAGCACTTTTCAATCAGCTTAAATCCTGACAACAAATACATCAGTCTGTCAAAGCAACAGGAGAAAAATCTTTCAATCTCTCAGCATCAATATTGTATTTTCCAATATCATTTACGATGACTTTAAATTGCTCTCACTGATTTGCCAAATATCCTGCCAAATCCTTGAGCAAAGTCGTTTTACCAGCTCCAAGAAATCATAAAATCAAAAAAACCTCACTTCCTGTGTTCTCTGAATTTTCAGAAATTTTATTTACAATATTGTTTTGTTTTTCCTGTTCATGCAAAGGTAAATGCGCATTAAGTTTCACTTCTGACATAATAATTATACATGAGAATATAAAAGTATCGAATTCAAAATATGATTTTGAGGATCAACGAGCAATTCAGGTTTCAAATATTTTTCTAGTAGCTTCTCATCAACTTTTTTATAAAGAAGCTGCCTCATTCCTCTCACCGTTCTAACTAAACAATTCTTGAATTTTATATTTTTGACAAGATGAGTAACCAACTCTTCTGTATCCCCAGAAGTAAAGAGCAAAGAAGCCAGAATGACAGCATCATAATCCAAATTATCTTCAAAATATGCCAAGAAGTCTGTCTTCTTAATCGTAATTTTATCTTCTAGCCCCAAAGCCTGAACCAATCCACGAGAAAGTTCAACAGCCTCCTCATCTCTTTCTATCAAAACAGAACAAACTCACCAGTTCTGGGCAAGGATAATCGCAGTCAAGGGCAACGCTCAGCTTCACACGAACAAAAGCTTCCCAACCCCAGCATTTTGACTAGCAAGCAATGCGTATTCCAAACGGGTTAAATCCTGATAGTTATCATAATAGATAAAACTTCTGAGCATTTCCTCTGGAGAGTGAGAAAATTGGATCTTCTTTGACCAAAACTTCTCCATCTCTCCTTCCGCAACCGCACATACCTGCTGTAAATCTTTCACTTCATCTGAAACGAAAATCGAATCAAAATCTAACTCATAATCTATTTTATCTCTAGCAAACTCACATAGCTCTGAAAAAAAGGCATTTACCTCCTCTGATGGTTCATAGCTAGCCAATTTCTTAGCGCGAGAACACAAAGAAAAAATCTGATTTTCTTTCAATTTTTCCATAAAATACACGATATGAATAAGTTAAAGATTATTTTTCCCCGCAAGAACAATGCTCCTGATGCTCTTTCTTCCATTTAATCAGCGTCCTTGTTGAGATACCATACTTTTTTACGACTTCTTGTGCAGTATCCTGCTGGTGACAGTAAGAGTCAATTACCGATTGCTTAAACTCAGGCGCATATGTCCCCCTCACTCCATCTACCGTAAAACTCGAATGACAGCTTCAACAATACAGTCTCTGAGAGTGGTTTCTCCCATGTCAGTTTTTTTTCACCTCAGGACTTTGACACCTAATACACTTCTCCATCTGTATATCTTCAAAAAATAAAGATTTTACTTGTGGTGCTTTTATATCAAAATAGAAGATAATGTCAAGAGAAGAAGAAAAGATTTTTTGTATTGACTTCAAAAGTATAATACATATAGTATATTTCCAAATTTTAATTTACATATAAATATATAGAAGCTATGCAATGACTAAGAAAAGGACTTCTAGTCTGAGCCTTAGGAATATCCCTATCGACAGGAAACGATCAGAATTCTCAATACCTTATCCAAAAAAAGCAAGAACTCATAGAAACGTTAGAGCAAACCACTACCTCTCCTAGCAACTGAGAAACTCACAAAGAATCACTTGAAGAAGAATCTCTTAAAGCAATTCACACTGATACTATCGCAAATCTCAACTCGACGCCCTTCGCGACAAGTGGAAGGACAAGGATGATTAGTCCAACACTAGGGAATATTCTCGGCTATGGACAAGCTGAAACAATAATGAGAGAACAGAATTTTTATCCTAGTCCGCTAGAATTCCAAGCAACCCAGAGATATGACCTTTACGAAACACTTTCCTATCCACTGATTTATCCCGAGTTAAAGGAAAATTTTCCCACTTCTCGAGAAGATTTCATCAATAAGCCAGAATTTGAAAAGTATAAAAATGAAAAGGCTGATCATATGCTCGTTGTCACAAAGGTTTGAGAAGGGAAAAATGCTCTTGTCTACTATGAAAATGGAATTTTAAAAATGGCAACTCATGTCTCTATTTGACTTCCCTATCGCAAAACTATTACAGGAGCTTATAATCTCAGCCATGATATGATCTTCCGTAGATCACGTAAATTTGACAATGCAGCCATGCCTTACGCACTACATATTACCGGAGGATTCTTTCTCCACCAGTGATGGAGCGACGGACAACCAAGATCGCATTGATGCATCAGAGTTCCCGGGCTTTACCAAAAACGGCTCTATGAACATCTTCCAAAACAAAAAAAAGCAGATGAAAATTCAGATTTTCAACCCGCTCGTATTATCCTCGACCACCTTTATGATTAGAGACAAGAACCTCCTGTCGTCTTCATCAACATCTGATGAATACTCATTCTCGTAGCTGAAGCATTACAAAATTCATCAATACTCAGCACAAGAATTCATTTAATTCCCTGCACAAGAGTCAGCAATTCATATTTGTGGTTGCTGATTTTTTGTAAGTAAGCTTTTTCCGTTTGTTTACTCATTGATTTCTCAGGGAGAAAAAAATAATACAAATCTGAAAGTAACTCTTTTGTCGGCTTCTTCTCATCTCACGGACAAAGCTTGCGGATCTTCTCCGTATTTTGAGTATTGAGAAAAACTAGATATTCACGAAAAGACCTCAGATTTTTTTCTATATTTCTAAGCTTATATCGGTGAAGGTATTTAAGCGAAGAAATAGCTTCTTCTTTAATATATCAGGCGATCAAAAGCTGATTTATCTCCAGCATTAAACGATCGAGTAGTTCCTCTGTCTTAGTCATCGTTTTAGGTCCAAAAAATAGGTATAAAAATCAAAATAACAACAAGAAATTTACCTTAAAGCTGAATCATTCTAAGCTGAACATTCAACTTAAGATACTGAAGCAAAGCCTCATCATGAGTCACCAAAACAATCGTATTTCCAATCTGATTTGCCTTTATCAAAATATCAGCCATCTGGAAGGTACTTTCTGAGTCAAGATTTCCTGTAGGCTCATCAGCAATGATAAAATCTGGAGAGTGAATAATCGCCCTAGCCATCGCAACTTTCTGTTTTTCTCATCAACTAAGCTTTTTGATATCCTTGGTTTCAATAGTAGAAAGATCCAAAAGATCTTTAACTGCATCATACTTCTTTTTGATAACGGCAAGAGGAGTCTCCTCAAGAAGCAAAGGATAAATAATATTTTCCTGAGGAGAAAGACTCTGAATCAATTGATAATCCTGAAAAATAATTCAGATTTTTCTTCTATACCTCTGAATCTCACTTTCCCCAAGCACAGCTAGATCCTCCATTTTATAAAAAACGGTATTCTTATGAGGTCTAATCTGACCAATAAGAAATTTCACAAGCGTAGATTTTCCACTTCCAGATTTCCCGGTAACAACCACAAAATCGCCCTTATGAAGCTGAAGATTAAATTTCTTAAAAAGTTGTCTTTTACTCTCTGGATAGCCCCAGGAGAGATCCTTGATCATAATAAGAGGGATTTTTGTTTTATCTACTACTTGCATAGGTCTTATAGTTAAGGCTAAATTTCTTACTCTAAGTATAATAGAAATAAAAGAAAAAAACAAAAAAATCTGACACTAGATTTTCTATTATCCTTGACAAGTAATTGATAAGATTTACTGTTATATCTCTAGCAACGATTTCCTAGATATAAAAGAGAATATCAAGGTCCTCAATACCGAAAAAACTATTCCATATAAAAATATACTTACAACCATACACAAATTGTACCACAATCAAATCAAAAACAAAAAAAGAAAAGAAATCTGAATTCTTTTCTCCTTTTTCTAAAAATTTTCTACTCAATAAACTGTTTAAAATCCTCAAAACTATTAAACGACTGATACACAGAAGCAAATCTAACATATACCACAGGATCAATCTCCCTCAAAGAAGCAAGGATATCTTCTCAAATCTTAGTACTTAAGACCTCAGATCCCTCAGACTGCCGCTTCACTTCCAAATTACTAATCAAAGCATCAATCACATCTGGTTGAACCGATCTCTTTGCAAATGCGAGCATTACTGCTTTTTTGAGCTTGGCTCTATCATACATTTCCTTTGTTCAGTCTTTTTTGATCACAACAAGTTCCACATTTCCAATCCTCTCAAAGGTCGTATATCTATGCCCACACCTTTCACATTCCCTTCTCCTTCTAATCACCCCTCCTTCCTCAATCATTCTAGAATCAACTACTTTCGAATCCATATTACTACATTTCGGACATTTCATATTCAAATACCTTACAGACTAAAAATCGACTGATTTTGCAACGAATGTTCCTGCATAGATTCTTGTACTCACTTATGATTTGACTTTTGTACAAATTCCTCCAAGCTATATTCAAATACCTCCCCTTCTATAGCGATCTTCTTATAATGAAGGAAATAGAGCATCACCATTGCAGTCATTCTCACATCGTTTTTACAATATTTTTGCAATTCTTCAAGACTTTTTTTATTTTTTTGAGGATCCTTTTGATACTCATTCCGAAGCACCTCAGCCTTAGTTCCTGATTCCAATGTCTTTTCCAATCCAATCAACGCCTCAGAAAGTTTATTAAGTCAGATCCTTTTTTTGGTTAGATTTTGGAAAAATACATATAAATCGATACTTTTATTGTTCAAAATCTCAATCTCCTTCTCACCATATCCAGCATTCCAAAGAGAAACCGGATTATCAAACCAAATCTGATTAAATCCTACAATATACCCATCAAAAGCAAGCATCTTATCTACAAAGTCCTTCAAATCCTCGATCATCACACATTCATACTTCATATTCGTATCCCCCTCTGCAACCGGCTCTGGACTCGCAGCATACGCAATAATAAACTTAGCAGATCTAATATCATCAGCAACAGTGGTTTCAATATCGTAAACCAAATAAGGCTTCCCTAAAATCTGATCATATTTTCCAGTTTTAAACTCATCTCCCAAAATTTGCTCAATCGTCTTTTGTCAGACTTGTCTCTCTTTTTTTGCAATAAACCTCATAAGCAGAGTCTGCAATTCTGATTTTTTATCAAAGGGCAACACGACCTCAATCTTATCTACCTCATCAATCAAAGTCAACACATTATCCCTCTTCGCCATATGAAAAATACAATCCGAACTCTTATAATAATAAGCCTCATTTCACTGAGCAAAACAGACTTTATTAAAAAAATCATTTACCCCCTGACACCTCTCCTTTTTGATAATGGAGTAGAGATGAGGAATAAAATCATTTTTGATACTCGTAAGTTCATTGAGAGAAAATCTCTTATGCATATAGATATTCCATTGAGAGTAAAAAAAATCCGCCTCAGACTAGAACTTCAAGATTCCCAGTCCAAAACGGACAACACCATATCAACCTCTTAGAGACCTGGAATCTGAGGGATTCCTGATCCGCTTCCTCCTCAGAGCATACCAGCTAAATTACTTGGATCAAAACCAAGGATATCTTTTGTCTTTTCAGCAGCAATCTCCTGAGCCTTATTTTGAGCTTTTTGAAATGCTTTCAAAACAAGATCCTCCAAAACCTCCTTTTTGCTGAGATCGAGCAAGCTTGTATCATTGATTTTAAAATCTTTCAACTTCATCTCTCAAGTCATATCTACAAGAACAGAAGCCGCTTTTTCTCAATTTTCATCAGTATATTCCCCTTCCTTTGCTCTAATCACAAGATTTTTAAGAGCTTTTTGAAGTTCTCTATACTTATCATACATTTTTTTCAATTCTCACATTTTTCCTAAATCCATTTGTTTTTCATACAAAGAATATAAAAAATCTGATTTCTCTTCTCTTTTTTTAGTTTAAGAACCAAGAAAACTACTTTTTAACCACACCAAAATACTTAATTACCAAGAATACCAAGAATGCTGTGATCAAGAAATCAATCAAGTTTGCTAGCACCTTTCCATACAAAATTCCTCTCCAAGAAAGTTCCTCAAGCTTATTTACCTTAAGTTTTTTGAAAAGAGGATTGAACAAAAGTGGAGTCACAAAATCCTCGATAATTCCCTTTACCAAATTACCAACCTTTGTCGCAACCAAAAGTCCAACAGCCATACCTACAACATTGTATTCAGCCAAGAAACTCATAAATTCAACTGCCATATTAGGTTCTACAGCTGGCTGTTCAACAGTTCCGCTAAGATTCTGCTGTTCTACAGCTCCAGAGACATTTTCTCCTGTCATTATTTAATAAATAATAGAATAAAACAAAGCGATTATAAGGATACCCTTTCCAAATACAAGTCAGGTTTCATTTTTTTCTCCAAAACTTTAGAAAACAACGCATCTTTCAAAAGTTTTTGTACCTTCTCCTGACTCCTTTCCAAAACTCTAATTGGATATAGAGATTGACAGGTTTGCTTTTCCTGACATTGCTGATTAAAAACATCTCAAAAAGCTGAATATCTTCCCTGAGCATCCACAAGAGATTTCAATTTTGAAGACTCCATCTGTAAATACATCGTAAGAAAACTCTCTGCTAAAGGACGATATTGACTCTCTAGATTAAGCACAAATCCATACATCCTGACAGGTGCCGCCTCATACCAATAAGGATATGCTATCTGCTTAAGCTGAGGGAAATTTCTCCCTTCTGAAAAAAATCAGAATCAAACACTCACTATTCAAGTATCAACCAAACAAAGAAGAGGAGAAGAAGAACAAATCTGATTTTTTCCAACTTTTCTCAAGAGTCCTAACGGTGCCTCCTGAGCAGCTCGATACATCTCTAGCCAGTTCTGAAAAGCACCATTATCATTATACACTACAAAATCCCTAATCATCTGAGCAAAGCTAAGGTTCTGATTTATAGTTCCAGTACCTTCAAAAAAAGGAAAGAAAAACACTGATCCTGTCTGAAGATTCACCTGCTGATAGAGCTCAGCCAGAGTATTTGCAGAACCAGGCTTTATAAATCAAACAAGCGGATCAAAAGCATATGGAATAAAGCTTCCTGATCCTAAAACAACAGGACTTCATTGAACGAAATACTTATCTATTGCTTCAGAAAAACGCATAGTTCATCAACTCAATCCCCCAACATCATCATAGGCCACCAGAAAAATATCTTTATCAGAAGCTACTAAATCCTCCATCTGCATAAGCTGAAACTGAACAGGAAGTCAGACTTTTTTACTAAATTCTTCAACAAGCACTCAAAAATCAACATCTCAATATCTAGCATCTACTCAAATATGCAAAATTCAAGAAAAAATCTGACGCTGTTGTTGTTCTTGAGTATCTCCAGTTTCAGATAATAAAGAAAGGTTTCAAGACTGAGCTTCAGAAGTTACTGATTTTTTCGATTCAAACGGAACAAAAAATATAAAAATACAGCAAATCAAACCAAATCCCGCCAAAAAAATTGCTTGCTTTAACTGTCCAAACATACAATTTAAAAAATAATCGTAAAACTTCCTAATGCAGACTGTTGAAGTGTCGGTTTTTTTACCTGCATCCTAAGATTATAATCTCAAACCTGCCCTTCACCAACAATTGTATAATATCTATCTGCGAGTGGAGTATTGCTAGAAACCTTATACTCTAGAAACGGATAAATCCTCCTATTTTGACTTGCCAAAAGATTCACAAGCTCCAGTTGAAGCACTGAATCCTTACTCTCTGAAAATACTTCAGTATAGGACTTTTTTGCCTTAATCTCCTGCTCTTTACTAGAGATAGCATTGATAAATGCCAACGGAGAAGAAGAATTAATAGAATCAAAAAGCTTTACATCACTTCCAAAGGTCAAGATCTTGTTTCCATTGATCTTTGAGGCTCTGATTAGGGTATCTAGCTGAGAATTAATCATTCCACGATTCACAATATAGACAGACATTGGGATCAAAGTAAATGGAGAATTGTCTAGTCCATATAATCACTTAACAGTCCAGTTCACAATGGCCTTATCTCTCGCACCTGTATATCCAACAATAGTTCCACAATCTGCTTCCTCACACAATTGATATCACCTACTTCCAGCTCAATAAAGTCCTCCTCATTGACTAAATTCTCAAGATAATACAGGATTAAGTCTGATTTCTACCTTCACATCATTTTTAGGAGTAAACTTAGTATGAGAATTCGGTATACTCTGATAATACTGAGCTGGTTGAACCGCATCAATCTTCCCTAACGGGATCAACTCTGTCGTATTATAAGTCAGAGCATTATAGTTATTTTGTTCCCCTGGCTTCACAAAAACCGGATCTACACTACCATCTCAAACTTTAGGGATTGACTTTGTAGAAGAATTAACCGTCCAATTAAGAGTATCGTTCCCATTTCCATAAGTATAAAAATTCTGAAGTCTGTGATCACTCGTCTTTCAGGTTCCAACTGGAGTTTGATTCTGTTTTGAAGCCTTTCGTCCAGACTCTCCATCAAACCCAGGACCTGCATAGTTTGTTGCCAAAACTCCTCTCTCAACAGCGGATAATGCTCCATAATAAGCAGTTGTATACTGTGCTACATTTCCGTAATTACGCACAAAAGGAAGAAACGAAGAAAAGAGCGCCAACATCAATGCAGACGCTATGATCATAATTACCATCACGATCATCAAAAGCATTCCTTCCTCTCATCGACAAAATAAAAATTACTCAAGATTTGGAGCTCAACACTCAGGACAATAAGCATATCCACGAGTATATTTTTGATGACATTCTTTACATTCAGTCTTTAGACTCTCTCCACAATACACACAAGCATTATAACTCTTGTCTACAATCTGCTCACAGTGAGGACAAATTGTCACCGTATTCATCAGAGCCTCTCTCCAATATCCCCTTTCCCATCTATAAGACAGAGGACGAAAGGCCAAATACAATGGTAAACCAATCACTGGGGAAAGCACAGTTACAAGTAAAGCAGAAAAAAACTGATATCAAACACTATCACTCCTTGCAGTTGAATCTTTCAAAACCCAGAGAATAGTCAATATCCACACTAAAACCACGAGCATTAAACCCCAAATCTCAAGATCAGAATACCCTGAAAGGATAGGAAAAACATCAGAAATCCAGCGAGCAACATCAGTAAATATACCATGATTCACAGGAGTTAAGAGTTGTGGGACCTGCTCCATAGTGGTATCCATAACTGCCACAGGGACCTCACCAGAACTACCAAGAAATAACGAAGAATCTGTCATTTGAAAAATAAATATATAAAAGTAAAAAAGTCTGAATTACGATAACTGTTTCCTTAAAATCTCTAGAGAAGTACTAAACTTCTTCAAATCCTTAAGAAGAAATGAAGCCTTCGCTGGATTATCAAGATGAAGAGAGAAGTCGACCTCCACTCCGGTAAGTTCAGTATTTTTTATTGACATTTCCAAGAGCTGAATATTGAACTGAGCAAAAGACTGCAAAAAGTCAACAATCGTTAACTCACGAGGGTTAAACTTAACCTTCATCGAAAAGCGGTACTGACTAGCTTCATCTCCCTGCCAATGCGCCTCCAACAAAGAGTCAAGAGAGATCGTCTTGAGTGCCTTACAAGAAACAGCATGAATTTTTATACCATCTTTTGTTGACTTAGCAATAATCCTCTCATGAGGAGCTGGATGACACTCAGGGCAAAAGAAACAATGTAAATGCTTATCATTGTCAACGATTACAGCAAGTGGAGAAGCAGTATTTTGCTGCTGCGCCTGCAATTGCACCTTAAGTTCCTCTTTCTGTTGAGAAACATCCTTGATCACCGTTTTCTCAACCGCATTTTTCATGAGATCTGGATAAGCATCTCTCACAATATTTCAGTAAGTCTCTTGCTTATCTAATACTAATAAAAGCCTCCTTTCAACCTCTAAAGCATCATCAAGCTTCTGAATTTTATCTTTTTCAGAACGGAAAAGCGGAAGCTCCATATCCTTCAAATAACTATTCAACCCAGCAATCGCCTCTTGTAAACGAAGCTCTCTTTCTGCTGTCTTAATATATTTCAAAAGCTGATTTTTTGCCGTTGGTGTACGGAGAAACTCTAACCAATGCTTATTTGCTGAAAACTTATTTTTGAAGGTATTAATATTAACAATATCTCCAGTCTTAAGCTGATAGCTAATTGGTTTAATTTGTCCGTTTACAATCGCATTTTTGAACCTGAGACCAATAGAGCTATGTACACTAAATGCAAAATCCAGAACTGTTGATCCAACTGGAAGCTCCTTGATATCTCCTCTCGGAGTATAAATAAAAATTGTCTTATCTAAAACCTCAATATTAAGCTGAGATTTAAACTTCTCCTTTTGTTCTGTATCAGTATAATCAGATACAATCTTTTGAAGCTTCTGAATCCATATTCCCTGCTGCTCTGAGACCAAAGTCGGCTGATTATTATCTGAATATGCAAAATGCGCAGCCACTCCAAACTCAGCAACATTTTCCATCTCCTCAGTTCTAATCTGGATTTCTACTGGAAAACGGAACATCCCAAGGACTGTTGTATGAATACTCTTATATCCATTAAACTTTGGAATAGCAATATAGTCCTTAATCTTTTTAATCAAAGGGATATAGTACTTATGAATAATTCCAAGGACCATATAACAATCTCAGATATCTTGTGTAATCACTCTAAAAGCCAGAAGATCCATCACTGTTGAAATATCTGTCTCATGATACTTTTTGGAAAGTTTTTCATAGATTCTATAAGGGCTTTTCACTCTTCATTTTACAACAAAATTCTTAACTCACTCTTTTTCAAGCATCTGAGTCAGCATTTTAATACCTCTTTCTGTAAACTTATCTCCTTCACGAAAATATTTCTTTAAATACTGAGTAATCCTCTTGAATTCCTCAGGATACAAGACCGCAAAAGCTCAGTTCTCTAGCAAAATCTGAAAATGATAAAGCCCAAGCCTCTTGGCAATCGGAGCATAAATCTTGATAGTCTCCTCTGCGATCTTCCTCCTCTTTCTCTCCTCAGGATGAAACTGTAAAGTCTGAATATTATGGATACGATCAGCCAATTTCACAAAAATCACTCTCAAATCCTTCGCCATAGCGAGAAAAGTCTTTTTGATCGTCTCCAAATGCCTATCTTCTCACTGATATCTTACCTTAGATACCTTTACCAGCCCCTCACAGATATCTGCAACCTCCTCAGTAAACTCAGCCGCAACTTCCTCACGCGTAATCGGAGTGTCCTCAATCACATCATGCATAATACAGGATTGAATAGACTCTAAGTCGGGTTTTAATTCCATCAAAAACAAGGTAGCCTTAAGCGGATGCACAATATAGGGCTCCCCTGAAAGCCTCTTCACCCCAGCATGCGCAGCCTTAGTAAATTCATACGCATGATAAATACCTGGGATCTGCTCAGGAGGCAAATACTTTGAAGCCTGAGAAACAATCTCCTCAACTAGCTGAGTCGGTTCCTCATCAAAGGTCAATTGGTAGTCAAAAAATTCGTCAATCTCTCTTACATCCATCGTATTTTTTGAGGAACAAATAAAAACATACCTTTTAAACTATGAATATTATCCAAATAATCAAGAGAAAAATTAAAAAAAGCTCTTTTTCATCTGATTTTTTTCCTGTTCTGACAAAGATCCAAGCCTCTCCTCAAGTTCAGAATCAGGACCATTCAAATATTTTGAAAGCTCAGCAGTCTTTTCTGATGCCTTTTTAATATGCACATAATATTTTCAAAGCTCAGCAACCACATCAGAAAGCTCATCATTTTTCTCTAATAAAGAAGACGCTTGTTCTCTCAGATAAACATTTTGAGCCTGAAGTTCCTCCATTTCCTCCTGCAAATATGTAAGCTGCTCATTCGCTCATTTTAGATGTTTTCTTAGCTCAGCAACGACATCCTTATGCTGATATTGTCGATAAAAAATCACATATCAGAGCCCAACTCCTCATAAGCTCGCCAATATCACATACCATACCATCTCTTCATCAAAAAAGGATTAAAAACTGACTTTACTATAGAGTTTACTCCTCCAATTGCAAGAAAAAATACCTCATCAATATCATCATAAACGAAGTTATCTCCTCTCCTATGAATCAAAAAAGGAGCATTATACATAAAAACGAAATATATTTAGAAAGCTCTATACCTCTCCTAAAAGCTCTTTCTTTATTCAGCTTCCATTCAAGAAAATCAAAGTATCCATATCTCCTGGCTCCCACTGTTTACCAAACATTTCAAGCTGATTTGAAGAATGAAATGGAACAATATACTTATTATGATAAGTTGTATATTTTTTATTGAAACAGTCCATAAAATTTCAGTTTTTTATGATTGGTGAAATGATGAAAATATCCTTATTCGTTAATTTCAGATCATCTAACCACTTGCATAAATATTCAACATAGAAGTTGATATTATCCAAAACAAGGTTCTTCGCTAAGGGATTTGCATCAATCTCCTCAGAAGTCTTGTATCGATACTTTACAATCTGATTATCCTTATACATTTGCATCAAAAAATTAATCCCAAAATTGATATGTTCAATCCTCTT
The DNA here is from genome assembly GCA_963531535.1 of uncultured bacterium. Taxonomy (GTDB): domain Bacteria; phylum Patescibacteriota; class Gracilibacteria; order Absconditabacterales; family Absconditicoccaceae; genus HOT-345. The sequence goes on from CAUSGX010000001.1 coordinate 118,847, forward strand.
ATAAAACCCATCTTCAATCGCAACTACCTTACAATAACTCTCCTTGATATACAGCAAAAGGAATGAATCTCTTTCAAGTTTTCTCTTGAGAAAAGAAATCGTCTTAAAACTTTCAGGGAAAATCCTCAAATGCTTATGAGAAAAAAGATTACCATAATGCTTATTAAATTCCAAAAGCGTATCTCTATTGATATAAATCAGATACAAACGAAAAAAAATCTGACCTTGAGCCCCGATCAAGTATTTTTGAGGCTCTCAATTAACAAAAATACTGTCCACATTGGTAAATAACAGCTCCTCTTTAGTAATCTCCTTGAGATAATTTAATCTTTCATGCGTGATTTCATTGATATCATCTATGGTAAACGGACGATCTAGCTCCTTAAAAATATCAAACCTAAAGAAATGGAATCTTGAATCATCAAGCAGAAAATAATGATTATATTCAGGATAAGAAAAAGACTGATTAATCACATTTTGAAGTGACTCATACACAGCATATTGTTGCATACCAAGATCTTTTTGGTACTTCACTATACGGAATTTTGGATGCTTGACATCAAATTCCTCATGCCAGAGATAAAACATCAGCCTTTTCAGCCTTTAGAAAATAAAATACTAATAACTCTCAAGTGCTTTAATTCTATCCTCAATACTTGGATGCGTCTGAAACCAAGACGAAACTTTCCCAAGAGGATTTGCAATAAACATCGCAGACATTTCCTTATTTTTCACATCAACCTCAGGCTCTTGAGAAATCTTTCTTAACGCTGAAATCATCGCCTGATTGTCTTTAGTCAGCTCAACACTTCCAGCATCTGCGAGAAACTCTCTTTTTCTAGAAATAGCAAGCCTAATGAGCGGATAGACCAAATACCCAAGAACCATCAATACAACTCCAACTAATGGTAATACATTCCCTTTTTCATTATCCCTTCTACTTCAAGCTCTAATCAAAATCTCACCAAGCATAGCAATCGCTCATATATACAAGACCATCACAAGCATCAAAAGCGAATCTTTATTGATAATATGTGTTAATTCATGTGCCGCTACTGCCTCAATCTCAGCCTTATTGAGATGATTGAGCAAACCTCTAGTAAATACCACCCAAGAATCACTTGCTCTCCATCCAAGCGCAAAGGCATTCATTCCTTCTGATTCAATAATTCAAATCTTTGGAGTAGGCAAACCTCTAGAAATACACAAATTCTCAACAATATTGTAAATTTCAGGCTCCTCCTTTCTCGTTACCTCTTTGGCTCCAGAAAAAGAAAACATCAAACTTTTTTGAAAAAAGAACGAAATCAGAAGCCAAAGAATTAATATCGGCACGAGAAGTGTCAAAATCTCTCCTGTATCACTAAGAGCGAGGTCCAAAGCTTGAGTTCCACTATTACCATTTTTCGTATTTAGAAAATAGAACACCACAAAAACTCCAGCGCCCAAAAAGGCTGGAAGCAAAACAATCAAAATCCAGGTTTTTAATTGATTATCTCGCTTTGAAGATTGAAGCCCTTGATACATAAAAAATATTCAAAAAATAAAAAGAAAAATCCGACCTAAACAAAAGAAATCTGATTTTCCTTCTTGATACTATCAAAATCTCAAAAAATCAGACTTCTTCTTAATATTTTAATAGTAACTTAAAACTGTACTTTTGGAGTGCTCTTAGCAGCCTCATCATCAAGTTCAAAAAACTCAACTTGAGTAAATCCAAAACGATTAGCAATCAAGTTGCTAGGGAAACTCTGGATAGAGGTATTATACTCTCTTGTTGTTGAGTTAAAGAATCTTCTAGCAGCAGCCAGCTTGTTTTCAATATCTGAAAGTTCAGTCTGAAGCTCTAAGAAGTTTTGGTTAGCCTTAAGATCTGGATAATTCTCTGCAACAGCGAAAAGCGTCTTCAAAGCTCCTGTAAGCTGATTATTCGCCTCAAGTTTTCCTTCCACTCCATTTGCATGGAGAAAACTTGTCCTCGCATCAGTCAAATTCTGAAGAGTCTCCTTTTCATGAGTAGCATATCCTTTTACCGTATTAACAAGATTTTCTACCAAATCAAACCTCAGCTTAAGTTGAACATCAATATCAGCAAAAGCATTTTCTCTATTATTCTTAAGAGATACCAATCTATTGTACAAGCTAATCGCCCAAATCACGATTAAAAACAGCACTCCAAGGGTAATTCGTAGTCACATGATCTATAGGATAGGAAATAAACACTTTGACTATAAGAATTTCTAAGAGATTGTCAAATGAAAACAAAAAAGAAAAATTAGATTTTTTTGAGCTTTATACCTTCTATATACAACTATTCAGCAATATTCTCAAACAAAAAAAGACTCATCTGATACAGATAAGCCCTTTTTCTAGTTGGTGTCAATGAGTTCTCATTTTATTTCTCAGCCGCTTTGATCAGCTGATCAACAAGACGCTCAAGTTCTCTTTTCACATATTCGGCATTACATTTTTCAATAGTATCTCCAAAATGCTTACAATCAAACCCAATCACAAACTCTCCTTCTAAATCATTCAAAATCTGACTTTTCGGAGTAATCATCTGACTAAAGGTTATCCCTCCATGAACAGATAATGACAGGGCAAGATCTAAACAGTTCTTCTGGCAAAAGGGATGTTCCTTAGGAACTGCAACATACCCACAATAATAGGAAGTTGAGTAAGAATCCATACCCATCAAGAAATAATTCTCCTTACCAGACCAAGACTGCTTCAAGATCCTACACTGATAGCCCTTATACTCAAAGGCAATGTAATCTTCAGCCTCACCTTGCTGTTCAACGACATCTTGATGAGTAGTATCACCAGCAGAAGGAGCTTCTACCTCCTCCAAGCAATCCTCATCAAAATCTGCGATCACCACCTCAATGTTTGAGATATCCTCAAGGAAAGCCTCAAAGCTTTTGCCCGTCTCATAAAAGAGAATGAATTTTAGTAAGACATTCTCTCCATAAAGTATACCATTTTCCTCCAGTAGTGATTCGTTCTCCTCCAGTAGTGATTCGTTCTCCTCCAGTAGTGATTCGTTCTCCTCCAAGAGAGCCTTATAACGATTCTGAAGTGCACGGTATTTGCCCGGATGCTTTATAGTAAAAGCACGACCGGCTCGATTTACTTTTTTCTTCATATGTTACATTTTTTTAATTCAACATTCGCTTTAATAAACAACAGATTTCAAAAAAAATCTGGAATTAATAATAGTAATTATATATCATTGTTAAAGAACTCATTGACAAAAAGATTATAATAATTAGAAAAAGAATGTCAATAGCACTTTTATATAGAAAAGAAAAATCAGAATATTATATCTTTTTTCTATAACCCCAATTACTGTAGCAATAAGAAATAAAAAAGATATTGACTTTAATAAAAAAATATATATAATAAAAATATCAAACAAAAAATAATAACAAAATGTCAACAATCAAAAAACTTTGGTGGCTATCACTTGCAATAGGTGGAGCTGCTCTACTCGCAATTTTCCTCTTAAAGGATACAAGATTCACTAACCTTGGACTCTATGCCGCATCTATTTGCGCAGTAGTCCAGGCAGGTCTCACATGCTTTACTCCAACCTTCAATCTCAAGTTTGGAGCACTGAAAAGAGAACTACTCTCGATGGTCATGCTATATCTTATAGTATTCATCATGACGGTAGTAACGTTCTTTCAGGGAAGGATAAGTGGAATTGAGTTATTCCTTGGAGGATACTTCACTGTTGGAGTGGCTCTCATTCCCTTCGGAATGGTATATCTAAAATTGCAGGTAGACGATTAACAAGAAAGAGGCTTTATAAGCCTCTTTTTCCAAGAAAGTTTTTTTTGCCACACTTCCACTTGACATTTAGAGAAATTACATTATATATAGATTATAAAATAAAAGTAAATATTATGAGAAAAGTGATATTAGAATTATGCGCTGGCGCACTCTTCCTATTAAAACTAGTAACATATCTAGACGGAGGAATAGATGAGGAATATAATGCCTTCTGGCCTATAGTAGGCTTTATCTTAGCAATACAGACCTTAACGCTAATAATAGCGAGAAAGAAGGATAAAGATGAGTTTAGATATGGAGTCACCTTAATACTAAGTCTACAAGTGCTCTATATCATCATACTACTGACCTCATTAATTGGAGAGGTAGATCCCTTTATGGCAATGGCTATGGTAGTAGGAATAGCAGCACTACTCCTCACTATAGGAATTATCGTCTATGTTCTTTCTACTTGGATTGCTAGAAAACAAAGAGAGAACAAAGAAGAAAATAGTAGAGATGATCGTGTTATATCCTATTAAATTAAAGTTCCTAGTGTTTTACTAGGAACTTTTTTCAAAAAACAAAAAGAAATCTGATTTCAGACTTCTTTTATCGTAAAAATTATATACAACCTATTCAGATCTCGATTTCTCCATATACTCCTTAACAACCTCACTCATCGCCTCGACGAGTACATTAAACCTCTGATTATCATCAGCAAGATCCTTTTCTATAACCTGCTTCTGCCTAGTCAAAAACTGCTCCTTTAGCATAATAAGCTTTGCAACCTGTTTCTTAGGATTACTCACATCAGAAAAAGGGAAATCAGTTCAGAATTCTAACTTTATCACAATATCTCCTTTCCCCCAAATTTTATCCCAAACACCATTCTGCGAAGAAGAAATCGTATTAATTTTATTCCAAGAGAAAATCTCAGTTTTATACTCTAATCGCCCCTCCCAAAGAAATAAAGTCACAGTATCCTTAGACAAAATCAAACAATCCAAATATAAGTTAAGAAAATCCACCATCCACTTAATAAACAGAAGAAGTCAGACTCCACCAAATATCCACTGCCAGTATGGAGCAGGACTCGTATGATTAAGCAAAGCAAAAATCACATATAACACAAAAAGAAGGACCATCATCACGAATGCCTCCTTTAAGTAAACAACTGGACTATGTCCAATTGTTGATTGAATATCTGAGGTATTCACATACTTTTTGATAAGCATCATTCTAAGCATAAGACCTCTCTCCTATCAAAATAAAATATATGACCTCACCTGGTAAAACTAAGCCTTCTTTTGAGCAGCTTCAATCCTCTTTTGCTTTTCAAGGTATTTTTCCATCATTCCCTTAACAGGCTTCTTAATTACCTTGTCTTTATTGAAAACTGGATGACACTGATAACAAGTTTCAAGCTTAATAGGTCCCTCAACTGTAGTATTTACAGTAAATGAAGCACCGCAGATACAATTTACTACAACATCTTTGTAATAAGCACCGTGAATTCCTTTTTTCATCCCAATAATGTAAACAAATAAATGTTTCCGAACAAAGGACAGTATACAGATTTGATTATCATTATCAAGTTATTTCACACAGAAAAAAATCAGATTTTTATATCATATTTCTAGAAAAACTGACGATATTTCACAATCATTTCCGGTAAAACAGTAATATCATCATCTATAGCCCTCTTATTCCAATGCTGCTTCCCACATTTAGAACAAGAAAAAAGAATCCTGATTTCACTATTTTTCATTTCATAACTCGTCGGATACATTGCTCATTGACATTCACTTGCTCTGTCTCAAGGAACCTCACCATCTACATGTTTTGAAGCAAAACAAAAAGGACAATGATTACGACAAGTTTTCTGTGCCTTAGGAATTTCTTTCCCACAGTTAAGGCAAGTAAAGGTTTCATTAATTGTTTTCATAATTTCATCTCATCAACTAAAGAAGAAGCCGTTTTTAGAACTATTCTAACGACAAAGATACTCTAGCCAGTTTCTACTTAAAACTTCCTCTCTTCCAAAAAAACGGTGGCTGAATACCCAATGCACGCAAATAAACGTATCCTTGTCCGCGATGATGCGTCTCATTCTCAATAATATAAAGAATCCACTGAGCTATAGAAAACTTCATCTGATAGGGACTGATCTCTTGCCCATAATTTTGAATCATTTTACATTCTGAGAGCAGAGAAATAAGAACCTGATCTCGTAAAGCGAGCAGTTCTCCTTTAGTGGTAGGGAAGTTATCTTGCTCAAAAAGAGAAATATGTTGCTCCTTTAAAGCCTCAGCCAAAATATAATCCCAAATACCAATAAACTCCTTAATCATCTCTGAAAAAGGACGCATTCCACCAATAGAAAAAGTAAAAAGATCCTTCTCAGGAAATGCCTCAATAACTTGACGAGTTAATCAATGAGCATCTTGATAATTTTGTAAAAGTATTTCTTCTGTAAGAGTATTCATAAATTCAAAAATAGAGAAATATAAAAAGAACTTATAACCGTTATTTATTTTTTTTCAAGCCCAAAAAATTTCTTAAAAAACAAAAAAGTTCCCTCAAGAAATCCTCTGGGGTAGCTGGGGATCGAACCCAGGACCACCAGCTTAAAAGGCTGTTGCTCTACCGACTGAGCTACTACCCCTCAAGAGGAAAAATCCTATTAAGGAAACTTTTTCAAAAGACAACAAGAGCGAGTATACTATTTTCCCCTCTTATTGCAAGCTATTTTTTCAAAGGACTAGATAAATCCCTTAAACTTTTTGTAAAGTCTTGAGTTAATCTTTACCTTTACTTGACTTCCATCTTCAAGTTTAATCCATTTATTGATCAGGTTCACCTTAAACTGTCTCTTCCCTGCTCTCATAGAGTGAGATCTAGTCTGTCCTGATGTAGTTTTTCTACCTGTAAAATAACATATTCTAGCCATGATAATTACAACACAATCAAGATAAAATACTGAACTAAGCAGTTGCTGCAGCTTCTTCAGTTGAAGTAGATTCACCTTCTTCATCAGAAAGCTCAACTACAGTAAGCACTGGTTGATCAAGATCATCAATAATCTCTACATTCTTTGCCACCACCAAGTCTCTTACAAAAACTACATCATTTGCAGTTTCAATCTTTGAAAGATCAACCTCGATTGAATGAGGTAGATTCTGAGGAAGCGCCTCAACCTCAACAGTATCTTTAACAAGTTGAATCTTTCCTTGGTTAAGTTTTTCTACCTGAGATTCTCCAACAAGCACTACTGGAACTCCAGCAGATACCTTTTGATGCTTATCTACAGCCAAAAAGTCAATTGAAAGTACTTCATCAGTTACTGGATCAAGTTGTAATGCATGAAGCAAAACAAGCTGATCTACACCACCTTCAAGCTCAATTGGAGTAGAATATCCAGCAGCTCTATATGCCTTAATAAAATCGTTTTTTAAGATAGTAAGCAAAACTGGAGTATCGAGCATCTTTCCGTAAACAACAGCCGGTACATATCAGCTTTTTCTAAGTTTTTTTACATTCTTTCCGGTTTCTGTACGAACCTGAACAGTAAGTTTCATAATACGATACGACAAAATCTAAAAAAATTACTTCAAAAGATTAGTTTCTCTCTTATCAGCTGTGATTTTACTCTTCATTCTAGCTGACTTACCAACCTTTTCTCTGATATAGTAGAGTTTTGCTCTTCTAACCTTGTATTCATCCATAAGGATTACCTTTTCAAACTTTGGAAAAGAAAGTGGGTATACCTTTTCAATAGTTTGCCCAGCAGCAAGCCCTCTGATAGTAAAACTACCATCAGCACTTCCTGGCTTTCTAACCTTGATAATAAGTCCCTTAAACTTCCAAATTCTTTCTGTAGATCCTTCTCCAACTCTCTCGTGAAGCTCTACTTGCATTCCTGCCTTTACAGGAAGAATAGTATATCCATTAGTATCTGATATATACTTTAGTCTTTCATGATTCATAATATACACTCTTTTGAAGGATAAAATTACTTTGATGTCTTGCTATTCATCACTTTAGCTTTCCACTTTCTCTGCTGTTCAAGCATTCTTCTTACATCCATAATTACTACTTTTTCAACTCTTGTAAGCGCTTTATTCAGCTTTCTTTTTGCATTAGTCTTAAGTCTTGCCATGGAACTATGATAATTTAGATGATAAAGCTTGAAGTCCTCTTGAGGTTAGAACTTCTTGAACCTTATGCATAGGGATACCGTATTTCTTAAGTTTAGCTTCAGCTTTCATCTTAGCATTTTTTACCCAAGCAGTAGTTCCCTCTTTTGCTTCTTTTTTGAGCACATCAATATACCCATCAATAGCTTTTTCATTTTTGCACCCTGTTTTTTTTCTGTGCACATTCAATGCCTTCAGAAAGTGCTTAATTTTTCTTCCATTAGTATCTCACATTGATCAACAATCAAAATATAAATGTATTAAACCTTATCGCAAAAGCGAAATCTGATTTTTCTCTCTAATATAACGGAGAAAACTAGTTAATATACTTAGCCATATAAGCAAAAGCCTTATTTGCTTCAGCCATCTTATGAGCTTCTTCCTTCTTCTTTACAGCTGCTCCTTGATTTGAGTATGCTGCAAGAAGTTCTTCAGAAAGTCTCTTGTACATAGCTTTTCCACTCTTTCCTCTCGCTGCATCAAGGATCCATTTTGTAGCAAAAAAGAATCTTTTATCTGCTCTTACCTCAACTGGAACCTGGTATACTGCACCTCCAATTCTCTTTGACTTAATCATGATTGTAGGAGAAGCATTTTCAATAGCGGTTCTTACTACAACAGTTGGATTCATATGTCCGTTTGCTTTGATATCCTTAAGAGTATCTTCATAAATTCTCTTAGCAACACTCTTCTTTCCATGCTTCATGATGAAGTTAATAAACTTCTCTTCATAGTTAAAGGTATCCAAAGTCTTATTTTTAATCACTGCCATTAGAAATAACAAAAAACAAATTAAAATTATTTACCAGCCTTAGGCCTCTTTGCTCCATATAGTGATCTTCCTTGCTTTCTGTTTGCTACAGCATTCGCATCATATTTTCCTCTCACAATATGGTATCTCACTCATGGAAGATCCTTTACTCTTCCTCCTCTAATAAGCACAACACTATGCTCCTGAAGAGAATGAGCTTCTCCTGGAATATATGCCAATACTTCAGCTCCGTTTGAAAGTCTAACCTTTGCGAACTTTCTTTGTGCTGAGTTCGGCTTCTTAGGCCCCATTACAGATACCTTAAGACATACCCCTCTCTTAAATGGTGCTGGCTGAGCAACTTTTTTATTTCCCTTGAGCTTGTTTACAGCAAACTGAAGCACAGGAGCCTTTGACTTAAAGGTCTTTTTAACTCTTCCTTTCTTTACTAATTGGTTAATAGTTGGCATTGTTTATCCAAGAAAACTAAATAATAAAATACAATGACTCCATATATACTAAAACGGAACACAAAATCAAGAGATTTTTTCAATTTCAATATTTTACTTGTTGGTGTGCCGTATTATTACTCAATTTTTAGAAGAGAAAAACGAAAGGAAGCCTGATTTTTAGGGACATAAAATCGAGAAATCAGTTTTAATAAGCTTTTTTACCACCATCATTAAAAAATCTATTTTACGAAAAATTTAAAACCTGAATTTTTATCTCTTTTTTAAAGTAGCTATTGACATTTTATAAAATAAATGTATATATCTAATATCAAACAAAAGAAATAACTTCAAAATGAGTAAAAAAACAGAAGCTCCAGCAGGAGCACCGCAAGCGAATGAGATCAAGACCTTTATTTTGGATACTAACATCCCGATCCAAGACCCGACTTGTCTTACGAGATTCCAAGAGCATAATGTCGCGATTCCGATCCCCGTGATTGAGGAACTCGATAAAGCTAAAAACGGAAACGCAACAAAAAGTGTCAACGCCAGAGAATTTACACGAAATCTGGGAAAGTTTACAAAAAACTATAATCCAGAAACCAACCCCAACATCCCTCTAGGAGCAGGGTTAGGTAATCTCTGTATCTTAACTGGTGTAAACATTCCAGAAAACATCTCACGATGCTTTCAGGATGACACTCAAGATCACCGCATTTTAGCTATAGCTCTTGACCAAAAAAAGCAAGGCAATCATGTCGTTTTAGTAACCAACGACCTCAATCTCGAAATAAAAGCGAAATCACTAGGGATTGAAGCTGAATCATACCGAAACGACAGTGTAAGAGACATGCGTGTAATCTACAACAGTCTATCTAGAGAAACTCCAACTGATGAAGAATGGGCTGCTATGAGTACAGGTAGAACAGAAGCTAGCTTCTCATCGCTAGAAAGATTCTCAGATCTGCCACTCAATCATCAAATCATTCTCAATCAGGACATCCTTGTCCGAAAAACTGACAATGGATTAGAAAAAATTAGACCCAATCATCCAGTTTTCGGAATAAAGGCTAAAAATCCTGAACAGGAATTCGCTTTAGATGCTCTGCTCTCACCAGAAATTAGTCTTGTAGCACTAACGGGGAAAGCGGGAACTGGGAAAACGCTCCTAGCTCTCGCCGCAGCCTTAGAGCAAAAAAAAGACTTTGACGAGATCATTGTTGCTCGTCCAGCAATTGAACTGAGCGACAAGACACTTGGCTTCTTGCCTGGGGACATGAACGAAAAAATTGACCCCTACATGCAACCAATTTACGATAACCTAGAAGTTATCCGAGAAGCAAATCAGAAACACAAAGGCGGAGATGAATCAATCCGAGAATGGGCAAAAAAACAAAACATTCATGTATTGGTTCTCAACTTCATTCGTGGAAGATCGCTCCCCAACCGCTTTATCATCATCGATGAAGCACAGAACACTACTCCAGGAGAAATGAAAACAATCCTTACTCGTGGAGGAGAGAATACAAAATTTGTGATTATTGGAGATATCACTCAAATTGACTCTCCATATCAAAATGAAAAATCAAATGGACTCTCGTATCTAGTCGATAGATGGACAGGGCAACCAGAATTTGTTCATGTGCATTTAACTCGCGGAGAACGCAGCAGTCTAGCTGAAAAAGCCGCTCAACTAATGTAACTTGTCTAACCTTTATTCCTCACCAAGAGCAACCTCTTGGTGAGTTTTTGTTAGATAAAAAATCCAAACTCATGTTCTAAATCAGAATTTTTACCCTTATTACTCCAATCTCTCCAAACAGAAAAACTTGCTATTTTTAACCAAAAGCATATGCTACAAAGAAACAAAAATCAGACTTTTTTACCTCTTCTTATAGTTCGATGTGAGAAATATGAACATTATGCCTCTTTGTACTAGGATTCATCTGCCTTATAAAAGGAGCAGATATTCTGATAGAATGAGCCTCATCTCTCGCAAAAAAAGCCAACATATCAAATATGATCATTGGACTTACAATCGTCTGATTTGGGACTTCAGCACCAGAGCTTCTTGTTAACATCTCCTCAAGTCTCAAAGGCATAACAGGTATCACGATCGGGAATATCATCTGATCAAACATTTCCAATATTCTAGTTATCCTATGAGTATCAGCTATTTTTCACCCTTTGCTGATCAAAAAAAAGCTCCTGCTAAACGAAGTGCTTTTCACACTCTTTGCGACACTGATTTTTGCCTGCATGATCAACGATCATATGATCGACCATAATAGTTTTGATATAGTTTCAAGAAGTGAGGGAATGATCCTACTTATACTCTTTGGAATCTTCCTCTACTATGTATACCGTAATATCAATAAATGAGAAGCACGCGAACAAGAAAAAGGAAAAATCAGAATTTTACCTCTCTGGAAATCCTGCCTACGAATAGCTCTTTGACTCTGAGGACTAATCTTAGGAGGAGAGCGAATCGTCAATGGAGCAACACTCATCGCTAGATACTTTGGACTCTCAGAAAGAGTGATCGGACTAACAATTATCGCAATTGGAACCTCATTACCAGAGCTTACAACTTCAATCATCGCAGCATACAAAAAAAATACGGACCTCGCTCTTTGAAATATTATTTGATCAAATATTTTCAATATTCTCTTTATCCTTGGAGTGAGTAGTATCATCACCCCAATTCCTTGACTAAGTGGGACCAATATCGATCTCATCTTCCTGCTCCTTGCAACGGTACTAATCTATATTTTCGCTTTTAGAAAAACCTGAGGTAAACAGCGAGAGATTAATAGACGAGAAGGAATTCTCATGCTCGGAATATATCTCTGATACCTTACCTACCTCATCATCAGCTAAAATAAAAAAATCTGACTTCAACTCTGAAATCAGATTTTTCTTTTATTATCTAAAATGCTATTGAACAGACATTGACTGAGCATCCGCCTCCCTATCATGAAATTCAGCACTTCAGAATGCCAAAATCGGATAGAAAATCACTGGAAGGAACCACATTCCGATAGCAAATCATTCTCCCTTTCCAAAATTTCTCGCAATCCTAAATTGAGCCACAATACACAAAATAGCAGCAACAGGAGGAAGAAGAAACCACCAGATCCAACCAGGTCTTCCTGCAAGCTTAAAGAAAAGATAAGCATTATAAACTGGAACTAATGAACCCCAACCTGGCAAATTTGCTTTATTAAAGAGCCTCCACCAAACAACAGCCATAAAAAGAGCAACCACCAAAAGAACAATCATTATAACTCCCCAACCAAAAGAGGCATCTCCACTCACAGACATAGATATAGTCCCTGTAAAGTCAACCCCATCTACCATCATTTCCATTTCTTCCATACTAAGAAAATAATAAATAAAAAGCACTCATAAAGCGAATATACCAAGTATACACCATTTCTGATAAAAATCAAGAAAATAAACACAGCTCTCAAATCCTACTTTTTCATTTTTTGTGATATAGTATATCATTTTAATCAAAAAAAATCTGACCTCATCTCTGAAATCAGATTTTTTCTCTTGTGAAAATTACATCTTCTGATGGAAAGTTCTCTCAATCACCTCGAGCTGATGTGCCTTTGAAAGTCTCACAAAATTCACTGCATATCCTGACACTCTAATAGTAAGCTGAGGATAATTTTCTGGATGTTCATAGGCATCCATAAGAGTCTCTCTATTGAGAACATTCACATTAAGATGATGAGCCATCTTTCCAAAGTATCCATCCATCACAGTAACCAAATTCTGAACTTGTTCAGGTTTAGTCGCTCATAGAGAACTTGGAATCATTGAGAAGGTATTTGAGATACCATCTTGAGATGACCAATAATCAAGCTTTGCAACTGAATTAAGAGACGCAATTGCCCCAGTATGATCTCTTCCATGCATAGGATTTGCTCCTGGAGCATAAGGCTCTCCTGCCTTTCTTCCATCTGGAGTTTCCCCAGTATTTCTACCATACATCACATTTGAAGTAATAGTAAGCAATGAAAGTGTTGGAGTAGCATCCTTATATGCTCTGTATTTATTAAGCTCCTGCATAAAGAACTGTTGTACCTCTTTTGCGATCAAATCTACTCTATCATCATCATTTCCATACGTTGGATATTCTCCCTCTGTAGTAAATGACTTTGCGACACCATTTTCATCTCTAACTGCCTTTACTTTTGCATATTTAATAGCAGAAAGTGAATCAGCTACGATTGAGATTCCAGCAATACCATAGGCAATATCTACCCCATAGTTTGAATCCACAAACGCCATCTGCGCCTTTTCATAATAATACTTATCGTGCATATAGTGGATAATGTACATGGTCTTAGCATACACTCTTGCTACATTTTCCATAGCTTTTTTGAAGTTTTCATACACTTTATCATAATTGAGAGTTCAGTCAGCATTTTCACAATTTACAAACAATTCTGGATTCATCACCTGAACATCTTCAATTTCTTCCTTTCCACCATTGATCGCAAGGAGCAACGTCTTTCCAAGATTACATCTAGCACCAAAATGCTGGATTCTCTTACCGATCTCCTGATAAGATACACAACAAGCAATTCCATAATCATCTCCTCCTCTACACTTTCTCATCAAATCATCATTTTCATACTGAATTGATGAAGTATCAATAGAAACCTGAGCACAGAATCTCTTGAATCCCTCAGGCAAATCCTTTGACCAAAGAACTGTTAGATTTGGCTCTGGAGAAGGTCCAAGATTATACAAAGTCTGGAGAAATCTGAATGAAGTCTTAGTTACCTTTGTCTTTCCATCATGAAACATTCCTCCGATAGATTCAGTAACCCAAGTTGGATCACCACCAAAAATCTCATCATAAGCAGCAGGTCTCAAATGTCTTACCAGTCTAAGCTTCATCACAAAATGATCAATCATTTCCTGAGCATCAGATTCAGTAATTTTCCCTGCCTGAAGATCCTTTTCAATATAAATATCTAGGAATGAAGAAACATTTCCAAGCGACATCGCAGCACCATCCTGCTCCTTTACACCAGCAAGATATGCAAAATATGTCCACTGAATAGCTTCTTGAGCTGTTTCTGCAGGTCTTGCAACATCAAAACCATATCCCTCAGCCATCTTTACAATATCTTTCAAAGCTCAGATCTGTAGTGAGATTTCCTCTCTAAGTCTCACCTTAGCATCAGTCATATCCCCAGAAATATCCTCAAAGTCAGCTTTTTTCTCTTTTATCAAAGTATCAGCTCCATACAAAGCCAATCTTCTATAGTCTCCAATAATTCTTCCTCTTGCATAATTATCTGGCAATCCAGTTACGATATGCTTTGATCTATAAAGTCTAGACTCAGCATCATAAGCAGAAAATACTGCATCATTATGATTTTTCGCATAGTGAAAGATATCTTTTACTCTTGGAGAAAGTTCGAGTCCTCTCTCTTGTAAAGCACCTTCTACTACCCTCACTCCTCCAAATGGCTTAATTGCTCTTCTCAAAGGAGCATCTGTCTGCAAACCAACGATAGTCTCAAGTTCTTGCTTGATATATCCTGGCTTATGAGAAGTAATAGTAGAAATCGTCTCAGGATCAGCAGATCTAAGTCCATTTCCATCTCTTTCTTCCTTTAGACATTTCAATACTTCATTCCAAAGCTCTTTCGTCTTTTCTGTTGGTCCTGCAAGAAATGAAGCATCTCCTTCATAAGGAGTAATGTTTTCATACACAAATTTCCTTACATCAATAGTCATAATTGTGATATTTTTAGACAAAATAAAAGGACTGAACAATAAAGTTTTATCCAATCTACTTGAATAAAGCAAAGTTTCAAGTCTGCTACAAGTATAATCAGATTTCATTTTTTTGCAAAACTTTCCACCTTTTATAAAAAAAGAAAAAATCTGATTTCTACTCTTTTTCAAGATCTCAATTAAAGAATCAAACGAGAGATGAATGAGAAGTTTGCCTCAATTCCCACTCTATTTTTTTACCCAAAAAAAGCAAGGAAAAATTTACTCCAAATCTTGACAAAAGCTCAAAAAAGCGATATAATTGAGAGAATATTTATCTCCTGAGAAAATCAAAAGCATGGAAAAAGAAACATCCTCTCAAAGAGCTTGAGAAAAAGACTATGATAGAGACATTAAAGAGACCTATGGGAAAATCAAAGAATTACTTAAGAAAAGTCCCTGAGCTGAGGAGGTGCTCACAACCTTGGTAGAATTAGAAAAGGTCGTTGATCAAAAACTCTTTGCCACACTAAATGCAAAGTATGGAGAGTCACGAGGAGAAAGCACGGTTAAACAAGGATTTGATAGCTCTCCAAAATGGAGAAACTACCTTGAGAGTAAAACACTAGAATCAGTAGTTGGAGAAAAAACAACAACTGATCAGCTTTTAGTAATATTTGCAAAAAAATTTGATGAAATCATCAAAAATAAAAGCCTCTCTCCTGAGGAAAAACTCAAGGAACTTGGTATCAAATATATCAAAACCGATAAAATGATCCTTCCTCCAGATCCAGAATACCGTCGTATTCAGACAGGATCTGGGAAATGATGGAAAGAGCCATGACCAGATTACGATAGAATAGGACGCTTAGTCTGATTACTAAAAGGTATAGGAGTTTATACAACAGATTATACCGTAATCGTCTGAACGAATACAGAAAATGCAATGAGAAGAGAGAGCTATGTTATGTTCCAAATTCCAAAGCTTAATAAGACTATTCTAGTGAATAACTGCTACGGAGAGGCAACCTTTATCTATGATGGTATCCTTGAATATGATGACGTAGTAGCGTATAGTAAAAAAGATCTCAGCTCGCAACTCACAAAGATCATCTTCTCACATAGTAAGAAAGAATCTTGGGATGTTCAGATCCTAGGAGAACTCACTCGTATCGAACAAGAGGTAAAAGAGAAAAGAGAAAAAGGAGAACTCTCAGAGCCAAAGAGCGTAAAAGAGATCTTCAAAGCAAATAGAGAAGCCATAAGTAATGAAAAGAAAAGAGAAGAAATAACAAAGTTTTTCTTAAAAAACTACGGTACTAAAATTGAAATCACAAAAGAGAATGAAAAAGACTACACCTTTCCAGAAGAAGAGAGTAATGGACTCAATATCTTCACAGGGAAAAAGAATGAACAGCTCTATATCTTCACAGAGGGAGAGGAAAGGAACGTCTATACCTTCACAGAAGAAGACAAAGAAAAGCTTGTTATAATGAAAGTAGAAGAAAGAAGCGAGCTCAAAATCACCGTCTGAGGAGAATCTCAAGGATTACAAGCAACAGCCAGAACTTTCTGACTTAAAGAGGAAAACCCTATCAGCAACCAAAAAGACCGAGAAAAGGTGCTCTCTGAAATCATTGAAGGAGGGATTAAATCTAAAAAAGAGATCTTCAAAACAAAGTTCATAGAACGTCTCGAAAGTAAATTCGGAAAGGATATAGAATCCTTCACAGATGAAGATAAGGAAAACCTCGTTATGATGAAAGTAGAGGAAAGAAGAGAATCCTTCGAAATCACCGTCTGAGGGAAGTCTCAAAGTCTAGACAAAATAGCTACAGCTTGTTGAATAGAAGGGGCGCCCGCCAACAACCAAAAAGATCGAGAAAAGTTTCTCTCTGAAATCATCTGAGAAAAGATTAAATCTAAAGAAGGGATCACTGATGCTCTAAATGAACAAATAAGAAAGGAAACCATAAAATACTTCAATGAGCACTATGCTACTAAAAAGATAAAAAACTGAAAAGTAATATATGTCTTTACAGAAGAAGACAAGGAAAAACTCGTTATGATGGAAACAAAGAAAAGGAAAGACCTCAAAATCACTATCTGAGGGGAATCCCAAGGATTACAAGCAACAGCTAGCACTTTCTGACTTAAAGAGGAAAACCCCACAGACAACCAAGAGGATCGAGTAAAACTGCTCTCTGAAATCATCTGAGAAAAGATTAAATCTAAAAAAGAGATCTTCAAAACAAAGTTCATAGAACGTCTCGAAAGTAAATTCGGAAAGGATATAGAATCCTTCACAGATGAAGACTTAGAAAAGCTCGTTATGATGACAATAGAGGAAAGAAAAGAATCTTTCGAAATCACCGTCTGAGGGGAGTCTCAAAGTCTAAACAAAATAGCTACAGCTTGTTGAGTAGAAGGGCTGCCTGCCCAAATCCAAGAAGATCGAGAAAAACTGCTCTCTGAAATCATCTGAGAAAAGATTAAATCTAAAAAAGAACTCTTCAAAAAATACTTCATAAAAGACTTCCCTACCGCTAAAGAAGCCAAAGAAAAACTAGCCGCTATGAGAGAATACAAAAGGAGAGAGTACAAAATTTTCATCCAAGGAAAGAAGGTAAAACTAAAAGGAATAGCAGAAGCCTTTTGAGTTAAGGGGGATCCTATCAAAGATCTAGAAGTCCTAGAAAAACTTATCGATACGATCTGGACCTATGAACCTCCTGAAGAGAAATCTCTCTCATTAGCAAAGGATAGCCTTCAAGCTCATCACTGTGAACTCAATGAAGAAACTCTCCTAGAAGAAGTCAACAGCACAAATATCGATGAAGGAGCTAAAGTTTTAGAATAGAATATGCTCTGTCCACTATTATAAACGATAGCAAAACAACCAAAAAAACCATAACAAAAAAGAGAAGAAATCAGAATTCTTCTCTTTTATTCATCCAATAAATCATGCACCTCTCTCAAAAAACGATCATCCACATGCGTATAAATCTGCGTCGTCTGAATCGATGAATGCCCAAGCAAAGTCTGCACCGACCTAATATCCGCCCCCTTTTTTATCAACATTGTCGCAAACGAATGTCTCAAGGTATGAGGCGTCACTTTTTTATCAATACCAGCTAATTTCGCATATTTTCTGACCAACTCCTCGATTGAATTTCTCGAAATTTTCTGTCCGTAGCTATTCCTTGAAAGGCTAATAAAAACCGGATCATAGGTATCAGTCCTCATCATCAAATACTCTTCCAAATACTGCAATGCAGTACTGGTAAAAAAAACTGACCTTACCTTTGATCATTTTCCACGAATAGAAAACTGTTTCTCTCCAAGGATAAGATTCTCTCTCATCAGTGAAGTTAATTCCGAGACTCTGAGCCCAGTCCCATATAAAACTTGCAAAATAAGCTGATCACGAGCCTGTTTGAGTGGATTCTTCTCATAAAAAAGCGGAGCATTGAGTATCGCCTCAATTTCATTTTCCTGAAGATAACTTACCTCTCTTTGTGGGATCTTGGCGAGTTCAAGCTTCTCAGGGCTGATACAGTCAATTTCATTTTTGAGTAGAAACTTCAAAAACGATCTCATCGCAATAATATGATAGTTAATCGTCTTTTTATCAAGTCCTGTTTTCGCAAGTTCCATTCTGAAATTTTGAATATTCATAGGTCTGAGTTCGCTAATCAATGGATCACCCAAATAATCTACGAGCCTCTGAATCCAGAGTTTATAATTACTTACCGTTCTTGGACTACTATTTTTAGTATGCTGAAGATAATCAATAAAAGCTCAAAGCAAGACTGACATTTTGAGTGAATTCTGATTTTTTTGCGGTAAAGAAAAAGAAGAAAGCTGGTTCTTCTTCCTCTGTTCTAATCAATTCCAAGATTTAGCTCAAGAAAAGTAATTATTCATTCGTTGCCTTTGCTAAAGAAATATCAAGTTCAGCTTTTTTTTGATTCCATTCAGATATAGTCATATTTCCTCCATTTGCAAGTTCTTGTTGAATCTTTTCTACTTGTTTAGCAACTGCAGTTCCCCACTTGACCATCATTCTCACATTTTGAGCTCTTCCAGTATCTGCAATCTGTTGTGCCTTTTGCCTATAAAGTTCGATTTCCTGCCCTAAAACATCATTTGAATTCACAGGTCCTACCAAATCTTCTACAGAATTAAGTGCATCAGGAGCAGAATTCCCAGACAAAGTAGTGTTTTCAGTTTTTTTCTGTTGCTCTGAAACGGTATTCAAGCCAGAAACTGAGTTTTCACCACTTGCTGGAGAGGCTTCTTCATCCCCACCAAGCACAACATCTTCAACTTCTTCTTCCTGAACTGGAGTAGTAACCTCTACCTCAGTTCCTGAGTTATCTGTAGTCTGATTAGAAGCTACATCTCAAGAAACTAAAGAATTCTGATCTGTATTTTCTCCCTCTTGTCCTGCAGCAAAATGATCTGCTTGATCTCCAGAGGTATTAAGCGCAAGTTGTGGTTGTAGAGTTCCTGACTGCGTAGTAGGTTGCTGAGGAGTATCTCCACCACTTCCAAACATGAGTGGATACTTGATATACACCATTACACCGGCCAAAGCTACAAGGACAACTCCTCCAACTCCAGCCAAAACTTTTTTCATCAGGCCATCATTTCCAGCAGTTTGAACAGTTGGATAAGCAGTCGGATTTGTCAATGGATTAGTAGTATTTTGTGCCCCCACAGTCAAACTTGTTAAATCCATCACAGGAGCAGCCTGCTGAGGAACCTGTGCTGCAGGCTGAGCCAACATCTCATCTAAAGATAGCATTTGAGGAGTGGATTCCTGCTGAGTAGGTGCTGACTGTGCATTTCCTGAAACTGTCTGAGGAAACTCTGAGGACACCTCTGCTTGAGCTACTGGAGCCGATGCCACCATACTATCTAAATCTACCCCCTGAGCTACAGAAGGAATACTTTGACTTTCCTCTGTCTGAGCAGCAGATTCCTGAGAAGCTACCGAGGTCTCCATCGGCTGACTCATAAACATTCCACTCTGCGATACCGGAACCTCTTCTGAAAAGGTTGAAGAAAGCTGAGAAGTTTCTGTATTTTGCATTTCAGACTGCTGGGTTTCAAACTGCTGTGGTGCATCTCCCGATACATCTCCCCCTACATTAAGCGAATCATCACTAATAGTATCAACTGAACTCTCTGCATCAAGAGTATCAGCATCATTTTGTTCAAAGCTTGGAGTTTCATCAAACGACTCATACTCTGAAGAAAGGTCAGGAGTTTCATCTGAAGCATCATCATCTAAATTCTCATCATCAATCATCTCATCTTCATAATCAGGCAACGAATCACCCTCAGTTTCCTCTGCATCAAACTCCACTTCATGCTCTCCGTCATTAAGTGTCTCAGTAGATTCCTCTCCAGCTTCAGCAATTGGCTCTGAAACCATTCCAGAATCGCTCCCAGCACTTTCAGGAGGCATTTCATCGGACATAGAAGAAGTAAGCATCTCACCTTCAAAAGCCTCTTTTTCACCTTCAGAATCCTCCTTTTGATCAGGAGAAAAAATCTGATGTTGTTCCGATTCTGGCACTGCATCAACCTCCATTTTAGAAGCATCTTCTTGAGCTACAGGAATATTTGAAGTCTCAGATTCCGTCTCAGATTCAAACGTCTGATCTTCTGCCTCCTGAGCCACAACTTGATGAACATCTTCTGAAGTTTCCGGACTCTCCAAATCAGAAGAAGTTTTCTCACTCTCCTCATTGAGAAGAGAACCAAAATCTGGCTGTGGAGCGATCTGTTGAGCTTCTGGCATAGACACTTCTACTGGAACATCACCAGAAACAGATTGAGTTGCCTCAGTATTTTCAGCTGAAGAACTAGTATAGCTATCAGGCAAATCCAAAGAAAAATCCAAGTCTGAAGCCACCTCTGGAGCTTGAACCTCCTCAGAGACCTGAGCATTTACGGATTCCGCAACAGGAACCTCTACATCTACATCAGAAGTCTGTGATACTGGAGCTGGTGTAGTATCCGAAAAATCCAAATCAAAGTCAAAATCCGCAGTTTGAGAAGACTGCTGAAAAGTAGAAGCTTGCCCAGCACCTGTAGCTACACTAGGAGTAACTGGATTTGAAGCATCAGTAGTTGGCATCGTTTTTCAATAAGAGTATAAAATTCTTTCCTCTCAAGTATATTCACAAATCAAAAAAAATGCAAATTTTCATGCACTTTTATACAAAAAGCATTAAAAACACTGATCATCAGTATTCTATCTCACATCAAAAGAGCAACTATCTACACCATTATATATCTATCTACACCATTATACATACAGAAAAATAATCATCATTTTATCAAAATAGAAAAAATACTGATCACCTCCAATTTTCAAAACAGTAAAAAAAAGTATCAGATTTTTTGCATTTTTAAAATTTTCAAATATAATCATCTACAGCAAAAACTTTACTACGATGAAAAGAAATGGAGACTCAAGATTTTAAAAATCAGCTTCAACAAGCAATATTGAGGTCAGATATTGTCAAGATATTTGACAATCTTTTGACGATTGCTGTAGAAGAATGAGCTTCCGATATTCACATCGAACCGATGGAGAATTACTCAAGAATCAGACTAAGAATTGATGGAGTGCTCGTTGAATTGATCCAGTATCCTCGTTCTCTTCATGAAAGTATCATTTCAAAATTCAAGATCGAGTCTGGACAAATGAGACCAGATGAAAAAAGACTCCCTCAAGATGCGAGAGTTTCCAGTATCACACAAACCAATAAAGAAATTGATCTCCGTGCCAATACGCTTCCAACGGTTTGGTGAGAGAAACTCGTAATGCGTATTGTAGATAAATCAAAATCTGTTCCTCTCCTCTCTCAACTGGGAATTGTAGGATCAAATAAAGTAACTATTGAAAAACATCTCAAGGATCCAAACGGAATCCTTCTAAATACTGGACCAACTGGATCTGGAAAGACAACTACGCTTTATGCTGCGCTAAATGAAATCAACGATATCGAAAGAAATATTATCACCTACGAAGATCCAGTCGAAAATAAAATGGCAGGGCTCAACCAATCACAAGTAAGAGCGGATATTGGATACACCTTCCTTTCTGGGCTGAGATCAGCACTGAGACAAGATCCAGATGTGATCATGGTCTGAGAAATTCGTGATAGAGAAACCCTGGAAATGGCGATGGAATCAGCCATGACCGGACACTTGGTATTCTCTACTATCCATACCAACTCCGCAGTTGAAACATTAACCAGAGCATTCAACCTCTGAGCAAAACCATTTATGGTTGCTGGTACCTTCAACCTTGTAATTGCACAGAGACTTTGTAGAAAAGCATGTCCTCATTGTTCACAAAAAGTCAATCTCTCAAATCATCCAATGTATCTGAATGCCCTTGAGACCTTCAAGGAATTTGATAGAGAAGCTCTTAAAAATGAGCTCATCAGCAGAGGAATTACTGCTCAGCAATGGAATGAATTCATCAAACAAGGAATCGTAACAGTTGCAACTGGAAAAGATCCTCAAACTGGAGGTATTTGTCCGCACTGTGGAGGTTCTGGATACAAAGGAAGAGTTGGTATCTATGAACTCATGGATTATACTGACGATATAAAAACCCTTATCCTAGATGGGAAATCAGCATTCGAAATCTGAGGATACGCACTCGAAAAAGGAATGATCGATCTTGAAAGAGATGGAATCTTCAAAATTATCCAGGGACTCATGACCTTTGATGAACTCTATAGGTTCGTAAGACTAAGAAACAAAAGATAAACTTTACCTTTTGAAATAAAAAAACAAAAATGGCATCACAAAAACCTGAAAAAACCCAAATAGATCTCTTAATTCAGAGTTTTTCTAAACCTTCCCTCAAACACAAGGTAAACTTTTTCAGACTTTTAGCTGTTTCCCAAAATGCTGGTCTAGGAATTAGAGAATCTATTGCCTCAATCAATAAATCTGAAACCCACAAAGGATTCAAGGATATCATGGATGAGATGATGACTTTCCTTACCTCAGGAGGTTCTCTAGCTGATGCAATGTCAGAACACTCCTATTTTTTCAATTCTGATGAAATTGAGCTCGTAAGATCAGCACAAGTAACCGGAAACATGGCTCAGGTGCTTTCTCAGCTTGCTGACGAACTTGAAAACACCCAAGAGATCTCACAAAAAACTAAAAAAGCTATGACCTACCCAACAATGGTGCTTTTGATGGCGATTGGTGCGGTGATCGTAATCCTTACAACTGTGCTTCCACAGATGGTAACGATGTATCCAAATGCGGATAATCTCCCAGGTATCACAAAATTCATGCTTGGAATCTCAGATTGGATCAAGCTCAACTGGCCATTTTTAGCATTTGGAACAGTAGGAGTAGTCGGAGGATTTAGCTTTCTGTATCAAAAAGTGATCTTATTCAGAATTTTCATAGATAAACTCTTCATCTCGACTCCAGTAATCAAAGATGTAGTTAAAACCCTCTATATGTACAAATTTGCGAATCTTCTCTCTCAATTTTACGAAGCCGGGGTGAGTCCTGTTGTTTCACTAAAATTGCTAGGGAATATCTTTGAAAACTTCCACTATAAACAAAAGATGATAGATGTAAGATCAGACCTAGAGTCAGGTTTTACGCTTTATGATTCACTCGCCTCATCAACACTGTTTGATCCTATCTTGATTCAAATTATCAATGTGGGAGAAAATACTGGTTCCCTTACAGACGTTCTCAGAAAAATGGCCATTTACTATCGTAATACCTATAAAAACACTATCGATGTTGCAATGTCAATGATTGAACCGCTATTGATGATGTTTGTAGCTGCAATCGTAGGTACCATCGTAGCTTCAATCTTCTTACCAATGGCAAGTATGATGGAACAAGTAAACCAGATGTAGTAGAAACTTCCTCCCTTACAATAAACTAAAATCAGATTTTTTATCTCCTTGAAACTGATGAAACTCAAGAAAATCAGTATTAGCGTCTTCCTTGTTCTCATCTTCTGAACATGGACATTCAGCTTTTGAAGCTTCATAAGCCTAATGGAAGAACATTTTTCACTCGCTCGCGGAAATCAATCCCCAACGACATTTTCATCAACCGCTCAAAGAGAAAAGAATACTGATCTACGATTCCTCTTTGCTGAGAGTGAAAGATTCCTCAGTCAAGATATCAATCTTCTCCTAGGAGCATCTGATAGAGAAACTACACTTGAAAACTATCTAATCGATGGGGAAAATATCCTTTCCTCACTCAATTATCTAGAAAGTAGCCTCATCAATGAGGAATCAACCATTACTTCAACTAGGAATACCTGCGAAACTCAGCTCAATCAAGCAAACACACTCTATAGCACCTCAATAAATAGCAATGATGAAAACTGATTTCTTTCCTCTGTAGAATCTGCTAAAGAAGCCAGAACCTGCATCGCTGAACAGCATGTAAACCTAGCTTCACTCCAAGCATTAAGAAATAAAAGAGATCGCTATGCACAGATCATTGATGCTAGAGTGAGTTATTTAAGGAATAATCAGGACCTGATCATCAGGCATTATGATATTCTTAAGCCTCAACTCCTCTCAAATCTCTATAAGATCTCAGTTGATCTTGAGCAAAGTAGTTTATAAAAAAGAAAAAATCTGATTCCAGTGATGAAGTCAGCTTTCTTTTTTTCTAAATAAACAAAAAATATGAAACCCAAGTCTCATACTCCTAAATCAAACTGGGGCGATTGACGGGAATCGAACCCGCGACCCTCGGGACCACAATCCGATGCTCTAACCAGCTGAGCTACAATCGCCATACTTCACCCACCATATATAGCAAAATCCTCTACCTTTTCAAGTGATTTCTCAATTTTTTACCTCAAACCACTTCCTATTGACTTGGTTCCACCTTTATATATAACACTTACACAAAACCAAATAAAAAAACAAATGGATCTAAATTTCACAAAAAAGACACTGTGGTTTGCATCACTGATAGGCTACATAATATCACTCTGGGGCCTTCTATTTGAAAGAGATGAGAGCCTCCTTCCTATAGGGATTGGTATAATAAGTACAGCATTACCATTGCTAATACTTCTCTATCTCCTACCATACAAACAGAAGTACAAAACCCTGATTACTGGAGTCTTCTTTTTGACATCAGGACTCAGTATTGGAATCCTATGGTATGGAATAGTAGATGAGCAAGTATTTACGCTCCTCTTTGGAGTTGCAAGCGTTGGAACGAGTAGCTTTGCACTCCTTGCACTAGTGATCAATAAAGTGCTCGCCCACTACGATGGGACGATTCGATAGTCACAAAATCTCTGGAGATACTCTAGAGATTTTTCAAAAAGAGAAAAATCAAAATTATATTGACTTTTACACAAAATAATATATAATAAAAATGTCAAACAAAAAAATTATAAAGACATGAAAAAAGTTCAAAACATTTTGTGGATTTCGATGGTACTAAGTGGTGTGCTATTTTGTATTAGTATGAAAGGTGAAAACCTGGATATGATGGCCTTTTCTGTAGGAATAGCCATTATAGCAGTCATTCTCAACATCCCCTATCTTCTTAGATATGGAGATGATAAAAAACTGACTTCAGACTTTTTCTTCTTTATCTTAATACTATCAGCCATCAGCTTTTGCATAGGAATCCTCATAGACCGCATAATGCTCTCAATAACAACTGGAGCATTTGCATTAGCAACACTTGCCAATATAGTTCTCGCTCACTACCAAAAAGAGCCAGAAAAATCAAAGGCAAGTTAATCATTTAAAAGCCTCTAAGTATTCCTTAGAGGTCTTTTTTATAATCTCCCTAAACACTATAAAACAAAAAAAGCTGATCTCAAAGACCAGCTTTCTCCTTTATCCAGCGAATACTATTTCTTCCTCCTAATAATCATACACATACTACATACAAAAATCACAACAAACGCTACCAACTCAAGGAACGGGATCGTCACAAATCCAAGATGCCATCACATCTGCGTGCAATCATTACCAGCTCAACAACTAAAGACATTAAGTGATGCCTGATACTGAATCAAATAGTGATATCCTGCTAACAATACACCAGCCAGCGAAAGAAACCCAGTCAAAAATCAGATTTCTTTATCCTTTTTAATCAGTCCATAAACTGAAATTGCGACAAGCGGATACATCAAAATTCTTCCCCACCAACACAAATGACAAGGCTCAAATCAGGTCCCTGAAAACAAACCTGCCAGCGGATCTCAAAAATTAGAGAAGTACAAAGACCCAAGCATCGCCAATGAAGCCTGAATCAAAATAACAGTCAATACAGTACGATAAGACATATGATAACAAAACAAAAGTAAAAATTATGATCTTAACTGAGCTCAGGCCTGCTCTGCCTTTTTAATAGCTGACTGCAAAACTTCATTGATCTGGGCAGTAGTAAGTGAGCCATCTCATTTAATCTTAAGCTGGAGAGAAATAGACTTTTTCCCCTCTCCTAAGTTTTCCCCTTGATAAAGATCAAAAACTCTGACCTCATCAATAGTTGAAAGCTTTGAAATCGCTTCAATGATTCCTCAAAAATCCTGGTGATGGTCTACAACAAACGATAGATCTCTCCACAAAATCTGATCTTGCAAGGTTTCATAGTCTCTTTCATAGTTTTGCTGATTTGTAAAATCCTTCATACGATCTATATACAAATCAAAATAACAAAGCTGTGCTGTTTCAGGAAACTTTTGCTCCTTTAATACAACAGGATGTACAGTGACTACCTTTCAGATTTCAACTACATTTGCTCAGTTTCTAAAGAGAATTCTCGCCTGTTTTTTGGGGTGGAAAGCAGAAAAATCAGATCTCTCAAAGAAGATTTTTCACCTAATTCCAAGCTGACGTATCAAAAATTCAACTTCTCACTTGACTTCAAGCAAAGGGTCCTCAGCCCAATTTTTAATAGCTTTTTTGTATACAAGTGCTCACAAAACCAGTTCCTCATTAAGCTGATTATCAGCATACCTATCATCTAAATCAGTCTTCATCAACGGTTTTGTCCTATTCCAAACCTTTCAAATATCAAAAATTCTGAATTCATCAAAAAATTTACTATTCTTCTGAGCTATTCCAATAAAATTATACAACATACTATCCCTCAGAACTGGAAACTCAGGATTCAAAGGATTTTTCAAACGATAAAGTTCAGATACCTCACCTCACAATTGTTTTACCATCTCCTCAGAGGTCCAAGGATAAGTCTCCACCTGATCAAACCTCAATTGCTCTATCATCAAATTCTCAAGCTTTCTAGTGAGCTCAACATCCAAGCTAAAAGGCTGATTTTTCACCTCAGTCAACATTTTTTGAGGTTCAACCTGATCATATCCCCAGATTCTAGCAATTTCCTCAGCGATATCTTCTTTAATATTGATATCATCTGGTCCTCTCCAAAGTGGCACTGAAACCTCTTCTCCCATCACTCCAAAACCTAAATCACTCAAGATCTTTCTTGATTTCTGTTCAAAATCCTGCTGTTCAACTCCAAAAATCAAACGCTCAAGATCCCTCCAAGGAGCTGGGACAATCTTTTTTTGCAAAAGAGGCAAATCTGGCTTAAGGTAATAACTCAAACCCGAAATCTGCTCATCATGGAATCCCTTAATATAAAACTTCATCTCATCCAAGAGCAAAAGCAACACATACAAACTATACTCAGGATTGATATTTTTCTCAAATCTCAACTCTGCATCAGTTCTTAACCCAAGTCTTGTCCCAGTCTTTCTTACAACCGTAGGATCAAAATTTGCAAGCTCAATAACGATATTTTTTGTATTTTCTGTTACAGCACTTTCAAGCCCTCCAATCACTCCACCAAGAGCCAGCACCTTTTCCTCATCAGCAATCACAACATCACTAGTCGACAGCTCATGTTCTGTACCAAAGAGATCTAAAAACCTTTCTCCAGCTCTAGCCTGCCTCACACGAAGTCCTCACTTAATTTTATCCGCATCAAAGCAATGAATCGGATGCCCAGAAATATTCATAAACAAATTTGAAAAATCTACCCAATTATTGATTGCCTTCCCTCAAATATCCAAAAGCTGTAAACGAGAAAAAAAATCAGATTTTTTCACCGAAATATTTTCTACCCTCAAGGCAATATAACTATTAACAAAAGGACTCTCAACCTGCACTCCAGGGACTAACTTCTTTTCAGTATGTTCCAATACCTCCAAGATATTTGTCGTCTGAAATTGCCCCATCATCTCGGTAATCCTATGATACTTTTTAACTGCATCAGGATAGATCGCATTGAGTTCAATCGCTGCACCAAAATGCCCAGTCAAATCAGGCCTATTAGTCAGACTTTTATTATCCACCTCCAAAACTGTAGTATCTAACCAAGAAAACTTATCAGTCAATGCAATCCCTAAATCCTGATCTGAAACCTCTAGATCCTCTCAAAGATTCCAAATCCAATGCTGATCCAAATCTTCCTGAATTTCTAGCTCCTCCTTAGAACAAATCATTCCCTCAGAATCTACACCTCTCATTGGTCTTTTTGCAATAGTAATCCCTGTCGCAGCAATCGTAGTCCCAGTCAAGGTAACCGGCACAAAAATCCCCTCTGCTACATTCGTTCCTCCACAAACGATCTGAAATTGTCCATGAGTTCAGCAATCAACTTGACAAACATTAAGTTTATCCGCATCTGGATGCTTCTGAATAGAGGTAATCTTACCAATCACAATCGTTTTAGGCAAATTTCTGGTCTGAATTTCCTCAATCTCACAAGTTTTCAAAATCAGATCCCTCGCAATATCCTCAGGGCTTACGTCCAATGAAATATATTTCTTCAAAAGCTGCAAATGATACTTCATACTTTCCAAAAAGGAATAAAAAAACAGATTAAGTGTATCTATTTGACTATCAACTACAAGAGAAAAACAGCCAAACAAAAATTTAAAATCTGATTTTTCATTTTTTTTAAAAAAAGTCTTGAAATTGAAAATAAAATCACTATATTCTTTTCTGCAAATGTGATTTGCGGGTGTAACTCAATTGGCTAGAGTGCCTGCCTTCCAAGCAGACTGTTGCGGGTTCGAGTCCCGTCACCCGCTCCATTAAGGATTTCAGCTTTGAGCTGAGATTTTTTGTTTTTTCAAAAAATTTTAATAAAATAAAAACTAGCCCCTTGGACTAGCAAAATTCACTCGCAAAAAAAGAACTAGAAAGAATTAAATACTTTATCAACCTTTGAATTCAATCCATTCTTTACCGAATCCTTGGCTTGCTGCTTGATATTTTGATACTGAGTTTCTACCTCATGTCTTGCTCAAGACAAAAAATTTGTCGCCCCCTCAACTGCCTGATTTCCAAGTTGTTGAGCATTATCTTTTACTTTTGCAGATCGCTCATTTGCCTTATTTACTGTTGTTTCGATCGCCTGATTTCCGATCTCCTGAGCCTTTTGAGCATATTCATTGGTCTTCAAGAATTCCTTCGTTGATTCTGAAACAGTATTTAATCCTGACTCAGCCATTTGCTGTACCTGCTGCGTATTGATATTTAGCTCTCAGCATCCTCAAACTACCACACCAAATACACAACTCCCGATCAAAAAAATCCCTTTTCTCATCTCAGCAAAAATCAAAAAATAAAAGTCCTTTCCCACCAATGATGCGATTTTAGGATTGAAAATCAAGAGAGATTAACTAAAAAATAAAAAAAATCTGATTTTTACCCTTTTTTCTAACTATGAAAATATCAATCGTCAGCATTTTCCCTGAAATTTTCACAAGTTTTCTTGAAACCTCTCTGATTGGGAAGGCTCAAGCTAACTGACATCTAGAAGTAAAGCTCTACAATCCAAGAGAAAAATGCAGCGATCCACACCAGCAAATCGATGATCTCATCTACGGAGGTTGAGCAGGCATGCTTCTCAAGGCAGAGCCTATCATTGATACTGTAGAAGAAATCATCAAAAATGAGTGAGAAAATTCTGATTTCTCAATCCTTTTTCCAGCTCCATCAAAAACTCTTTTCTCTCAAAAAATAGCCTACTGACAAAGCAAAAAGGATCATCTTATCTTTATCTGCGGAAGATACGAAGGAATTGATCATAGATGCGAACTCTATTTTCAGAAAAAATACCCCTCAGCTTTCAAAAAGCTCTCTCTTGGACAGTTTATCGTCCTCGGATGAGAAACCCCAACCATGCTCATGATCGAAGCGATCACCAGACTCATCCCTTGAGTCATCAAAGAAAAACAAAGCCGAATCGAGGAAAGCTATGCCATCAAAGACGGAATGCTTAATCTCGAAGCTCCAAACTACACAAGACCAGAAGTCGTATATGACATGAAAGTCCCAGAAGTCCTCCTCTCAGGGAATCTTGAAGAAATCAAACAGCGAAAATCTGAAAATACCAGTTTTTTACCCTCTTAATTTTCCATGTCGCTCAAAACAAAAGGTTATAACTGAGAACAGATCGCACTTGAGCGATATCTCCAGAGAGGATATACACTCTTGGACAAAAATTTCACAATCCCATGATGAGAAATTGACC
The DNA here is from genome assembly GCA_963531535.1 of uncultured bacterium. Classification (GTDB taxonomy): domain Bacteria; phylum Patescibacteriota; class Gracilibacteria; order Absconditabacterales; family Absconditicoccaceae; genus HOT-345. The sequence continues at coordinate 149,341 of CAUSGX010000001.1, forward strand.
TCATCTTAACAAAATGAGAAATAATAATTTTCGTAGAAGTCAAAGTTGTCGATGGAATCAGTGAACGAGACAATTACCTCTCTCCAAAGAAAATCCAATCTCTAGAAAGAAGTATCGAAAACTACTGCTACATCAAAGGAATAGAAAAAGAAATCAGACTTGATCTTGCTTTCATCCAAAATAACAGCGTAGTTGAAGTCTACGAAAATATCAGCAATAACTAATAATCAAGCATTATCACAGAGCATGGAGATAAAATCTCCTTTTTTATGCAATTCGAATAATTCACCTCAAATCTTGACAAAAAATAAAAAACAGATATAATAAAGTCAATTATTTTATTTCTTTTGAAGAAGAAAATGAATATCAAGGTTTCTCCGCAGCTAAAGAAGAGTATATTAGAACTCAAAGAGAAAAAGTATAAGGATCAGGACTCGGCGATAAAAAATGCTCTTCAAGATCTAACAAATACACTGGATCTCTCTGATGATGAGATCCTTAAGAGGGCTGAAGTATTGAAACATGCAATCGAAAAGAAGACTTTCAAGGTGCTTA
>CAUSGX010000002.1:0-108495 GCA_963531535.1 uncultured bacterium
TATATGTGTTGAGGTACAGGTATATATGTGTTGAGGTACAGGTATATATGTGTTGAGGTACAGGTATATATGTGTTGCTCCTCCCTTATGTATAATTTTCCTCAGTTCTCTAACTAAACAAAAAAAGAAGTCCTGGCAGTTCAGGGCCTCTTTGCTTATTTGATTGATTATTTACTGTATTTTTCATACTTAACGGTTGCGAGCATTTCTCTCAAATCTGCTCCAGGGCGAAATTGAATCTTATTTCCCTTGATATTAGACGAAGTGAACTTATCAGCACTTGCAACTCCCTCGCTAGTGATTCCAATCTGAAAGCTTCAAAAATCTCAGAGCTTGACAATCTTACCCTCAGCGAGATGCTTTGTCAAAATCTTCGTCAAATCATTAAGTACTGCGAGCATATCACTATCAGATACCGTAGATCCAGCAGCCGCAATTTCCTTTGCTAGAGCCTTAAAGCTGACCTCTCCATCAGCCTTTGCTGAGGCATAAAACTTTGGAGCTTCACTAGGCTTGAGAATGTTTTTCCTCTCTACGATGTTATACTTTACCGTCATCTTGTATTTTGGTTAAAGAATAAAGATAATTTTAGTCTAGGAATCCCTGAGAACTTTGCAAGGGAAAGTTGAGTGAAGTGATAGGAGTGTTTGAGAGGAAGCTTAGGAGCTGATTTTAGAAAAGTGATGATGAGAAATGAGATAGGAAATCTGAAATAAGCCGATCTGAGGTTTTGAAATTGACTTGCAATGCTGAGGAAAATAAGTATAGTAGGCAACATCAAATAAAAAATATGATACCAAAAACAAAACGAGGAAGGTCACCGTAGCGGTAATCATCTTCCAAAGTTCGTTTAGAGGAGCTTTGTCACCAAACAGAAAAAAGTAAAAACTTTTCTGACTCTAAAAAAAAGATGAGAGAACGGTCTCATCTATGCTGTAAAATGAATTGTGGTATCTCCGTTCAGATATCAAGCCAAACAAAAAATAAATAAAAATGGCAAAAATTAAAAAAGTAATCTTCGGATTATTCCTAGCAATGTTTGCGGTTGTAGCTTTAAGCTCCTGCAATAAAGACAATGATGATACTCCTGTAGTATCAGAGACTGTAGCGACTCCTTCGGAAGAAGTAGTAGCTCGTGATCTTTCAAAGCAAATCTCACCTCAAGCAATCTCTTCTTATACTGAGTATTATGTTGCTCAAAAGTATAAGAATGCTTATCGCCATGTTAAGCAAGGAGATAATGAATGTAGTTGGACTTCATATGTCTTAGCTGCAGCTGCTGTAGCTCGTGCAGATGGTAGTAGCTATCCTAATGATAAATCGTATCCTCAAATTGGCGATTATAAGTCTAAGATAGCTCATGCAAAACGAAACTCTTCATATTATATCACAAGTATTGAGTCTTACTCCAAAAGATTTGATATGCCGAAGTATAGTACAATAAAAATCCGGCGCGAAGCGTATAATAGCTATAGTGATGCTGTGGTATGTTTTTTAGGGGAAAGACAAAGGGGGAATCAAAAACCATGTATTTTTATTTCTTCTGCACCGTCTAAAAATGGAGGCAGGATTGGGCATTACCTTATTTTATGGGATGTGATGTGGAATGGAGATCCTGCAACTAGTTTTGTTAATGTGACGGATCCTCTGAAAGGAGATCGAGAGATTCTTGATACCTATGGGTATCTTCCCGTTACTTATCAAATGACTCTAGAGGAAGTTTTAAAGGCTAATGTAAATAGGAAATTTAATTTCTTATACTTTGATTGATCTAATTAATTAAAAGGGGTGATAGATTCTATCACCTCTTTTCTTTTTTATCTTCATATATATTTATAATGAAAATAACTATCCAGGTATTTTTTCTCTTTTCAATCTTTATTTTTTCTGGTTGTTCGCTTAATGTGAATGAAATGAATGGAAATCAAACTTCTGAAACAGGTCTTGTAGTAGACGATCAAACTCCAGGATTCGCTCAGACTTGAGCGACTAAAAAAAGAGAACAGCATTTAGAATCTCTTTCAGGTTATTTTTACGGAATAAATCCAAACTTAAATATTGGTACAGGAAAACAAGAGTTTGTAGATACTTCTCTAGTTTTGCAGGAAGTGCCTTTTGCTGAGACAGAAAAAAGTACCTATAAAAACTTATGAGCATTAAATACCAAGCAAATTATGAAAGTAAGCTGATTTGATAAACTTTTTAGTTGAGATATTACCCAAAAGAGAGCAGATTCAGAATCTATGTTTTCATGTCAGAAGAAAAAGGAAGATTTTTGATATGGAGAACCGTGTATGTGGGTAAGGTATTTTTTTGATAAATTTTCATTTGTGTTTGCTGTAGGAGATAAGTATCCTGAGTTAAAGGTTCGCAATTGAAAGCGAGAGTTAGCGCAGCCTTGAAAAAAAGCTACACTTGAATTTTCAAGATATAAGCTCCCAGATGACGTTAGTTTTGAGGAGTTCGTTGCTACTTATAATCGACCTCAAGAAGGACTCTGTCTTCCTAATCAATCAGTAAGCCGCACTTTTGCTTACTGAGAAGATAATCCTGAATATGCAGTTTATCGTGGTGATGCAAATTCGTGATATTATTTTAATCAAAAAGATGAGAGGATTCTCTATACAGGAAAATGGCATCAATGGAGTGATTATTTCTGATATTCTATCAATCACTTATTAGCGAACAATAAAGCTCAAGCCTATATTCTCAGTCCAGTCCTTAATGCACCAAACTTGATGAGAACTTGTAATGGAATTGACATAGGAATGATTTTTCATATTGATGGTGATCAGTATTTCTACATAGCTAAGTCTTTAACTAATGAGTCGCTTTCGCTTTCTGATGCTCGTGGAGTTTCTAATTTCTTTATTGATATTGAAGAGTAAATCAAAAAAAGAGAAGCATTCAGACTTCTCTTTTTTTCTTTAATACAAAACTGTCGTATCCCAAGGTCTCCAGCCTGCATACAGAAGCGGAGACTTCCCTTCTTGGATTACCTGATTATCAAACAGGTTCGCTAAAAAAAGATATTTCTGCCTCAAAATTCGGCTCTCATTCGTCATGACTTTAAAAAGTTGACGGTTATTGAGATAAAGATTGTGACATTCAGCAAAATCCTCAAAGGGATTAGTCATTCAGTACCTACTGCAAAAGTCTTTTTCTTCCGAAGTTTCTTTTCTAATACTTTCGCTATCCCAAGAAAGGCGATAGTACTCAAGTGAACTATCATCTACCGAAAATTTTACCTTCCCAAATTCAGTATAATTCTGATCTTTATACTTGCTGAGTCCTCTTAGTGCTCAGAGATCCACCACATGTCAAAACTCATGACTACTTACTCCCCAATATTCTTCAGGTGCTCCAAGAGAGGCAAGGTTAATTCTGATTCTTTCAGCTGTTGCTCCTCATCTTCTTTTCCCAGGTTCTCAGTTGATAATATAAGACTTTAGTGCGACGCTCACTGGCGTCCCTTTCATAAGATGTTTCTCTATAAATCAAATAATAGAGAGGTATTCACTAGTGTATCTCATCTTATCATCAAGGTTTACTCCTCAAGTATAGATAACCTTCTTACAAAAAGTCTCTTGTCCACTGCATAAACGATCTAGAGGAGAAGAAATGAGTTCAATTGTCGGACTTGGATGTTCAGTATTTTTTTCTTTTTGTTCTTCTTTTAAATAGTCAACTTGGATCATCGTAGTTGGAATATCGACTTTCTTTGCTGTTAAAATCAGCATTAAAAAAATAATTACGCTTGCTCAAAAGAGCTTTCGAAAATCGTATATTGTCAAATTAAGCCAGATTTTCTTTTCCATATCGCAAAATATCACTAAAAATAAGGTCTTGTTGTTTCCCTTTATTATTATATATGATTAGCTCGGAAATTGCAATTTTTTGAGCAAAAAGTTGAAGTAAAAAAGCATAGCCTCAGATAATGATCTTTGTACCTTGTTGTTTTGCTTTAAAGAGATTCTTTCAGCTGCCGCCAGTGATATTTTCAACAAGAAGGAGAAAATCCTGATCCATCCCCTTTTTTATCAATGCTTCAAAAAGCTCTTTAGATTCCTCTTTTTTTACTGACAAGATAAAAATTGTCCCATTGGGAAATTGTATGTTGTCAAACGCCTCAATTGCTTTTAATACAGAGGCCGTTTTAGAGAGATGAAAAATCTGATTTTCTTCCTTTTGTTGGTCTTTATTTATTTTGGAATCTTCCCTCTCCGCGATCAAGCAAGGATGTGTTGTATCGGTGTGTGAGAGGAAAAGTGCTTTTCTCTCTCTGAAAAGTTCTAAAAACTCATCCCAACTGCTAAACTTTACTTCTTCAGAATAAATAAAATAAAAAGCTGATCTATCATACATTTTCTTTTCGACTTGTAGATTGCCGTCAAAGATTTTTATCATATGTTCAATCTGATTCCAAACACTTGAGAACTCTTGCTGAGTTATGATCTCTCTTAGTTGTGGTTCATAATCTGCAAATTTTTCTAATAGTTTATTTGTCTGGTAAAAGGCTACGTTTCCCTTGATCGGTTCTAAGGTTAATTGTGTAGCTTCAGTATGAGTAAAAAATTTCTTGGTTTCTTGTCCTAAGATTCCAATGAAAACGGTAAAAAACTGCTTAAATTCTATCAATTGAGCGAGTCTTTTTTCTTCTATTTCTCCATAGCTAGTAATGAGACGATATTTATACTCGAGCATTTCTAAATAATTGAGAGTATAGTTTAAATCATAGGGACGAGAAAGGTAGAGATTAAAACTCTTGTATCGCCATTCACTATCAAAGAAAAAAATCTGATATTCTTCATATTTCTCTTGCTGTTCCAGAATCGAGAAAAGCCCAGCATGTGTTGCTAAAATAATTGGATAATCAACTTCCTGTCTCGTATCTTTGAGTGCAGTATAGATTTCATAGTCTTCTTTTGAGTTCAAATCAAGTACTCCAAGTCCCTGTTCAAGATGAGAAAAATATTTTAAGAGAAAACTGATTTCAGCTCCTGTAAAAGAGCCTTTATTTGCAAATTTTTTGAGTGCAGAACGACTGAGTGTTTGTTCTTCTTTAACAAATCAAAGATTCTTGATGCCTAAATCATTAAGGAGATTTTTTGCAATATCCAGCTTTGATTTATTTGAAAAAGCAAAGATGCTGTGTTTGTGGCAAGCCAGGCTTGAAAGCAAGTCCTTAAACGCAACATCTCAAACTCCATATCTTTTGTAGTTATCATACTGTTCAGGATCAATGTTATAGGTTCCTGAAAGCATTTGTGTATGTGGTGGTGTGATTTTTTTTAGAGGAGGAAGATCGATTTCACTTTGTTTTTTACTTTCCTTGATATCAAAAATTTCCTTCAAAAAGCTCTCACTTTCTCATAAAAATACTCCCAAAACAGGGTAAGCAGAAATCAGTGTTCTGATTCTATCTATTAAATACAAAAATAGACTCGCAGAGAGTTTTGCATCATAAAAAGCATCATGAAAATGCTCTTCTTCATCAATTTTGAGCTGAGCACTGAGTTTTTGATAAGACGGTTTTGATTTGAGCTGTTGGATGAGAACTTCCTGTGCATAACTTGCAGGATAGTGAATCAAAGTCTGAGAGAGTTTGAAAGTATCAAGCGTTGTTTTCCGCTTTAGTCAGGGGAAGAATTTTTCTAGAAAGTGAAGATCAAAATTAATATTATGCCCAATAATAATCGTATCTTCTCAAAAAAATCATTGAATTTCCTCTATAATTTCCTCAGGACGGGGTGCGGATTCTAGCTGTTGGATTGAAAGCTTTGTTATAAATCAGACAATACTTTTGAGTTCAGTTGCTTTTTTCGCAGGGCGTAAGAGTGATTGAAACCCTCACAAAACTTTCCCGTTCAAATCAAACTCCATAATTCAAATCTGAATTGGCTCATCGGTTTGTAAGTCTAATCCTGTTGTTTCAAAATCTAGTGCAATATAGCGAAAGTTCCTTCCTTCCATCCATTAAAAAATAGCTAAATTAACGACTAAATCTACAGATTCTTTGGTTTTTTACAAGTTGATTTCTCGAATACAATATATCTTTTCCCAAAAATGGCAAGGGAAAGTCTTATCTTCTTCCTTCAAAAAATACAAAAATAAAAAAAACTGATTATACTTGATGGTGAGTATTTTATATCTCTGGTCGACACAGAATGTTTGATAAGCTCAAAAAACACTTCACTTTCAAAAAAGCTAAAAAACTACTGCTAAAGTCAGTTTATATATTTTTTTGACTTTTTCTAATTTCTCCTAGTGCTGGGAATATTGCTAATGCTACAAATGATACTCAGAGTAGTATCCAGACAGAGAATCTAATTGAAATGAATACGTTATTAGAGCTTATAGGGAATATCTCCTACATCATTGTTTGGCCTCTTGTCTCGCTCGCAGGAATTGCAATGGACAATCAGATGGTTTATGGTTCGTTTATGTATTTAGATGCTCCTCTCCGAAAACTTCGAAATCTAGTTAAGAACCTAGCAAATTTTGCACTAGGATTTATCTTTCTCGCATGAGTCTTAGGATATGTATTATCTCCTTGAGGATTGTGAAAGGTAAAGGCATTCAAAAATGCCTTTAAAAATCCTACAGATTTAATAAAGAAAACATTGATCGCTGGAGTTCTTGTTCAGATGAGTTGGTTTATTATGATGGTTTTAGTCGATTTATCAACAATTCTTACATATTCAGTCTGAGCATTGCCATCAAGTATTATTTCTCAGGTAGGAAGCGGTGCTTCTTCGAAGATACTTAGCACAAATATTATCCTGAATATGGGGGATGCACAGAAGAGATGATCTCAGGATCAAAATGAAACAATCATAGATTACTATACACTGGGCTGAGTTAATAATAATGGTGGTATGAATATCGCTCCTTGCCTAGTGGTAAAAAGAACCGATAAAGAGTCTTATATCGTGGGAAGGAAATATGATAAACTTATTTGATCAAATGGGAAGGAAATTCCAATGAATGATGGGTATTGTGCTTATTATTCTAGTCTTTTTTCGTATACTCCTTACAGTGTGGATTCTGGAACCCAGGGAAATAATGGATCTACATATTCTAGTCAGATGGACCTGATAAAAAATAAGCTACCAAGTATGGATTCAAAAGAGATACAAAAATTGAGAGAAGCAGGGATGATTATCAAACTATGGTCAGCTTCTCAAACAGGAATAGTAGAACAGAATGTAGAGGTATGAAGTCTTAAGTTTGTCCCTCATACCGATAGAAAACTTCGTCCAGGTCCTCAAGAGGAATTATGGACTCCTAAAGTCTGACCGATTACTAATAAACAGGTACACTTTTGTTCGGCTCCTGAGAACTGTAGCTATCAGTATCAATTCCCTTATTCTGAATACGGATTAGATTCTAAACAAATTATTGAAAAAGCAAAGTCACGAACTGGACCATTTGTTACATTGTATAGTAGCTTGATGTCTTATTCCAATTCTGTTGATCTTACTAGTCATGGACTTGGTCAGAAGTTTTTAATGCAGGCTCTAAATGTTTGATTGGCAATTTTGCTTGTTTTACCACTGGCTGCATTAGTGGTTGTTCTATTGTGGAGAGTGATTGTGCTCTGGATTGTTATAGCAATATCACCATTTCTAGTGTTAAAAGAGGTATTCTGAGAGATGTTCGGAGATATTGGAGATAAAATGGACTTTTTCAACGTCGGAGAAATTTTAAAACTTCTTTTTGCTCCAGTATTAGTTGCTTTTGCAGTGGGAATTTCTTTAGTTTTTCTCTCAGCTTTAAAAGAGACGCTCCCAGCTAGTTGAATAGTAGGATCATGAGATGATGTGAAGTATAGAGAAGCCTTCAAAAATGTAACATGAATGGGGCTTTCTCCTCTAGAATGAGGCTGACAAGAACTCGATCTTCTATGAATGATCAAGATCAAGGCAGAAATGGCACTCATCAATTTTTCTTGGCTAATCCTTATGATTTTCGGAATGGCTCTCACTTGGTTTCTCCTCTTTTGGGCAATAAAATCAACAAAGCTTTGAAGTGAGATATGAGGAAAATTAAAAACATTTGGAGAATCAATTTTAGCAACTACACCAATCATTCCGACCGCAAGTGGAGGAATCTGATTTGGTTCTCTAATAAATAAACCAGGCGAGATAATAAGTAATTATAATAACGAATTAGCAACACAAAGGAATAATCAACTCAAAGGATTGCTTGATCCGACTTCTGCAGAAGGAATTAAGAATGCGGCAGAAAATTATGCAAATGGAGAATCAGCTGAATTTGATTATGTTTCAAACGGTGTAGATAATAATATCAAAGAACTTGATACTTATTATGACTCAGTGAGTAAGATTTCATGAAGATATGAGGAAAATTCTCCAGAGGGAATCGCAGCGAAAGAAAAGTTGAAGGTTATCGGAAAAAAATATGAAGATTTAATAGATTCTGGAAAAACGTTCCAAGAAAAACTCTGAATTTTTAGCAGAGAAACGACAAAAAAATTCTTAAATAATAATACTATCCAGAATAAATATCTTAATCTTCTATGAGAAGCAAGTACGCTTCAAGATAAGCTCAGTGTTCTAGGAAGCGCTCCAGTCTGAAATCAACGAATAGATAAGGAACTAGTTCAAAAACAATATGAAGGATTGTATAATAGTGTGAATACTATTCAGGAAAAAATTAGTATATTAAATAGTAATGCAACACTAATGCCTGCAATAGATGAGGAGCTTGTTGCAGGATATTATACCTCTTTGATAAAAGAGCCAAAGATTACTGTAGATGAGGCATTAGCAATACTTAATAGTGAAAATGCAAAAAAAGTCAGACTCAAAAATCAGAAACTCTACACCTTACTTCCTAAGACTATTAGAGAATGAATTGTAGAGGATGAAAAGGACGGTAAGTTTTCTGGTAAATACAAGAAAAAAGGAGAGGATCCTCAAGATCAGCAACCCCCAGAACAACAACCTCAGGAACAGCAATAAAAAGTTATTTTAATATATCATAAAGATTTCTAAAATGAAAAAAAACCAGATGAGATCTAGAAAATGGAAAATATGGAGTGGAATCGTCCTATGAATTCTGGTTTTTTGTATTCCCTTGGTTTTTGCTGATGGAGGTGTTTATTCTGCTTGTACTAAATGAACGACAAAGCTAATACATCAATTCTATGAGATATATGATAAACTCTCTCGAATTTGGGTTATCATGGTAAAGCTTGCTTGAAAATTGATGACGAATGGACTGATCTACTGAGAGGCTTTCAAACTTGATAGCTATCTCTGGAAAATTTGGCAGATGATAAGAAATCTGGTTAATTTTGCGATTGGTTTCTATTTCCTTTATTGTATTCTTCGCTATATTCTTTCTCCATCCAAAGATATTGTCCCTCAAAAGATTATCAAACAATCCTTAATCGGTGGAGTTCTGATTCAGATGAGTTGGTTTATTGTGATGATTCTAGTTGATCTCTCAACGATCTTGACGGCGACGGTTGCGTCATTACCTCAGCAGGTAGTTGCCCAGAGTCAAAATCTCCAAACGACATTAAAGGTTATTAATCAAAATAACTTGTTTGCAGGATTGAGCGGAAAGGTCATGGTTTGCGATCTTTGAGAGAACAACTTTCGAAAAAGCTGTAAAAAGGTAGATAGAGACGCTTCTTCTGGAACTGGAGTTGATGATCAGATGCTCTTTGATATGATGTGACCAAAATCGGATGATCTGAGTGGGCCACTGATGTGGCTAGGTTTTTCAGTCTTTCGTATTCAGAATGCTCTAGATGAAGGCAATACGGAATATAAAGGAGTGTCGTGCGTAGATAAGGTCTTCAAAGAGGTTTTTCAGTTTGCTGTTTGGGGAGTGTGAGTATTATTGTTCAGTCTCTCTCTAGTAGTATTGATGATTACATTAGTAGTTAGGCTTGCATATCTCCGAATTGTGGTCGCACTAAGTCCTTTAGTAGTTTTTCTCCGATCATTTAAGGATTCTCCGGGATTTAAGTGATTGTCGAAATCTTTAGATATCCTGAGCCCTGAAAGAATATTTAAGATTATTTTTCATCCAGTATATTATTGTCTACTTATTAGTTTGATGTTTATTGTTATTTTAATACTACAATCATTTTTAAAAGTTCAGAATTCATCAAATTTTTCAAATGGAGAAGTAGGTAATGGATTATATATCGAAACAACGGAAATAGATAGGGCTAATCAGAGGTATAACTCTACTATGAATATAGATGGCTTGATCTCTTTAGATCTTAAAGATGCAAAGATTACTATTCAGGATGTCCTTCTAATGATAATCTCTCTTGCATTAATGCGAATGCTCGTAAAGGCTGCTCTAACGCAAAAGACATGAATTGGTAAGCTTGATAAGCTCAATGAATCTATTGTCAATGTAGCACAAACTACACTAGAGTCAACTCCAATTATCCCGACCAGGACAGGAAGTTTGGCGATATGAGATATTTATTCCCCTGGTTCAAATAGAAGTGCTTTGTTCGATCAATTTGATCAGAAATATCAAAATTATTTTAATGAAAAGAGAGGGGAACAGAATAAGGAGCTAGAAACTCTCTTGGGAATAAAACAGGAAAAATACTGACTAGATGATATACAGCGTAGATCTCTCAAGCAAATATCTGAGGGAAAGACATTAAAAGATCTAAAAGAAAAGGTAGCAGAAATCAGAAAAACTGTACATCTTTGATTCCATGATATTGCAGATGAATACCTTTATCCTATGCTTGGAAGGATGTCCGATACTAGCATTAGAGAGGCACTTAATGTAAATGTTGAGTGGTCAGGGAAAGATGCTAAGGCAATCAAAGAGAGTCTTCAGGGAGAATCTGGAAGAGCTAGATTTAAGGCTCTTTATGAATATGTTATGGATGATACAATAGATATTACCTTTGATAATTATAATAAAAAGTCGGATTCTGAAAAGAGACTACCTTTGAACATTTAAAAAGATAAAAAAATAAAATAAGGTAGGAATCAAAAAGAGGATATAAAATCCTCTTTTATTTAAAATTAAAAAAATAAATAAAAAATCTGGCATAAAGACCTGGAAACTTAACAGTATGGGAAAGTGGAGGTTTGGGAAGGTGCTGTGTTTGCGGAACAGGCATTTTTACATTGCCTTCTCATGCTAGGAATGTCTTTCTTGTTTATAAATTGAGAAAAGTCAGACTTTTTTCTTTTTCTAAAAATAAGTTCCAGAGCCAATGCTACAAATAAAACAACCATTTTTTTAAAAAAGTGATAAAATAAATAAAAAATCTCTTGATTTTGTATTTTATTTTCGTATACCTTGTCACTGTCATCATAGACAGACGAGGGTGCGGATATGATGTAGTTGGTGTAGCATAGCAGACTTCAGCTCTGTTTGTACGGGTTCGAGTCCCGTTATCCGCTATTACACTACATGGGTTTCGCATCAGAGGTATTCAAGGATATCTATTTATTAGCTACAAAAAGTGGAGATAAATGATTGGTCGTATCTTGTTGTGAATACTGCTTTGCTGAGTTTGAGGACTTTTCTGTTATTATTCTTATGATATAGTAAGGTTCTTTGGTAGAAATGCTTGGGCAGAGCTTCATTTAGGAGGGACGAGGAATCTGGTGTTGCTACTTGGGTTTGTAGTTATGATACTTTGAGTATTGACGATGTTTGGTGTCTTTGTATGAAGTCCTACAGAACAGATTGATCAAATTCAATGATTCTGAGGATAAAAAATGTTTTGGGCTCTTAGCTCAGTTGGCTAGAGCGCCTGCTTTGCACGCAGGAGGTCATGGGTTCGACTCCCATAGAGTCCAAATTTAAGTTCTTTGGTCTAAGGTCTTGTAGAGAGGGGAGATGGCAGAGCGGTCAATTGCATCAGACTGTAAATCTGACGCCTCACGGCTACGTAGGTTCAAATCCTACTCTCCCCAGGCTAATTTGACGATGGAGGATATGTCCCCGTAGTTCAATGGATAGAACAACAGCCTTCTAAGCTGTGGATCTAGGTTCGATCCCTAGCGGGGATAGGTTGTATTTTTTTATGCTCTCGTGGTCTAGTGGTTTAGGACGCCACCCTCTCACGGTGGAAATCGAGGGTTCGAGTCCCTCCGGGAGCGAGTGTTTATTATTATTGTCTTGTGTATGGAGCAAAAAAGCTTTAAGCCAGCAACAACGAATTCGAAATTTTGAGGACAGAAAAAAGAGTTTTCTGGACAAAATAAATCAGAAAAAAATATGGCTGGGAACTTTAAGGCGAAAATGATCTTTATAAATGATCAGATTAAGGCTCCTAATATTATGATAATAGATGATGATAAAAATAATCTCTGAACTTTCCCAAGAAGGATTGCCTTAGAGATGGCTGCTGAAAAATGACTTGATCTAGTTCAGCTTGTATATGATCCAGAAAAGATGCTCTCAACAGTGAGGCTTACTGATTATGGAAAGTATATGTATCAAAAAGGGAAAGAAGATAAAGAGAGGAGGAAAGCTCAGAAGTGAAAAGATACAAAAGAGCTTAAAATTAGCTATGCAATTGGAGATAATGATCTTCAGCTAAAAATAAAGAAAGCGCAAGAAATTCTTCAGTGATGAGATAATGTGAAATTCTCAATTAGGTTAAAGTGAAGAGAGAGGATGTATGAAGATAAAGCAGTGCAAAAGTTAAAGATTATCCAAGAGGCTTTGCAGAGTTATGGAAAGTCTCAGTACGATACACCAAAAAAAGAGGCTAATGGATATAGTATTATTTTATTTAGTAAATAGTGTCACAACAGATGGCAAATAAGATGAAGTCTCATTCAGGAGCGGCAAAGAGGTTTAAGATTACAAAATCTAAGAAAGTAGTTGCTTGTAAGTCTTGTAATAATCATCTCTTGACTAATAAGGGAAAGACAAATAAGAAGTTTGCTTATGGAAAAGAGATTCTTGGTGCAACAGCAAAGATGCTAAAAAATTTACTTCCTTATAAATAGTTGATAAAATGGTAAGAGTTACTAATGGTCTTGGAAGACAAAGAAGACATAAAAAATTTATCAATCAAGCTAAAGGGTTTAGGCTTGGAAGAAAAAATCTCTATAAGCAGGTAAGATTAGCTCTTGTAAAACAGGGGCAGCATGCTTATGTAAGTAGAAGGCTTAAGAAGAGAGATTTTAGAAAACTTTGGATTGAAAGACTTTCAGCTGTGATTAGAGAAAAGGGGAATAGATATTCGGTATTTGTTAATCTTATGAATACAAAGGATATCAAGTTGGATAGAAAAGTTCTTTCTAATATTGCAGTCGCTTTCCCATCAGTATTTGATAAAATTTATGATGAAGTTGTAAAATAGAAAAGAAAAATCTGACTTTGTGTCGGATTCTTCTTTGGGCCGAGGTGGTGGAATTGGTAGACACGAAGGACTTAAAATCCTTTGGGACTTATAATCCCGTGCCGGTTCGATTCCGGTCCTCGGCAACTTAATGTTTTTAATTGTTATTTGCTATTGTTATGTGATTTACCGTTCGAAGAACAGGAGATTTGAATACAAACGAAAGGATTATTTCTTTCTACAAAAAGGAACTTTGGTCTTCTCATATTTTGGATAAAGCAAAAAAGCAAGTGCATTATGGTACTAAGTGGTATAGAAAGTTTGTGAGCTATGATTTTCCATCTTCTAGAAGATATAAGAGAATGAGAGCAATCGTTTCTAATGCTTATAGAAAGACAAAGAGAAAGTATAATACTTTGGCACAACTTGGAAAGATTGTGTAAAATTTATTTTGATATTTTGTATAAGAATGTATGCAGTTGTAGAACTACAAGGACATCAATATATTGTCTCAGAATGAGCAGAAATTATTGTAGATAATCTTGGGGTAAATCAATCAGAAAAGTTTGTAGCAAATAAAGTTTTGGCTATCTTTGATGAAGCAGGTAATGATGTAAAAGTTGGTAAACCTGTAGTAGATGGTGCTAGTGTTGAATTTGAAGTTGGAGTTACTCAAAAAGGAGAAAAAGTGAGGATACTTAAGTTTAAGAGAAAAACAAGATACGCAAGATTGAAAGGATTTAGACCACTTCAGACGACTTTAGTTGCTAAAAAGATTTCTTGCTAATGGCTAAGGCTGGAGTCTTAGAGCGAGATGGAGAGATTCTAGAAGTCCTTCCTGCTGGAAAGTATACTGTAAAATTGAAAGATACAGATATGGTTATCAATTGTTATAAAGCGGGTAAGATGAAACAATCTCATATCTCAGTGATTGAATGAGATCATGTAAAGGTTGAAGTGAACCAATATGATATGAAACAAGGAAGGATAGTGTATAGATATAATGTCGTGACAAATAGTCCGCAGCATTAGTGTGCTTATTTACATAATATGTTTAATTACGATGAAAGTTGTAAATTCTCTTAAAAAGAGATGTATGTATTGCCAAATTGTAAAAAGAAAGGGGAGATTATATGTGACTTGTAAGAGAAACCCTAGACATAAAGCTAGGCAAGGATAGTTTTTATTTATTGTATTTTTTGAACGATGTTTAGATTGATGGGGCATGTCCTTCCAGAAGAGAAATCTATTTGGATTGCGCTAACAAATATTTACGGAATTGGTAGAGAAAGATCTAAGAAAATTCTGGCTGCACTCAATATTGAGATTATGAAAAAGGTAAAAGATATCTCAGAAGAAGAACAAAAGATGATCTCTGATGAGTTGAAAAAATATGTATTGGAAAATGATCTTAAAAGAGAAGTAGCTGCTGCGATCAAAAGATTGAAGGAAATTAAATGCTACAGAGGAATGAGACATAATCTTGGTTTGCCAGTAAGAGGACAACTTACAAGAAAGAATGCAAGAACTGCAAAAAAACTTCTTGGAAGATCAAAGGTGAGACCAGTATTGAAGAAGTAATTTTATATAGTTTTTTCTATAGCAAATGGCTGTTACAAAGGCAAAAAAGAAGGATATTAAGGTAGTTAGTGGAGTGCTTCATGTACATACTACTTCAAATAATACTTTGATCACATTGATTGATCAGGAAGGAAATAAGATTCTCGGTGGAGGTACTGGAAAGGTTGGATACAAAGGTTCAAAGAAAAGTACTCCTTATGCTGCTGAAGTATTGACAAAGCAGATCCTAAAGGATGGGCAAGGATACGGATTGAAAGAAATTGGTATCATTTTCAAGGGAATCGGTATGGCAAGAGAAGGAGTTTTTAAGGCAATCAATGAAGTTGGAGTGATTGATATTGCATATATCAAAGAACAAACTGGAATCCAATTCGGAGGTTGTAAAGGAGAAAGACCAAAGAGAAATTAGTCTTTTTGATTAAAAAAAGGAAATCAGATTTTTCAAATTTATTTATCTATTTTCATAGTGAATTATGAGATATACTTGAGCAAAATTTAGACTCTGTAGAAGAGAACAGTTGAATCTCTTTGGTCCACAAAAGTACAATCTTAAAAAGAGAAAGGCTTTGCCAGGACAACATGGAGCTTCTATGCAGAGAAATTCTGAATATGGAAAATTGCTAAGAAATAAACAAGTAGTAAAGAGAAGCTACCTTCTATCAGAAAAACAGTTTTCAACTATTGTAAAGAAGACTGCTGCTAAGTATGCAAAGAATAACAAGATGAGTCACGACTTTGCATTGTTTCAATTCTTGGAAAGAAGACTTGATGTAATCGTTCTTAGATCTGGACTTGCAAATACAATTATGCAAGCAAGACAAATGGTTACTCATGGACATTTCCAACTAAATGGGAAGAAGCATAATATCCCTTCAACTTTTGTAGAGGTTGGTGATAAGATCTCTGTAAAAGAGAAGTTGAAGAACTCACCACTTTATGCTAATGCATCTAAGGCTGCTCCAGCAAAGGTACCTTCTTGGTTAAAGGTTGATAAAAATGCTTATGCAGTTGAAGTACTTGCAATGCCTCAGAAAGGAGAAATTGAACCATTAGGAGATCTACTAAAGGTTATTGAATTCTACGCGAGAGCTTAGTAAGAGGGTAAAAAATCAACAAAAACTTTATATCATATTTCTACTTCTATGTTGAATATACAACACTTTATTGGAGTTCCTAAGATTAGCTTCAGTCAGTTGGATGATGGGGCTACAAGGTTTGAATTGAAATATGTCCCAAGATGATTTTGACACACTCTTTGAAATGCATTGAGAAGAATTATCCTTGCTTACAACCTTTGAGGAGCTGTAACAGGGTTGAAGATTAAAGGGGTGCCGCACGAATATGATGTTATTACAGGGGTAAAGGAAAATGTGATTAGTATTCTATTGAATTTCAAGAAGCTTCGCTTCAAAATTGATGAAAATGCTGAATCACTTCAACGAATTGCTCAGAGATTTAAGGGGATCGGAAGATATACAGCAAGTGATCTTAAGTTCCCGTCAGGAGTACAGCTTCTTAATGGAGATGAATTCCTATTTGAAATAACTGATAGTTCTACAGAGATCAATTTGGAACTAAGAGTTGAAAAAGGATATGGATACTATAGTCTAGAATACCTTAGACAAAGAGATAAAAAAGAAAAAGATACTGAAGAAGTTGGACTTCTTCTTGTTGATAACGACTTTTCTCTTGTTGACTATGTAAGATATGATGTAGAGGAGGTTATTGAAGACTTTAGCGGAAGTACAAAGGATGCACTTAATATTGAAATTAAGGTAAAATATGACAATATCTCTCCAAAGGAAATTATTATGTTCGCTGGAGAAGTACTAACAAGCTATGCAAAACTCTTCGTATTTGATAATGTATATATTGACAAATCAGTACTTGTAGAGTATGATGATCTTTCTGAAGCTGAAGAAGCTTTGCCAGAAGAGTCAGGATCAGTAAAGACAATGCCAATTGATGCGCTTCCATTGAGTGAAAGAACAAGAAATGCATTGATCAAAAATAATATTCTCTATGTTGAGGATTTGGAAAAGAAAAAGAAATCTGAATTATTAGTAATGAAATGAGTTGGAAGAAAAGCTATTGATGAGATTACTTCTTCACTCGCAAATATCGGTAAAGTATTAATCGGATAGCTAAAGTAGGGAATTTATCATTTATTATCTATGTTAAGATGAGACACAAGCATAACAGGCTCTTAGAGGTAAATACAGGAGCTAAAAGTAAATCAGTATTTATGAGAATGCAACTTTCTAGTCTTTTGAGAGCTGGAAAATTGACAACAACTCCAAAGAGAGCAAAAGTATTGAAAGCCTATGCTGATCATTTTTTCTCAACTTTGCTTACTATTTATGCAAAAAATGATGAGAAAACTGCTCAGAGAGAAGCTATTAGATATGTGAAAGCTACAGTATATGGAGAGGCAGAAGGTAAGAAGGTAATTGATACTTTCGTTCCAAAATACAAAGAAGAAGGAAGAAAGTCTGGATTCACTTCTGAATATAGACTTGGATATAGAGTTGGAGATGCTTCACCAAAAATTATGTTGAAATTAGCATAATACTGAGTGTGAATAATTTATTTTAGTTATCGTATTGAGATACAATGGAGTTTACTAAAAAGGATTTGAATAAAACCATCTGGATTAAGCAAACAGACCAAGAAAAAAATAGAAGATGGTATCGTGTAGATGCTACAGGAAAGACTTTGGGAAGATTGGCTGTAGATATTGCTAAAAAATTGATGGGAAAAGATAGAGCATATTATTCAGATTTCCGAGATGCAGGAAGTTTTGTTATCGTTGAAAATGTTGAAAAAATTGCTGTAACTGGAAAGAAGTTAACAGATAAGGTATACTATTCATACAGTGGATACAAGGGAAATTTGAAAAGTATTACTCTTGGAGAATTGCTTAAGAAGAATCCTGGGAAAGCCTTATGGTATGCAGTAAGAGGTATGCTTCCAAAAAATAAGCTTAGAGATCCTAGAATTAAGAGAATGAAGCTTATTAAGGGAACTACTACAAAATACGATAATTTTAAACCTATTAACTTGTATAAATAATGGCAAATAGAGAGTATAATTATGCAGTTGGAAGAAGAAAGGAAACTACTGCAACTGTAAAGTTGTATGCTAAGGGAGCATGAAATTATCTTTTGAAAACAGCTTCTGGAAAGGAATACACGCTTGCTGATTATTTTGGAGGAAATCAATATCTCCTTCAGATCGCTACTTCTCCATTTTCTACACTTGGAGTAGATGTATTGAAGAAGTTTGATGCAGAGATCAAAGTTGTAGGAGGAGGAGTTGCTGGACAGGCTGATGCTATTAGACTTGCATTTGCAAGAGCATTGGTAGAATGGAATTCTGACCTTAGAGTATCTCTAAAACCTCATGGATTGCTTAAGAGAGATCCAAGAGTGAAAGAAAGAAAGAAGCCTGGTTTGAAGAAAGCGAGAAAAGCTCCAACTTGGTCAAAGAGATAATTATTTTTTCATATATAAAGCCCGAAATAAACGGGCTTTTTTTAGGTGTACTCTTTGCTGAGAATTATTTTTATCTGTCCAATTAAATCTATATGCAAAAAGATATCGTCTTATTTTGAATCCAAGGTTCTTGAAAATGAACACAGGCAAGTAATATCCTTAAAGCATTTGAACATTATAAATACCTAGAGCCAGGAAATATTTTTAGAGCACTGAACTCTAATACTAATCTAATTTCTGAATACGTAAAAGATTCTATCAAAAAAGGAAAGATGGTGAGTGATAGTCTGGTTTTTGATCTTTTTAAACTTTGCTCACACCTCCTCGAACCACAGGAAGCTTTCTTGATTGACTGATTCCCTAGAAATGCTCAGCAGTTAGAATTCTTCTTGAGCTATCAAGAGAGACATCAGAGAGATTTTGTTGCTGTGTATTTTGATCTTTCTAGAGACTTGGCAGTTGAGAGGATCCAGATTAGAGCTAAGGAACAAAATCGTGAAGACGACCTCAATATGGAAACGGTAAATAAAAGATTAGACCTTTTTGAGCAGGAGACACTTCCAGTGATTCAAAAGCTAAATAGTCTCAATAAACTTATTACTGTTAATGCGAACCAATCTATTGAAGAAGTATTTGCTGAATTGGTGGGGAAACTCGGCTTCTTACCAGAAGGAAGGTAAAGAAGAAGTATGTTTGTCTTTCGAAATGGATTAAATATTAATAAAAAAGAGAAGTCTGAATGCTTCTCTTTTTTTAGTATTTTAATCTGATTTATAATCTAGTTTATATTTCATAGTTGACACAAGACCGATTGGGCGAATCTCTATATCAAAGCCAACCCAACCGATCGTCGCCCTCTGCTCTGGAGAGTGCAAGTTTCTATAATCATCTAAGTCAATAACCTTTTCCTCGCCTTGTTTTATTCGGAGATAAGCGAATTTATCATCATTATAGTCTGGAGCTTCTTGTCTCTCTTTGAGTGAACGATGACGCTTCGAAATAACCTTTGCTTCGAGATCTCCAGAAAGTGCAGAGAGTGTCAGTATCGCTCCTGTTCACTGCTGTCAAGGAAACTCTATCGCCCTAAAATCAAGCCACTCTCCAAATCTCAGCTCAAGCGTATCAGATTTTTGAGTAAGAGTTTTGGGGAAAACATCTTCTTGTAACGGAAAAACTCCTACCAGTTGATTATTTCGTCTTAGCATTGCATTTTTTGATCCCAAGTAGATATTAAGCTTCTCCTCAGAAGTTCTTGGTATATTTTTTTCAGGACTTCTAATCTTTCAAGGATCATAATCTGGGTGTTTAAGTAAGAAAAGAGCAGTTCCTATCGTTCCAACAAGTATACCGAGAAGGAGTAAAAGCAAAGATTTTCGTAGCTTCATTCGTTATTTTTAGAGAATAAATCTAAAAAAAGAATATCTTGAACATAAAGAAGGAATACCTCCATTAATAAAAGTTCTCCTGAGTATTGCAAGCCCACTTTTTAATTTCTTCTTGACTTATTCTAGCCTTTCTACCTTATAGTAAATACTATAGCTCAATAATCCGTCTTCAGCTACTTAACTATTCATTCAAAAGCCAAAGTTCAATCTGAAGCATCTACATCTATCAATGCAAATGGGGAAAGTGTTAGTGATAATGGATGAGATCCTGAATAGGAACGAATATAGAGTTTATTCGGAGTTGACGCCAACCAAATAAACTGTTGCCGTCAAGCATCAACGATTTTCGCCTCTCCAGAGGCAAAAAGCTTCTGCATATTTGGTCAAAATCCGATATACCACTTTTTTAGCTCACTATAATCTCCAGTGTAATCTTCCACAACAGTATTCCCTAGACTCTTGAGGTATTTTCTTATCTCCTCATGTTTTGAATAAAAATTTCCATTATTATCAAAATAGATAATTATTCTATCATTATTATCTACAGATATCTCTCTACCATCATTGATATTATTCTTGCTCTCATCATTGAACTTAACAATCATCTCTTCAAAGAGTTTCCCTCCCATATCTAACTCTTCCATTTCGGTTCTCGATCAAAGTCCATTTAAGGTATCAACTGAGAGAGTTCTATTATAATAAGAATCTCCAAGATGAAAAGGAACAATCCTTGAAGAAATATCTGATTTATTTCTACAAAACTTATCTAGATTTTTTGAACAATCTGTATAAGGGAGCAAGAGAGAGAATGGGAGAAAATGATACCTTACCTTATAGTATGAATCTGAAAGTCTAACCCTTTTTTTTATATCTTCTCTTTCATCTTTATCGCCTGAAAGAGGTTCATTTTTCCATCCTTGTTTTGCTATAGCTGAGAGTCAAGCATACTCAAGCCATTTTTCATTTGAGAGAGATCATCATTTTATAAACTCAACTCCTCCTGTAGAGATATTTCACCACTTCTCTTGAAGCTTAGGAAATTTATTCTCTAGAAATACTTTGCAGAAAAATCTTACACTCCTATGACGGGAAGAATCTATACACTGAGACAACAGAGTACGCACCTGATTTATTGATTCCTCTCCAGACTTATCTTTTAACTGCTCTTTGATAAAGAGGTAGGAAAACTCATCCATCTGATGCAGAGCAGAAAAATAGGCACTAAGTCCTAAGAGAAAGAGGACCAATAAGATAACTAGAATCTTTTTCATACGATCAGGCATTATATAATAAATATTTGACTACTTATTCTTTCTCCGTATAGTAATTAAACTTTCATCCACCGAGGCAATTCGAACTGTCCTAATACGATCAAAGTATTTAGTTTTTTCTATCTCTTTCGGAAAGGAATAATCGAGATACTCTCACTCAGATACTACTATACAATGTCCTCCAGAAAAGACCTTAAGCGGAATAAACTTTTCCTGTTCAAAAGGTGACTTATGCACTCATAAAAGGCAAAATCTAACCTTTCCCCCCTTTCGATTGATCAATCATCGCTTAGTTTTTGAAATATCTTCAAGCACTATGTCTTGGACCTGCCTCTCCCCATCTTTGATATAAAAAGTTCCTTCACTTCAAAGGAAATGTTCAGAATATCACTGCTTTGGGAATAGCTTAGTTTGCTCTCCTTCAGCTGTATAAGGAACTTGATGCTTTTGTAAACGAGAGAAAGGAAATCAATCTTTATTTTCAAGATAAAAAAAATCTCAAGTAAAAGGCTCAAGTGCTACCTTCTCTAGCCTTCTCCCTCCATCATCTTTGTACAAAGCCCCAATAAGCTGGGGAGTATAGTAGATTATTTGTTCAGAATTGAAACAACGGCATAAATGAATACCTGACACTAAAAGTATAAGAAGAAATCAACATATCAATGCTTTCTTTTTCATAGGTCAACAAGTCAGATAATAAAAATACCCTAATTAGGAAGAAATCAGATAATTTCAGTATATACATTCATATAATTTTTTATTTATATATTTCCTATATCTAACTATATTAGAGAGTATTGCAAGTCAATTTCAAAATATTAACTCAACTTATTTCAGATTTAGTCTCTCATTTCTCATCATCATCTCTGCATCATCAGCTCCTAAGCCTTCTCTCAACCCTCCCATCACTTCTCTCAACTTCTCCTTGCAAAGTCTTCAGGGATTCCTAGACTGAAATTATCTTTATTCTTTAACCAAAATACAAGATGGCGGTAAAGTATAACATCGTAGAGAGAAAAAATCCTCTTAAACCTACTGAAAAAGCAAAATTCTATGCTATTGCAAATTCAGATGGAGAAGTCAGCTTTAAGACTCTTGCAAAGGAAATCGCAGCTGCTGGATCTACAGTATCTGATAGTGATATGCTTGCTGTGCTTAATGATCTAACCAAGATCTTAACAAAGCATCTTGCTGAGGGAAAGATCGTGAGGCTCGGAGATTTCTGAAGTTTCCAAATCGTAATCAATAGTAATGGAGTAGATAGTGCTAATAAAGTAAATGCATCTCAGATCAAGGGAAATAAAATTCAATTTCGTCCTGGAGTGGATCTTAAGGAGATGCTTGCAACCGTTAAATACGAAAAGGTAAGTAAATAACTCTCCCCCACCTTACCAAAAAAAGAGAAGCTCAGCTTCTCTTTTTTGAATGTTCAGAGAGGAGAAAGAGAGTAAACCTCTACACCTCTTCAAAAATGACCGCTCATTTTCTAAAAACTACTGCTCAATTTTTAAAATTGACCGCTCATTTTTTCTAAAATGACTGCTTGTTTTTGGAAAAACAACCGCTTGTTTTTAAAAATTGACTGCTCATTTTTCTCTATCTCAGAGCAGAGTAGCTAGAGAATCAACCAAGAATGCTCAAAAGCTTACGAAAAGACTGATTTCCATCGTTTCTTCATCTTAAACATCTCTCTGATATCAAAGACCGCGACATTCCACTCAGGAAAGGCTTGCATACACCTCTCTAGTGAAAGCTCAATCTTGCGAGAGGTATCAATAGGATTGACAAGGATCACTCTTTTCTCTCCAGTCTTGCTATCTACAAAACATCTCTCTAGTGAATAAGCATGGAGCGAGGTAAAATGTTTCCCAGCTTTAGTGATACTAAACCTCCTAAAGGTTCAATCCTGATTCCATACAACATTCCTATAATTCGGGTTAAAATGAACGTTATCTCAGGGATTCCCGAGGCTAATATTAATAAATCAAAAACGATGAAACCTGAACAAAAGCTTCTGAATCTCCTTATCTTCAGTAGAAAATGATAGGCAAGCTCCTTCGCCCATCAGTCAACGCAGAAACAAATGCGAGAATCCTCATTCATTGATCTTGCTCAGCATTTCACTAGTGATAGCAAAGGTACCCGTTTTATTGAAGCTTTTCCATGCCTGCTTACTAAGTTCTGGATCTTCAAAGTCTCTATTCAGTATCATATTCTTCATCGCAGCAATCTCTAAGATTCTGAATCCCAATGCACTATCGCTATTGATATTTGCGAAGAGATCCCCTTCTTCCTTATCCTTAATCTCGTAGTCCTGATCGAGTTCCTCAGTCGAGACAGGGATCCAAGTTCTATGCCTCTCATCTCAGCAAAAAGGAAGTCTGACTTCTCGCCCTTGCTCAGTGATTTTCATTGAAGTCTTGATCAATACTTCAAAGGGATTAGACTTTTTCAGCATTTCAATACCACTATATCCATAGCAAAATCAGAGTTCTTGCTGTCTGATCTCAGCTTTATTATACTTTCATAACGTCGGAAGAGTAGTTATCATCTCTCCCCTTTCAAAACTTTCTAGTGCATCTTCTTGGAGTGTTTCAAGTGTAGTTTTTTGCAGAGTTTCAGGCTGCCTGAGAGTAGAGAGTGGTTCCTGAAATTCTTCCTCCAGTTCCTCAACTGAATCATCTAGCATATCCTGCCAATACTCGTCTCCTCCTTCCATAAAAAGAAGGGTATAATGCTGATCAGAGAGTGTTTGGTAGTTCTTGAGATAAGCGGCTTTCCTTAGATGATAGTTTCTGATTTCTTGGAGGTCTGCACTCTTGAGTAGACAAAGTGCAATAGGGAGTATTCAGATAGTAAGTTTATCTTTTAGTCCCTTTGGAAGCTGTGCTAGGAGTTTGAGATCTTGCTTTCTAACTTTTTTGATCGTATTTGAAAGCGAAGTTCCCCATTTTTCACTCTCATCACCTCGAAATTTATCAAGTCTTGGCTTGAGTCTAAGGAGTTTTTTAAGCTCGCGTTTACTCGTTTCACAAACACTAAAGAGATTACTATTCTTAATAGGGATTCCTAATTTCCTCAAAAGTGGAAGCATCTCCCTGAGCTTTGGAATATCTTCCAGATAGAGTCCAGATAGAACATCGAGATCATAAACCTGATCTCAGAGTGTGATACCTATCTTTTCCAGTCCCTTTTTTATAATCATCAGACGTTCAAGTTCCACATGAGAAAGTGCAAGGATCTCTTGAAAGTTTTCAGCCGTGATTTGTATTCCTATCTCTTCTAGATAAGGACGAAATCCCATCACTTTCTTGATATTCTCGAGAGAGACATACTGCAGATAGGTATTTTTGGGAGAATAAAAGTTCAGGTGAAGTATCTTGAGATAGGTCATTTTTAGTGATTGTTCCTTATCAGGGGGGAGAGGATTACGTGCTCTTCTTCTAGCCTTTGCCACCGAGGAGAGAGTATCAAAACATTGCTCGGAGACTTTACGACAAATATGCTCAGAAGGATTAGACTCTGAGATTTGAGCTTCATTTGAGTTGATGAGTACTTTCTCTTCCTCCTCGAGCATCCTTTTCTTCTCAATATTCTCCATCGACCAAGCAGAGATAAAAAAATAAATTAACATACTATAACCAAAAGAATAAAGAAGTCAATATCATAAGAGCACAAAAATCTGAACTCTTCCTCGCTCATCATCACTTGAAAACTTAGGAGAAAATCATACACTTTAATTCAGATTTTTATTATTTTTGTGTATATTTATGAGCCTCGCAAACAAGTATCGTCCTCAGACCTTTGATGAGATGATCGGACAAGAGCATATTAGTGATATTCTCAAAGCTCAGATGATTGCTAGAGATAAGATTCATCATAACTATCTTCTTTTTTGACCGAGAGGAACTGGGAAGACTACTTCAGCTAGGCTGATTGCAAAGGGGCTTAACTGCCTTAATCTTCAAAATGGAAATCCTTGCAATGAATGTAGTAATTGTCAACTTATCAATGCGGGAACAAGTCTGGATTATACTGAGATTGATGCTGCTTCTCATACAGGAGTGGACAATATTAGAGAGGAAATTATAGACAAAGCACTCTATCCACCCACAACACTCCAAAAGAAGATCTATGTAATCGATGAGGTTCATATGCTCAGTAAGGGGGCATTTAATGCTCTCCTAAAGACAATCGAGGAGCCAAAAAGTAATGTCTGCTTTATTTTTGCGACGACGGAAATCCATAAAGTCCCAGACACGATTATCTCTCGTTGTCAGGTTTTTAACTATAGAAAAGTACCAACACAGGCGATGACCTTGCATTTAGAAAAGATTTGCAAGGATGAGGGGCTTGGGTACACGCTTCCAGCACTAGAGACAATCGCAAATATTTCGGAATGATGTGTGAGAGATGCTGTAAAATATATAGATCAAGTGAGTATTCTCTGAGAGGTTACTGAGGGGAATATTACAAAATTTCTTGGGGTAGCTGGAGAAAATACCATAAAAACGCTACTAGAAACCATCAAAAAAGGAGACAGAAATCAGATTTTTGAGTTTTTGGATACTATTGCTCAAAGTGGAGTTGATCTCTGACAATTTACTAAACAGACTATCGGATATATTGATCAGCATCTTCTGGAAGATACGGATTTTTATCTTAAGATTTGCTCAACTTTTTGAGAAATTTTGGGCAATTTGAGGCGATATCCTTACCCGATTGTTGCGTATAAAATCTCGCTGAATAACTATCTTAATCCAGAAAGACAGCTTACTACTAGCTCAGTTCCGCAAATTTCTCAGTCATCGGTTTCTACCCCAGTTGCTGTAAGTGTAGCTCAAACCTCAGCTCCTCAGCAGCAGAAACCTGAATCTTGATCAGTAAATTCAGAGCCAAAGAGTGAAGTCACAACCTCGCCTCTTTGACCTGTTCAATCTGAAGTTGTAAAGGAAGAATCTCCATCAACTCAGCCAGCACCAGCAGCTCCAAAAGCTGAACCTCAACCAGTTGCTACATCAAGTCAAATGCAATCTTGAACTAATGATCTGAAATCACTTTGGCAGTCTGTTGTCGCTCAAATTCCAAAGCCAACCGCTCAGGCAAATCTCAAAGATCAAGCGATCATTGAGGCTATTAGTGAAAATACTGTTGAGATCATTGTTATTACCAAAATCGCAGAGATGCTCCTCAAAAATGAAGAGATCAAAAAGCTTGTAGAATCACTTTTGACAACCAGTCTCTGAAAATCTGTGCAGCTTCAGGTCGTATATGAGGCAAAAGAGAGTTATTTTGCTAGAAAAATGGGACTATAAAACAAGATTTTACTCTTCATTAAATATAAATGCTAAAAAAACTTTCTCTCCTCTTGCTCTGAGGAATGTATTTGCTCGGAGGGGGGTTGTCTGCTGATGAATATCATTATTTCTATGGAGAAGGTTGTAGTTACTGTGCTAAGACGCAGAGGTACTTTGAAGATCATCATCTAGAAGATACCTATAAAATCATTAAATATGAGATACGAAATCATCCAGAAAATCTCCAAATCCTTAAAGACAAGCTCGCTCAAATCAACCTTCCAATCACAGAAACAAAAATCCCCTTGATGCTTGTTGAAAAAGAAAATAAAACTCAGACTTCATTGATTGGTCCTGCAGAAATCATAAATTATTTTGAAAAGGGAGAAGAATTATGAGAAGCTACAAATCAGACTTGAACTCAGCCTAGTTTTGCAGATAATGATAAAAATAGTGAACAATCTCCCTGGAAGTTTATAGGAATCCTGATCCCAACTGCGCTTGGTGATAGTATCAATCCTTGTGCCTTTGCCGTTATGTTGCTCCTCCTCTCTACAATCTTAAGTAAGTCAAAAAGCAGAAAGAGGACGATTTTCTCTGGAGTCTTATTTTCACTCGCAATATTTCTTTCCTATTTTTTGATGGGAATCTGAGTATTTAAGCTTTTAGCCACCTCTACAGCGGAAACCTCAATTTTTAAGTGGATTATCGGTGTGATCTGAATTTTGATCTGATTGGCGAATATTAAAGACTACTTCTGGTATGGAAAGGTTTTTCTAATGGAAGTCCCTCGCCAATGGAGACCAACTATGATGAAACTTATCCAATGAGTGCTCTCTCCTATTGGTGCATTTGGGATTGGTATTTTAGTCAGTCTATTCCTTCTTCCTTGTTCTTCTGGTCCATATATTGTGATTCTTGGACTCCTTTCTGCTCAAAGTAATGAACTTAATCTACTAGGTATGGGATATCTAGCACTGTATAATTTCATCTTTATCCTCCCCATGCTTGCAATAACCTTCCTCGTATGAACAGGAAAATCTAGCGTGGAGAAGCTTGCCAAGTTAAAAAATAAAAATACAAAGCTGATCCATTTGGGAGTTGGAATACTAATGCTTATTCTTGGAGTCTATATTATTTCTAGTATCTATTTTTAACTATAAAAAGACCTGAAGCTTCATTCAGGTTTTTTGTTTTTTGAAAAGATGCTAAAGCTGATTTGCTACGAGATTCCAGAGATATCCTGCAGTTAGACTTCAGCTTTTTTTCATTGGAGAGGCATCATAGTTTCCTGCCCAGACACAGAGGATTTTCTTTTTTGCCGTATGTACTCAGCAGGTCCAACCATCAATAAAGTGTCTAGAGGTTCCAGATTTCACGCTCCATCCTGGCATATTTAGATAATTATCCAGTCAGAAACTGATTGTTCTATGCTGATTTTTGCTTAAAATATCTGCCACCTCAGCAATTGTCGATTGATATTCATCAGCTAGAGCTCAAGAACTAAGAAACACTTTCCACAGACTCGCAAACTCCAGAGGAGAAAGCTCATAGGTCCCAAGACCAACTGAAAGGCCCAGATTGTGAGCATTAAAGGTCTGACTCTCTTGAAGAATAACATCTGGCTCAGTATTTGCGATTTCTTGTCTTAGTCTATTGATAAATGCAATAAACTCCTCAACTCCTGCGTCATGAAGGAGCTTTACCGCTGGGATATTTAAGCTACTTCCTAGAGCAGTTGCTAAGTTCACTTCTCCGTAGTAAGAAAGTGAAAAGTTTTTTGGGCTATAGATCTGCTCCTCATCCAAATAATAGGAAACCGGCTCATCAACTATCATACTTCCTCAGGTCAGTCCGAGCTTTTGCAATGCAAAAATATACAAAAACGGCTTAATTGCGGATCCGGTCTGTCTCTTACTGAGACATCAGTTCACCTCTCAGCTTTTCTTATCATCAAATGCCCTACAGGTATTCATTGTTTGAATTTCTCCTTGCTCATTCAAGACTAGAACACAGCAGTCTCACATTCAGACTTGTGATCTATATTCCTCGGTCTGATCTATACTCTGTCCTACCTTTTGATATAAATTGAGATCAAATGAAGAAAGCTGATTTGAATGGCTTTTCTGATAATAAGCATTAAAATGCTGAGCCTCTGTAGGAACTGGAGAATGAAGCTCCTTATCTGAAACAGGAGGAAGTTCGTCTCGATTTTTACACGATGCTTCCTCGGCTATCAGCGGACAAAGCACTTTTGCTCTGGTTTTAATCTTTTTGAATCCTGAGGCATTGAGTGGATTTTTTCCAGTTTGCGCTGTTGCAATCAAAAAACTTAACTCTGATGGGAAAAGTGCAGAACATTCTTTTTGAAAATAGTTGAGGCAAGCAGCTCTATATCCACGGATTCCATTTAAAAATTCCACATTATTCAAATAGGCAAGGAGAATCTCATCTTTTGAATGATGAAGAGAAAGATTAAAGGCGATCAGCATTTCTTTGATCTTTGTACTCCAGGTTCTATGGTAGCTTTTTCGAGTAATTTTCACTAACTGCTGAGGAATAGTAGATGCTCATTGCCTTCTTCCATGTCATTGAAGGTTAAATTTAATCGCTCTGAGTACGGCAATTGGATCTACTCCTAAGTGCCAATAATACCTACGATCCTCTACACCGACAACTGCTTGCTTAAGATTTTCAGGGATCTGATCAGATGTTTCGTATCCTTGTATCTTGATTCCACTGATAAGCTGTCCATTGGTGTCTTTCAAAACTTGATTATTAAGGGTTGGAAGCGGATATTTGTATAGACAGTTAAGCAAGAGAAAAAGTGCTATTCCTCACAGGAGGATAAAGAGACAGAAAATTCAGATTTTTTTGATTTTTCAGAAATATAGTTCTCTCATCTATCTAAAAATCAAGATAAAGACTTCGATTCTGAGCATACGAAAACTTAGCTAAAAAACAAGAAAAAGTGCCTTATGAAAAGACACTTTCTCTACGAGTTTATATTCTATACATTAAACTTAAAAATAATTACATCTCCGTCCTGCACGATATATTCTTTCCCCTCCAGACGAATCAGTCCTTTTTCTTTGGCTTTTGCCCAGCTTCCGGCTTCCAAAAGTTTATCAGTACTCACCACTTCAGCTTTAATAAATCATTTTTCAAAATCTGAATGAATCGCTCAAGCTGCCTGCGGAGCTGTAGAATCTACAGGGACTGTCCATGCTCTTGTCTCCTTCTCTCCCGTTGTAAAATAATACATCAATCCAAGCTGCCTAAAGGCAAGCCCGATCAAATCATCCAAGGTAGGAATTGGATTGTCTCCATGAAGCTCTAAGAGCTCAGTTAAAAACTCTGCCCTCTCTTCCGGAGAAAACTCCATCATTTCAGATTCAAGTTTTACACAGACAATAGCCACTGGAGCATTGAGCTTTTGCTCAAATTCTTTTTTAAGAGCTTCAGCATTCGCTAAATCCTCCTGTGCAATATTCAAAGCATAGATAAAGGGTTTTAGCGTCAAGAAGTTATAAGATTTGATGAGTTTTAAATCCTCAGGAGAAAATTCAGATTTTATAGTATTCGCTAGTTTCCCTTCCATAAGCACCTTTTGAATCGCTTCTAGAATCTCAACAGTTCTCTTTTCATCCTTATTTTGAGTAATTCTGGCTTTTTTCTGAAGATTTGGTAGATTTTTCTCAATCTGTTCAAGATCAGCAAAGATAAGTTCAGTATTGATAATTTCTCTATCTCTGAGTGGATCAACTCCTCACTCTACATGCACGATATCTGAATCATTAAAATGTCTCAGCACCTGAACAATTGCATCCACCTCTCTAATATGTGAAAGAAACTTATTTCCAAGTCCCTCTCCTTTGCTCGCTCCCTTAACAAGCCCAGCAATATCCACAAACTCCGTATGTGCATAGACGATTTTTTGTGTCTTTGACATCTCAGAAAGTGCATCCATTCTAGGATCTTTTACATCTACGATTCCAACATTAGGCTCGATGGTACAAAAGGGGAAATTTTCAGCAGGAGCAGAATAAGACTTTGTCAAAGCATTAAAGAGTGTAGACTTTCCAACATTAGGCAGTCCAACAATACCAATCTTCATTATCAATAGTGCAAAAGGTAAAAAATCTGATCTTTAGTGTAGCGAATCGCTCACAAAAAGCAATGTAAAAGCAAGTTTTCTCTTTTAGTCTATTTCATCGACTTCAACCAGTATTTTCTTTTTTTTGTAAACTTTACATCGCTTGAGGATGAGAAAGCAGCAATATCCTAGGATTGTAATCACCCAAACAAGCAACCTAACAACTCAATATAATAGCAAATATATCGCAAAAATTGCTGCAATCTGAAACACTGGGTTCTGATAGAGCTTTGTGAGCTGCTCTAAAACCACAGAGCATACCTTGAAGTTAATCGTTTTTTGTGTATCTACAAGTCCTCATCGAACATTTGTTTTTAGGTTTCACCAGAGCTTAGAAAGTTCCGTCTCAAATTCAGACTTCTCTTCTTTTTTCGGGAGAGGTAGTTTTTGAGCCTCACCTTGCTGAGAAGATCACAGCGAAAGTGGATTTGTCGAGGTCTGAATAATTTTATCGCTCCAAGTTCATATCTGATCACAACTAAACGGAAAGCTACTATTCATCCCGAGGAGCGCAAAACCAAACATGATTGTCATAATCATTGTAAACCAATATCCTGTACGAGAGAAATACTGGAATCGAGCTACTTTTCTCACCTCAGAAAAATACTCTCATAGATACCTTAGGAGCCAAGCCGTTCCCAGTAAAGAAATCCACAATGCAATTACCGTTTGCCAATTATTTTGAGGTAAGAGCATCGATAAAATGAGCCCTACAAAAAAAATAGTTCAATAGATCCAGATTTTTTTTACTTTTCTAAGGTCAATTGCAAGAAATGGCAATACAATAAAAAAGATACAAAAAAGCAGTCCAGCGACAAGTGCCCTTTTTGCCAAGAAAAGTTCATAAAAAAATACAAAATAGAGCACACTTGCAAGTGCTAAAAAAATAATAAATCTGATTTTATTTTTTTGTTCAGGTTTCATTTAAAATCAGAACAAGCTAAAAAATTTCTCCTGAAAGATCAGAATCACTGCTACTCATAAAATCATCGCTGGCAAAAAAGGAACCGCCTGATCTGCCATCTTTTGTGAAAGGAAGGTAGCTTTTTTCTGATAGAGTTTTGTCTGAATAAAGTACCAAACGAGTCAGATTCCTCAGCTAAGAGTCAGGAAAAACAGGAATGCAAGCACTTGATCAAGAGTTGAGAGTTGATGACTAAGTCCAGCATAGAGCAATCCTCCCAAGTATGGGGAAATAATCACGTCTCAAAAACCGAGTCCTTCCTCTTTTACTCAGTATTTTACCTTTACTACTCGCCTTGCTGCACCATAAAGCAATAAAAAGAACAAAAGGAACACTAAACCTCACCAAAGTATTTTCATAGGAAAGAGCCCAGCCAGCAAGCCAACTCAGAAAGTCCCCATTCCTACAAAAACCAGAGGAATATGCACCTCATACCGCAATACATCATATACCAATAGCAACCAAAGGATCCAAGCATTTACTGTCCAAAAAATCAGAACTCAAAGTCCTTGTGACCACAAATACCAGTAAAGTAGTCCAAAAACCATAGCTGAACCTAGCTCTAGTATGGGATAGAGCCGGGAAATTTTTCTATGGCAATAACGACACTTCCCTCACTGGAAAAGAAAACTCAAAAGCGGAATCAGATCATAAGGATATAGACGATGCTTGCAAGTTGGACATTCTGATCTTCCCCAAAGGATAGAACCAGCCTGTTTTCGAGTAGTTGCGTCTCCTCGTCTAGAAAGTATTACTGACCCAAATGAGCCGAAAATCAGTCAGAGACCGCATGCAACGATCAATCAAAAGAGCATTTTTGTATTTGCAGGGGGTAAATTCGCTCTTTACTATATCTTTTCTCGAGAAGTTTTCAAATAAAAAAGAAAGCTGACCTATTTTTCCAAGTCAGCTTTTGGAGGGACTATTCCTTAATGATCTGAGGGGCAAAGATCGGCACGTCAATATCTTTTCACTGATGATCTTCAGCTTTTTTTTCTTTTGATTGAAAGAGTTTTTTGAGTAAGAGATATCCTCCTAGCACAGCTAAGGCACATCACAGAAATTGAAATGCCACATTCATACCAACCAGAGCAGTAAGAAGTCCAATTCCAAGTGAACCGATAATCTCTCCAATTTTACTAGAGAATTCTTGCATTCCAGCGATGAGTCCTTTATCTTTTGGTTTTGCATATCCTAGGATGAGTGCTGAGGTGATTGGCTGCAGCATTGCTATCGCTAATGACAGTCCAAAACTAGCAACCACAATAGCCATAAAACTACTTGTACTTCCAAGCCAAAAGAATAACCCAGCTGAGAATAAAACAAGTATCGTAATCAGGATTTTTTTACTATATTTATCTCAGATATTTCCAATCAGAATATTGACTAAGTAGGGCAACCTCATCACTGCAAATAGAATCGCAATCTCAGAGAGGGAGAGATTATTCTGCATGGCAACAAGCGGGATAAAGAGGAATCCAACGTAATTCATAAAATTTACAAGTGCCTGAGAAGAAAGTGCTACATACATATTTCCATCGTAGCTCTTCATTGCTTCAAACATCTTTTTCCAAGGAGAAAGTGAGAAAATCTCCCTAAAATAGAGTAAAAGCATATTCTTTTTTCTGAGGATATCTTCCATATTTTGATATTCTTCATCAATTTCATACTCGAAGGGAAGATCGGTATTTTGTTTTTTTAGATATTTTCACCAAGTTTTGCTAAATTTACGGCGAACAAAATCCTGAATTTTTGAGTCCTGTAATATTGATAGAATCGCGAAGATCACTACGAACAGATACATATAGGGCAAATCTAAATACTTGACCAAAAATGCACTAATCAGCGCTCCAATCACATAGGCCATATTAATGCTTGAAAAGTAGACTCCAAGTATCTTACTACGATTATTTGTTTGAGTTTTTTTTCAATACAAGGTACGGTAGGTCGTATACATTGTTGAACTTCCAATACCATTGAGAATCACTGCACAAATAAGAAAAAAGGCTGACTGCTCAAATCCTGCCCAAAAGTAGAATGCCCCTGAAATCGCATACCAAATCTTTCCATAAAGCAAAAGATACTTTGACATTCCTTTGTCGTTGAGAATTCCGATAGGAATAACTGTTAAGAGCTTGATTATTGGAAGGAGCGTTCAAATGAGGGTTAGATTGAGTCCGCTACCGATAATACTTTTAACATAAATAGAAAAAAAGGTATCAGCTCCTAGTCCCCACCCCATTGTAAATAGGAAAAGTGAGATAGACACCCATTTAATAGAAAATGGAATTTCAGCTAATTGTTTGATTTTCTCGGATAATGTCAGTTTTTTTGTTTTCTTTGCCATTGAGCATTTTTTTGAGTAAATAATTTACATTTTCTGAGTATAATTTTTTTTTGAAAAAAAGCAAAAAAGCTACAAGAATCTCACTGTTTTCTCTCTTGACTTCTGTATATTTACATAATAACAAGATCCTAAATTTTATTTCTCCTTGCATTTAGGATTTAAAGGCTTACACTGGAGAAAAGAAATCTGATTTTTTATCTCGTTTTGCTAATGAAGATGAAGCGAAAACCGAGTACTCAAAATCTTAGCTGGTCAAACTCTAGGACCACACTCCTGGAATATTGCCAGAAAAAGTATTTTTTAAACTACTACACTTTTGCCTTAAAACCGCTCAATATCCCTCTTCGAAAGACGACACTTACCCTCAAAAAGCTTAAGTCTATCGATATGCGAATGGGAGAAAAGACACATTTTCTCATCTCAGATTACCTTCATCAACTCAAGAGAGGTCCCCTTTCTGCAGAAACACTTATGCAGCTCAAGGAAAACATTGCTCAGGAAATGAGACAGCAGTTTGAACTCTCAAAAGAAAGAAACTATCAGGATTTCTCCTTTGCTCAGGAAGAAGGGCTCAGTGAACATTATTATGGGCAAGATATTGATGATCTTCTTGAACCGACAATTCAAAGAGTTTGGGAGAACCTGGATGCCTTCATCTGATCTCCACGACACGAAAGAATCCTGAATATTCTAGCAACTCCTCATGATGCCATTTATATTGAGGAACCAAGAAAACCAGACTTTAACGCGATGAGAGTTCAGACTGAGCGTCTTGATGCTCTTCGCCATGTCAATATCATGGCTGCTCCAGACTTTTGAGTCGTATTTCAGGATAATAAGTATCTTATTCTTGATCGAAAGTCAGGTAGAATCAGCGATGAGACTAGGACTCCTGAAAATCTCACTGATCAGCTCAAAGTGTATGCGCTCAAGCTCCTCCTAAAACTCAATGACAGCTCGGAACTCTGAAACATCAATATTGAAGCATATGAAATCTATCTGCCAAGTATGCAGAGTTTTTGAGGTAGAGTAAAGCAAACAGATATTGATGCTATCGTTGAAAAAATCAAGGAAGATACTGATTTTCAAAAGACCTTTTTTATTAGTGATAATGTGCTTTTCCCATCAAGCTACTTTAGGCGTACGACCACCTTAAGTAAATGTGAAAAATGTACCTTTAGAGAAGTGTGTGAAAAGCTAAAA
The DNA here is from genome assembly GCA_963531535.1 of uncultured bacterium. Taxonomy (GTDB): domain Bacteria; phylum Patescibacteriota; class Gracilibacteria; order Absconditabacterales; family Absconditicoccaceae; genus HOT-345. The sequence continues at coordinate 35,020 of CAUSGX010000002.1, forward strand.
CAATTTGAATAGTCTCCAAAAGTATCACTTAAAAAAATAAAAACCTGAATTTAAGTTCAGGTTTCTTTTTTATTTTTCTTTTTCTTCTTTATCTTTCGGAAGGGTAAGTTTTCCATCGACAAAATATCTTTTTACCAGATTCGGATTGATCTTTTTGAGATAATTTACGGGACTTAGAAGAAAGGCATTGAGTTCTTCCAGATGCTGATCGTCTAGAATAAGCTCCATCTTTTGGACGATAACAGGCTTTCTCGCTACTCCAAAATCAAGAGAAATCGGAGCCAAGCGGCTGGTTACCACATCATAGCCTCAAATAAAGTCAATTCCCTCCACCTGGAAATAAATCTTTACACTTCCTCAGCTGACTTCCACTTTTTTCGGAGCCTTTGAAAAGTATTTCATAAATTTATCATTTACAAGGAGTTGCTCCTTCATTCCAAACCCAGAGATTTCATCCTTTGGTTCATAGTTCACGATTACAGGAATCATAGGAGCCACACTATCCTTTGTAACTTTTGTAAGATCTAGTTCTTTTAATACTTTCGTTTCAAGTTCTTTATCTGAAATCTCGACACGAGTGAGTATTCCCTTCTCTAAAAGGAATGTGTAGATTGTTCCAGATGTCTGCTCGCTTGCTCACTTTTCAATCTGAACTTTAGTAGACGAACAGCCACGGAGACCTGTCTGATATTTCTGTTTAAGTTCACCACAAAGATCAAGCTTCAATGCTGAATTTTGTGCTGCGATAGTTAAGTTCTCAGAGATCAATTCTAGCATTTTTACGAAGACATAGTGATCTCTTTCTAGAAGCGCGTTTACGAACGACTCTAGAGAATTGTTCCCTTGGATACGAACCTTCTCTACATAGAGCCTGGTCCCATCAAACTTAATCACAGCCTCCAATTTTATATCGGTAGATTTATCCAATCACTTCACAATCAAACTCTGAGATTCCTCTTGGTTAACAAGTGAAGTCAGCCTAAATTGACTTGGGAGATTTGCTCTAAAGAGCTCTTCTAAGTTTTGCTGATGAGAAATATCCGGGGTCTCAAGTGAATTTATTGTATCTAGATCAAGTGTTGTCTGTTTTGCCAATCCAGAAAAATTCAGTGTCTTATTCCCATTATGAATAGAGAAAAGTCTGGTCGTCAAAGTATTTCTGGTTTCTTTATCTATTTTTGACTTCTCATCTTTCAAATAGGGATCTACAATACTAACATTATACCAGTAGGTAAAATCTCTGGTAAATTGATTAATCAGTTCTCAATTCCTGTTAGACTCCTTTAACAAGAGATCAGAGAGAAAAGAGAGATAAGACTGAAGTAAACTATTGGCGTCTTCTGAAGCCAAAAGTGCTTTATATAGAAGCTGTTGCATTACAAAGAGTTTGTATTCGTTCAGTAGTTTAGATGAAGAAACTTTCGCATCTACGTATCCCAAAGCAAGAGACTCTTTAATAGTTAGAAAGTCTCTGAGCTCGGTATAGATCGCATATTCCTCACTTCCACAGTCACTAAAAATCTCTCAAAAGCGGTTGTCATTTTTCCCTCCATATTGGAGATATTGAAGAATTCCGCTACAAAATCTTTTTTGATTGTTGGAATTATATTTTAACTTTTCATAAATGCTAAAGAACTCATCAGGGATTGGTTGAGTATTAACGGTAAAGGTATCGCTCATAGCACCACTTCCTCATGCTCAAGCTAAATCATAAACATAAAAGCTCTTGAGAAATTGATTGACATAGTGTTGACAGACGAAACTTCCTGCTGAAATAGTATCCAAGCATGAAAGTCCAAAAAACTGCTTTATATCTCACTGAACTGGAAGTCCTGCATAGGGCTTTGTATTCAGTGCTGTTTTCTGAAGAGGACTTACAAAGATATCCAGAAAGTAGCTATTAATCAGATTTTTATCATAGGTGGAATTGAGGATTGGTTCCGCATAGGTATTCCATTTTGCTTGATCGATAAGAACTGTTCTTGGTAAGATAAGCCCGCTAAAATTGATCAAATTGTCTTGTGAGCTAAATCCTCCAGTAAGAGATTGAACAGGACCTCAAAGCATTTGCACATGAAATCCTGAAAAACTATTAATTACAGAGCGCTGATCCATATAGCTAGTTCTCATCTGATTTTCTATCCTTGTTGTATCACCAGTTTCTTTCCCATATACTTCAGAAAAGATAGGAAACATTACCAGTCCGCTTACCACGAGCAGTGATATCAAAAAACCAAAAAACCAGACTCAATATTCAAAAAATAAGGTATAAAGGTAGTTATACCAACGGATAATCTGGAGCTGTTGTTTATTAAAGAAAATAGATTCCTTCATCAAAACTGATATAAAATAAACATTTCTAAGTATACTCACAAATCAAAATAAAGCAAATTTTCGACTCTAAAATCAGAAAAAACTCCTAGGAAAATCCTTAGGAGTTTTTTGAATTCAATTAGATAGAAACTGGCGCTTTGATCGGCTTCTGGGGGTTATAGTCAATAAGTTCAAAATCGTTCCAGGTAAAGTCTAAGATATCTTTGACTTCAGGATTGATTTTAAGTTTGGGGAGCTGATTAGGGACTCGTTCAAGCTGCTGATTGACCTGATCAAGATGGTTGAGATAAATATGTGCATCACCAAACATGTGATTGAACACTCCAGGTTTACGTCCTGTTACCTGTGCCATCATGCAGAGAAAGAGGGCATCTTGAGCAGTATTGTATGGAACACCAAGAAAGGTATCACAGCTACGCTGGTAGAGATTTAGATGCAGCATCCCGTCCTCATTAGCAAAGAACTGATAAAACGCAGGACAAGGGGGAAGTAGTGTAGATTCCTCATCAAGTTCATTGGGATTCCAAAGAGAGATAATAATTCGTCGAGACTCTGGATTGTCCTTGATCAGATGAACCGCTTCCATAAGCTGGTCTTTCCCAGGATTTGCTAAACATAATGCTTGCACATCAGAAATGGAAAACTTCTTTTGGAGACTCTTTGGGATATTAATGTCCATATCCAATGCTCCAAATTTGCGGAATTGATATCCATAGGTTTTCCCAAGATTTCCCCATTTTCTACAAAAGTCGGAATCGTTTAAGATTTTCTGTTCAAACTCAGCTTTCTTTTGTATCCATTCATCACTATAGCGAGTTTTCGCATCATCTTCCCACATTTGAATCTTATCAAACTGACCAGTCTTTTTGAGCCATTTCTGAAACGGCCATTCTGTCCAGATGTGATTCTCGCATTCAAGCAGATAGCGAATATTCGTATCCCCTCGAAGCTTCCATATCAGCTCTTCAAAAACAGATTTTAGACTGACCTTTTTGGTGGTCAAAAGTGGAAAATTGTGAATAACCCCATCATTATCCATGTATAATGGACAAGTATAGTGGTAACCAGGAAGCGTTAGGGTACCAGTTCCGGTACGATCGCTAGTTTCTACGCCTCGCTCTTTTATTGCGCGAAGCAATTGAAGATAATTTTTCATGTTAAAAAAGTTTTTATTTAACAGAAATATAAATATAGTTTTTCTTAAAAAAGTCAAGATATAAAGTTTAATTACTGGACAGAAAACCAAAAAAAAATCTGAATTCATCTCTGAAATCAGATTTCTTTTTTTATTCAAAAATAGTAGTTTATTTTTTACTTTCTTGATAAGCATCAATCACCTCTTGAAGAGTTCCTTTATAAAGGAAAAAATCCTCAGGAATTTCATCTACCTCTCCAGCAATAATTCTCTCAAAACTGCTAATTGTATCTTCTAGACTCACATAACTTCATGGCATCCCTGTAAACTGTTCTGCTACAGCAAAACTCTGAGATAGAAATTTTTCAATTTTTCTAGCTCTATAGACAGTTACCTTGTCTTCAACCCCTAGTTCTTCCATACCAAGGATAGTAATAATATCCTGAAGTTCTTTGTATTTTTGTAGGATTCTCTGAATCTCTTTAGCTACTTTATAGTGTCTCTCTCAGAGTTCACTTGGATTAAGGATGAGAGAATAGCTCTCGAGCGGATCTACCGCAGGATAGATTCCTTTTTCAGCGATAGCTCTACTGAGTACTATAGTTGAATCCAAGTGAGTAAACGTAGTCGCGGGAGCAGGATCAGTGAGATCATCAGCTGGAACATATACCGCTTGAACAGACGTGATAGATCCCTTATCAGTTGAGGTGATTCTCTCTTGTAGCATTCCCATCTCACTTGCTAGGGTTGGTTGGTATCCAACAGCCGATGGGATTCTTCCAAGCAATGCTGAAACCTCAGCTCCAGCCTGAGTAAAACGGAAAATATTATCAATAAAAAAGAGTACATCTTTTCCCTCCTTGTCACGGAAATATTCAGCCATAGTAAGTCCAGTAAGAGCAACTCTCGCTCTTGGACCAGGGGTTTCATTCATTTGCCCATAGACCATGGCAGTTTTTTCAAGTACTCCAGAGGCTTTCATCTCATGGTAGAGATCATTTCCCTCTCTGGTTCTCTCTCAAACTCCAGCCATTACTGACACTCCACTATGTTGATGCCCAATATTGTGGATAAGCTCCATAATTACGACCGTTTTCCCAACTCCAGCACCACCAAAAAGTCAGACTTTACCTCCTTTCATAATCGGTGCGAGGAGATCGATGACTTTGATTCAGGTTTCTAGAATCTGAGCTTTGGTGCTCAAAGATGCAAAAACTGGTGGTTTCCTATGGATTGGCCACTGATCGACTCCAGAAACTTGCTGTTCACCATCAATATTCTGCCCTAAAACATTGAAAATATGTCCCAAAACCTCGTTCCCAACAGGTACTTTGATCGGAGATCAGGTATTTTCTACAGAATCTCATCTCTTAAGCCCATCAGTCGAGTCCATTGCGATTCCTCTAACAATCCCATTCTCAAGAATCTGGAGTGCTTCTATGACTACTTCATTGCCATTCGCATTTTTTGAAAGGACTTTGAGTGCATCATACACCTTAGGAACCTGCTGATCAAAAGCGACTTCCACAACGACTCATTTTACTGAAACGATTTTCCCTAGCATGATAGCGTATAAAAAAGATAAAAAGTCAGATTTTTTTTGTTTTATTGTCTTCCTCTTTAATTCAGAAGTAAGACTTATTCAATCGCTGACTTTGAACTCACGATCTCACTGATTTCTTGAGTAACTTTGGTTTGTCTGGTTTTATTGTAGAGAATTTTGAGCTGAGTAATGACTTCCGTGCAGTTATCTTTTGCACTTTTCATTGCGATCATTCTAGAGGCGTGCTCGGTAGTTTTATTGTTCAATACCGCTGAATACAAAATATTTCTAATCATTAGATTGAGAAACTCAAACTTAAATTCAGCTAAATTCGGCTCGACCATTAGCGTTCTATTTTCATCAGTGCTGAGTTCACTTTCCTCTAGCTCAATAAAACTCACAAAATCTCCCAAACTTTCCTCATCTAGAGGGTAAAGTTTAAACCTCGTTAAATACTGATGCATTGTATTTTTGAAATAGTTGAAATAGATTTTTATTTTCGAGTATTTCTTCTCTTCCAATGCTTTTTTGATATAGAGGGCAATAGGCTTAGTCTCTTGGAGTTCTACCTTATCTGTAATCACTACTGATCCAACAACATTTCGCCCATTTCTAACGAAATAATCTACTCCCTTCTTCCCAACTACGAAAATATCAACATTCTCTTTTGACTTTCAGTACTTTTCTTCCATTTGCCTAAAAATCCTCGAATTGATAGCTCAGCAGAGTCCTCTGTCACTCGTAGCAACGATCAAGAGCACTTTACCAGAGGCATCTCGCAGCATTTCATCAAAATCAAAGATATTGACTTCAGATCTAATTTTTCTCAGCACCCAAAAAAATGATCTCATAAATGCCCTATAGTTCATCATCGCAGATTTGAGCTTTTGAAGCTTGATCGTAGAGACGATTTCTAGAGCCTTGATGATCTTTTGAAGATTTTTGACGGATTTGATTTTAGATTTTACTTGCTTAATCGCAGCCATCTTCTGAAAAATCAGGAAATAAAAGATAAAAAGTCAGAGTAGTATTTCTTGTCATTATTTTTTCGAGCTTCTTTCCTTGATCTTGAGGAGTTTTAAGTCAGCAGTCAGTTTTTGTAAGTGAAGATATGCTCTTTCTATTTCTTCATAGTCTCATTCGGATCTGATTTGCTGAATCTGAGTCTCAAGTTTTTGCTTCATTTCTTGTAAAACTTGCTCATCATTTTGTGGATTAGTCGTAGCTGATGCGACAAAAAGCATCACCGCCTGTCCATCTGTATAGCAGACTCCATCTCCAATCGCAATCGCAATCCGCTCATCTTCAAAGAGGAACTCGGTCCCCTCTAGAAACTCACTTCCCCTCTTTTGAGTTGGGAGTAGTTTGAGGATACCAGGGCTAACGATAGTCGTCAGCGGATTATGATGGGGGAGGATTCCAATGAGTCAGCTTTTTGTTGGGATTTCAACACGCTCGACCGATCCATCAAAGATTACTCCACTGATTGTATGTACTCTTAGTAGCATCAGCTATGAAATAAAAGGTAAAAATCAGATTTTTTTGTTTTGTTATTCTGAGACTCATATCAACCTCGTCATCGCGAGGCGAAGCCGTGGCGATCCAGATAAGATTTGATTTTAATCTAGATTGCTTCACTCCGTTCGCAATGACAGTCAGAGATGTCGCTTTGCGATAGAGGGGGTTGAATACTAAGGCCCCTCAGTCTCGCTAGGCATGCTCCTCATATCCACCTTCTTTGAGAACCTCGGCAATGAGTTTCTTGATCGAAGATTCAACCTCCTCAGAGAGTTCCTGTTCTTGAACGATCTTTTCAGCGAGTTCTTGGTAGCTTGTATCAAGTTTTTGGTAGAGATGCTTTTCTATCTCGCCCACCGCTGAAAGAGGAACTTTCTCCAGATAGCCATTGATTCCCGCATACAGAAATACTACTTGCTTAAAAAATGGAATCGGAGAATCATTAAATTGCTTGAGCATTTCCATAAGCTTCTTTCCATGATCAATTTTCTTTTTGGTAGTAGGATCTAGATCTGAGGCAAACTGAGCAAAACTTGCTAATTCATGGTAGGTTGCTAGTTCTAGCCTTAGTTTTCCTGCTACTTTTTTCATAATCTTGGTCTGAGCAGTTCCCCCAACACGAGATACCGAAAACCCAACATCCACAGCTGGAGTAAACCCAGCATTAAAAAGATCCGTTTCAAGGAAAATCTGTCCATCAGTAATAGAGATCACATTAGTCGGAATATATGCTGAGATATCTGAATCTAGCGTCTCAATAATCGGCAATGCTGTCAGGCTTCCTCCTCCTCGTGGCAAATCTACTCTCGCAGCTCTTTCAAGCAGTTTTGAGTGGAGATAAAAGACATCTCCCGGAAAAGCTTCTCTGCCTGGCGGTCTCCTCAAAAGCAAGCTCACCTCACGATAGGCAACAGCATGTTTTGAGAGATCATCATAGATGATGAGCGCATCTTTCCCATGTTCCATAAAGTATTCTCCCATCGCACATCCTACATAGGGGGCGATATATTGTACCACACTAGGAGAAGAAATCGGAGCGTTGATTACGATAGTATAGTCCATCGCTCATTTTTCTTTGAGCATTTCAACGATTCTTCTGACTTTTCATTCTTTTTGTCCGATGGCAACATAGATACAGTAGACACCTTTTCATTTTTGGTTGAGAATAGTGTCAGTCGCGATAGTGGTTTTTCAGGTTTGCCTATTTCAGATGATGAGTTCTCTTTGTCCTCTACCAATAGGTACCATCGCATCAATGGCTTTAATTCAGGTTTCTAGTGGGACGCTAACTGATTTTCTTGAGATCACTCCAGGAGCAACCTTTTCTACCAGTCAAAAATGCTTTGGAATGATAGGAGCTCACTCATCTACAGGTTGTCCTAGCCCATCAAGTACTCTTCAGAGATATTCTTCTCCAACTCATACCTGAAAGATCTGTCCAGTCGCTAGGACAGTATCTCCCTGCTCAAGACTACTTGGCTCCCCAAGGACCAATACCCCGACTCATTCAGAGGACAGATCGAGCACCAGTCCCTTGAGTCCGTTTTGAAAAGTAACGATCTCAGAAAACATCACATTATCTAGTCAAACTACCGTCGCAACCCCATCTCTCAGCTCAACGATTTCTCCTTTTTTAGAAAAATCTACCTCAAGGTTCGCACCATTGATTCAGGTTTCAATTTGTTTGAGGAGTTCCTGTACTATAGACATCGTATTGTATATTTTAGAGTAAAAATAGAGAAAACTTAGAAGAAAAAAGCTTAAAAATCAGATTTTAGGAGCCTTTCTAGATCCTCATCGAGCGACCTAGAAAAGATATAGCCCTCTCCCTTGAGCTGAATCCAGAGATCATCTCAGGATTTTTTTTGATGAGTTGTCAGTTCAGCCTCTTCAAAGTGATCTTGTAGATAAGCTTTTATAACAGGCTCGATCTGCTGAATATCTCAGCTGAGAGAAAATTTCTTTTTGTTATCCAGCTTTTCTCTAAAAATTGAGAGTTGCTGATTGAGTTTTTTGCTATCCAAGAGTCCAAGAGGTCAAAAAGTCTGAATTGCTTCTCCAATTTGTGGCTGAAGCTCAGAGATTGTATTCTGATAACTCTCAAGTGTCAGTTTTTTCCCATACTTTTCGACAAGAACTTTCAGGATTTCCAAGAGCTCTAGTGCTGTTAGTGTTGCTGCTTTTTTGCGAGGCATGAGGAGAAAACTAGGAGATAAAAATTATTTTTGAATATCTTTGATGAGCGCTCAAATATATTCATCTTTGAGTTCTTGATCATGGTTGAGAAGTCTTTTTACAACCTTTTTTGAGGTGGATTTTACTGAGTCTACTCGTGCATCTTTGAGTTCTTTTTCAAGTCTTGCAGTAGTTTTTTTGGCATCATCGATAATGATTTCAGCCTTACCTTCAGCATCAGTCAGAATTTTTGTCTTTTGCTGTTCAGCGAGGAGATGTGCTTCATGAACGATTTCTTTTTTTCTTTTTTCAGCTTTTTGGAGAATGTTGTCTGACTCCTTACGAGCAAACTCAATCATCTTTTTATACTCATCATCAGCTTTTTTGAGCTTGTTGAGGAGTTGTGTTCTTTTCTCAATTTGCTGGACGATCTTGTCTCAGAGAAACTTCCTAAAGAGCAGTACAAGCACTAGAAAGTTCACGATCCCAGCAACTACCAGATCATAATGAATATCCATTGAGCTAAAAAAGGAAATAAAAGACTGATTTTAATCTGTTTGGTCATCGCGAGGCGAAGCTATAAAGCCCCCCACGGCTTCGCCGTTTCCCCCCTAGCAGGGAGAGAAACAAGCTTGAGATATTCCCCCTCTGATAGGAGGGGGTTAGGGGGAGGTTTTCTCTCCTATCCAATCAACTTAAACGCAATAATCAATCCATAGATCGCACATGACTCAATCAACGCAATTCCCAAAATCGTCAATACCATATAGCTCGAGCTGAGTTCAGGGTTTTTCCCCATATTATCGAGTGAGGTCTTAGCAACCCATCACTCAACAAGAGCAACCGCAAGCCCAGAGAGACCAACTGATAGTCCAGCTGCAATATACATATATGGATTTACCATATTTGCAGGGTCGACCTCGAGAATCTTGAATGCAACGATCAATCCATAGATCGCACATGATTCAGTCAGCGCGATAAAAAGGATCATGTAGGTCATAAATTTCCCCCTCATATCAGGGTTTCTCAAGATTGAGTTGAACGCAGCGACAGCAATCATTGCCTCACCAACTGCGGCTCCGATCCCAGACAAAGCAACAGCCAGTCCAGCTCCTAAAAATCCAAATCCATCCATTATCATATACAAAAGAATATAAAAGTCTGATTTTTTATTTTTTTTGCCTCTTTTGAGTGATTATCACTCTTCTGTAGCAACTTTGATAAATATCGCGGTCAATAGTGCAAAGACAAAGGCTTGAATCACCGCAGACAAAAGCCCTTGAGCGATCACGATCAGCGGAAGCACCAAGGGCAGCTCTCGACCACTGAGTCAAATACTTAGTGCCTTGAGCCCAGCAATCAGCATTCCCAATAGAATAGTTCCAGAGGTGATGTTCCCAGTCAATCTAAAGGATAGTGAAACCACTTTTGCTAAATATCAGATGATATCTAGCAATCCAGTAAATATCCCAACCACAATATCAAAGAGTTTCATCACTGCTCGTAGCGGATAATAAGCTCGGGCAGACATTTCTCAGCGTTCTATTTTGATGAGTCCCTTTCCGAGAACTGGGAAATATTCATACAAAAAATGTCAGAATCAGAGTTTTTGAACTTGAAGATAGAGCACCAATCAGACCACGACTATCGCCATCGCGATATTAAAGTCAGTATCTGAGGTTGGAGCGGTAATATAGTTTTCTAGTCAGGGGAACATGGTCCCGAGAAAGTCAAACAGTACACCGATCAAATTTGCAAACAAAATCACAAAGAAAACTCAGATGACAAAGGACTTTACCCAGTATTTTTGCTTTTCTCAGATAATATCTGTAAAAAATCCATAAATCTTTTCAAATAGCATCTCAAAGAGTCCAATACAGCGCTCTCAAAAGGTCTTAAAAAGCTGATTTTTCTCAGATTTGAACTTCTGATAGCCAAAGATAATGATCAAAATCAACAAGAGCAAAAAAAGTTCTCCTCTCAGCAAAGGAAGAGGAAAACCCTGGATCCACTCAAGGAATTCTAAACTCCATGACTGGGTAATTGCTCGTAGCTGATCTAAAGTAGGCATCGGCTTTTATTTTTGTTGAGTAAATTTTTATTTCTCGGTTATGATGCGGTTCATATACGAGCCGTGGCAATAAAGTCTCTTGAAGTTAGTGAATTTCTTTAACTCTTTCTTCAATAGCCTCTTTGAGAGCAATGATGACTCATTCTAGATTTTTTTCAACTTCATCATTGGTAAATCTAATGATTTTAATCCCATATTTAGCAATGACAAGCTCTCTTTCATTATCGTAATCTTGAACTTCATCATGATAAGCTCCATCTATCTCAATTCACAATAAGAGTTTCGGACAGTAAAAGTCTAGAATAAACGAGCTGATAATTTTTTGTCTTCTAAATTTGTATTGTTGAAGTTGTTTATTTTTTAGAACAAGATTCCAAACAAGACTTTCAGCTTTTGTCTGATTTTTTCTGTTTTCTTTTACATAGTCCTTTAGGTTCATATTGTAGGGAATAAACGAAATGTCTTTCTTCATCTGAAGATAGAAGGATAAAGTTACAAAGCCCCCCACGGCTTCGCCGTGTCCCCCCTAGCAGGGGGAGACTGAAGCTTGAGATATTCCCCCTCTGATAGGAGGGGGTTAGAGGGAGGTTGTTAAGAACAAAAAACTACCCTCTACACCTCGACTCACAATGAGGCGACGGACTGAGCGCAGACCATTTCTCTACAGAAGACTCATTATCACAGGCACAGAAACATCCAGAGGGCTTCTCATTAATATACTTAATTGCTCAGACCTTAGCTGGAGTACACGCTTCTGTATCATTCCCAATCTGAACCATACCTTTCACCTCGACACTTCCTGGAAGAGTGGTCTTCGGAGTATTGATAGCAAGCCCTCTCTCAGCTCTGATGAGAAAGACTCCATCCTTAGCTGGAGTAAAAAACTGCGCATTTGCGGGTCTAGCCTTATTATCACTCCAGACAAAGGTATTTCTACGAGTTGTTCATTTATTTTGTGGATCAAAGTTGATTTTAGATCCAGCGACAAAGTTATTTTCCCCCTTTACAGTCGTATCTTGTCCTCAGATAGTGACATTTCAGGTTCAGAAGATCTGATTCTGTTTTCAGACTCAGATAAAGTTAGTACTTCATTGGATTGAACCAGCATCACCACCAGCAATCACGCTCTTCTCAGAGTTTTGATTGATAGTGTGATTTTTCCCACCTAAAATCACAATCCCCGTCGTATTTTCTAGAATTTGATTATTCCTTCAGACAATAGTAACTGCTTCATTTCCATGAACTTCATTGCTTGTTCCGTAAAAGAGTGCAGCATGGTTAGCTTTTTTATATAGTCTATTCCCCTGCCCCTGCAGTTCGAGAAAGAGATTCCCACTGATCACGGGATTATAATTCTGAGCACTGATGATAGCAGAGGGGGGAGTGAGTCCACTTTCTCCCTTGATCGCCCCAGTGGTAAAGACCATTTGTTCGATATGCTGCACCTTGTGATCGAGGTCCGCCTTGATCTCTATGGCAGAGGGAGAGACGATCGGCCAGAGCACAGCTCCGAGAAGTAGTCCTCAGAGCAGCACGATACCAGAGCTTCTAAGGAGCTTTTGACTAAAAAGGTGGGGAGTTTTTTTTGGTAGAGCAGTAATGGTTCTCATAGCAAATACATACATAAAAATAAAAACTTTCCTCAAGTATATTCAGATAACTGAAAATTGCAATTTAATACAACTATTTTTTCGTAGTTCTCCTTGACATTTTAGGAGAAAGTGATATATATCAGTGTGATGTGTGGTTCTTTAACAGGACGGATAAAAAAGATAAATAAAAATGAAAAATCAGATTAAAAAGCTGATTGCGGTCATACTGTTGACGCTCGGCACAATTTTTGTTTCCCTTGCGCAAACGCATTATGAAAAAACAGTTAGAACGCAGGGGAAAGATATTTTGATAGACTCCTTAGCTATCAATAAAAGACCTCGAGGTCCTGAATTTAAAAAAACTAGAATTCTTGCAAAAAATGGCATAGAATTTGCTATTACCTTCCCAGAAAAATATCAAAATTTAAGTATTGTGAGAAATGATACTAATATTGTTATCGAAGGAAGGAAAATTAAAGTGATTGGACCTGGACATCTCAGTTTCGAGTTTACTTATACTGAGAATGGAGTATCCTATACCTGCGATATCTTAGGCCACGTAAACTACTATGGTGAGCTAAGGTATCAGGGGGCTTCTCTCACCTCACGAAATATCACAATTACTCAATCTAGCGATCTTTCAAAAGGTATCTCTGCTGCCCCTAAAATGGCAGGAGTATGGTGGAGAGTAAAAGTTGGTTCAGGGTATGTGGATATCTGTGAGGGAACACAAACGAGGACGCTTCAGGAACTTCTTGATTTTGCAAAATCGAAGGGAGTAAATGGGAAGGCTGAATTTGAAGTTGAATTTAGCGATAATACCTCGAATCTCGCTTATGATAGAAATTCAGATAGCTATGTTTCTGGAGCTTATAGTGTTCAATACTTCAGCATTGAAGATACTCGAACCTACAAGATCAATCTCTCACAAGTAGGACAAGGAACAGTCTCTGTGTCCCAGAGTCAATTGAAGTCTGGAGAAAGTGCTACGCTTACCGCGCAAGCTGCTCAAGGCTGGAGATTCGATTACTGGGAAGAAAATGGTCAGAACGTAACTGAAAATCCCCTCACTATAACGATGGGAACTCAAGACCGTTCTATCAAAGCAGTCTTTACAGAGCTTCCTAAGCCGAAGGTTAATGTTATCTTGCAGATCGTAGATACGAATGGAGGAGAATTAGCGTCATCTCAGTCTCAAGAAGTAACGAGCGGAGGAACGGTTACTTTCCAAGTTCCAAACTTGGCAAATGTGAATTTCAAAGGCTGGAAAAGAAATGGTCAATTTGTTGAGACAGGAAGCAGTTATACGCTATCTAATGTTACACAAAATGAGACTATTCAAGCTATCTTTGAAGTTCCAGTGCAGTCACTTAGTCTCTCTTTCACTGAGTTAAGCCTCAAAGTAGGAGAAAGTAAGCCTTTGCCTAGTGTAACTGTGATTCCATCGAATGCCACTGATCAAACTATTGCTTGGGTTTCAAATGATCCAGGTATAGCAAAGATTGAAAATGGCAAAGTAGTTGGGGTAAGTGCAGGATCTGTTAATCTAGTAGCATCTTCATCAAATCAGAAAAAGGCTACACTCAAGGTAGTGGTTACTGAACTTTCTAGATTTGTTGTTGCTTTGCAGATCGTAGATACGAATGGAGGAGAATTAGCGCCATCTCAGTCCCAAGAAGTAACGAGTGGAGGAACGGTTACTTTCCAAGTTCCAAACTTGGCAAATGTGAGTTTCAAAGGCTGGAAAAGAAATGGTCAAATTGTTGAGACAGGAAGTAGTTATACGCTATCTAATGTTACACAAAATGAAACTATTCAAGCTATCTTTGAAGTACCAGTGCAGTCAATAACGGTAACTCCTACAAGTATAACAGCGAAAGTAGGAGAAGGACCGATACAGTTGACCGCAACTGTGCTACCAGCAAATGCAACAAACAAGACCGTTACTTGGACATCCAAGAACGAGCAAGTTGTAAAAGTTGATAGCAGTGGAAAAGTAACGATCATCGGAGCAGGTGAGACAACAATAGAAGCCAAAGCTGGAGAGAAAACCTTTACAGTGCAGGTGAAAATTGAAGCTCAGTCTCAGCCTCAGGAGCCTCAGGTTGTTCCAGTGCAGTCAATAACGGTAACTCCTACAAGTATAACAGCGAAAGTAGGAGAAGGACCGATACAGTTGACCGCAACTGTGCTACCAGCAAATGCAACAAACAAGACCGTTACTTGGACATCCAAGAACGAGCAAGTTGTAAAAGTTGATAGCAGTGGAAAAGTAACGATCATCGGAGCAGGTGAGACAACAATAGAAGCCAAAGCTGGAGAGAAAACCTTTACAGTGCAGGTGAAAATTGAAGCTCAGTCTCAGCCTCAGCAACCTCAGCCTCAGCAACCTCAAAATCCTAAGGTTCTAGTTGAATCACTTAGTCTCTCTTTCGCTGAGCTAAGTCTCAAAGTAGGAGAAGCTAAGGATTTACCTAGTGTAACGATTACTCCATCAAACGCCACAGACCAAGCGATCACTTGGATTTCAAATAAACCAGAAGTTGCGAAAGTCGAGAATGGTAAAGTAGTTGGAGTAAGCTCAGGAACTGTCCAAATCATCGCAAGTTCAACAAATAGTAAGACAGCGATGCTTAATGTGACAGTAATTCCAGAAAATCAGGTAGAGGAGGAAGATTTTCCTCCTTATGTGAAAGAACTTCCAAACTTCAAGGTCGGACAAGTGGTAAACTTAGACGACTTAGTATGGGAGCGACGAGATGGTATAGAGATTGAACAGTATTTACTTCTTGATACCGAAGGTAAACTGTTGCCGTTAGGAACAGAATATCAGCGAGAAGCAAATAAACTTACATTCTCTGCCGCTCGAGTTTTTGTTCTTGTTGTTAAGTTTAAGCAGAATGCGAGAAATTGGCAACAAGTAGAATTTACTATTGAAGTGAAACCGTAGTAGACTTCAATCAACCCTTGCATTAACCCAAGTCCGTTAATGAATCACACATCACATCATCATGATTACGCAAGGGGAAGCTTATTACGAATACTTTAACAGTAAAGTAAGTCAAAAAGGTAAATAAAAAATTAAAAAACAGATTTAAAAAATGGATACAATTAAAAAATTGCTGACTGGAGGAGTGTTTCTCCTCCTCAGCATCTTGGTTATTGGTTGTAAAAAAGATGAAGACGACCAGATTAAGCCGCTTACATTATCAATTATTCAGCAAGATGGCAAAGCTCTAGATCAGCAGAAAGGGATTACCTTTACTCAAGGATCTACACTTACTTTTACACTTGCAGGGATTGAAAGCTATGAGGTTGTTGCTTCTGATAAAGAGGTGGTAGCTGTTGTAGCAAATCACGCAGAGAAGACCGTGACAATTACTGGTATCAAAGCCGGTAATGCAGTTCTAAGGATCCTCTATCGTGGTAATAATCAGGAAAAGACAGTTGCTATCAATGTTGCAGTGACTCCAAAACTGCCAGCTGTAGTGGAAAATCCTACTGGACTTTTCAAAGATGGAAATCTGATTATGCCCTTTGGTTATGTAGCGAGAAAGCCTAATACTTTGTTCCTCTCAGAAAAGGGAGGTTCTACAAAATATATTAAGCTTGTTCTTCAGGGAGATAAGGCACAAGTCACCCCCAGCGGATTTACAGAAAATGCTCCTAGTGGAGAATTTCTAAAATCTGATTTTGGTGATAAGTTCTATAAATTCTCTAACGATCAATTCACTATTGTGATATTGAAGTCGACTCCTTAGAAATCATCTTTCTATGGAACGGAAAAGACGGTAGTCTCTACCGTCTTTTTTGAATTATTTCACTTCCCTCTAACCATTATTGCAAGCATTAGCGAAGTAATTCAGACATTTATCTGGTCCGAATACTACATCCCTCTAATCTTACCAGCAATGACTGAAAATTTATTGCACCAGAGGAGTAGTCCTGTCTTTGCGAGATTGAGAGGCTTCCTAAAATCTAAATATCGGCAAAACAACACACATTTGAAAACGAATTCTCAAGACAACTAAGACTTTTTACTATTGAGCAGAGCTGTACTGGTATTCAAACTTTTGATCGTCTCCTCGAACCTATCCAAGAGATCACTATTTCGTTCGATAAAGTTACCGATTGAGAGATTTGTTGAGGCGATAGTATTTTTTTTGATAAGGATTTGAGGTCCTTCAGGTTCATGCGCATTTTCTGGCTCTTGAGTATTTGGAGATTGGGAGGCAGGAGTGCTCTCTTTCTGGGATGAAACCAGACTTTTATTTTTTTTCTTCTCTTCATAGTCATCCAAAAGCACAAAACTATTTCTTTCGATACCGTAGATAGAGGTCTTCAGGTTAGATTGTATGATCTGATTTTCATTCTTTTTTTGACTGTCACTTATGGTTGGGTTCGGGGCTTTTACTTCAGTAGTTGCACTAAATGCCACTCATTTACTGATATCTGATTTTATTGAACTGCTATCGAGCATCTCTTTTTTATCCTTTTTAACATTGAGTTTCCCTGAATTGTAGAGCGTATTTACACTTGTGCCAATCTCATTAAAAATCTCAGCAATACTTATAATATTTTTCGCCGAAGTATTTGGTATCAAGATACTGGATGCAACAGAACAAAATCTGATAATTAACGCTCCTTCTTTGATTACCGGCTGTCTATCATCTTTTTTAAGAGCTGGAGAGATATAGTCTCAACATGCACACTGCATAACACATATCTGTTTCTCATCCCGAGGAAGCCCTTCACATTTCTTGCTACATTCCTCAATACTCTTTTTTAGTTCCTGGATCTGACTCTGATCTGATGGTGGAGGAGTGCTTACACCAGAACCCGAAGTTGTATCTCCAGAAGGAGGGGGAACTGGGATTCAGCTAGGGTTTCAGTACTTCGAAAACTCCCTTTGTTCTCTATCAATTGCTCACTGTTCCTTTTTAGATCGCTGTTTCTCCTCAGGAGAGCCAGTTCCTCTCGTTTGCTGGGGAGGGTTTTTTGAGTTTTCTGCTGCTGGAGCAACACACTGATTGAGAAAGAGGGGTTTATCATAGTTCCCTACCGTAGTATGAGGAGAACGTTTAGATAAAAAGGAATTAAGCTCTTCGTCCTCAGTAATCGGATTCCTCGCCTGCTTTCCTATTCCGTTTCCTCAGTTCCCAGTTCATCAACTAGACAAAGAATCTGAATTTCATCTGCTATTCTCTGATTTTTTTTCTTTATCTCTGTTGTCTTCTGTCTTCCCTGCCTCTGAGGAATTCTCTGCAGAGCTTTTTGAGGAATCTTTTTGTCAATTAAAGAGTGGTGCCTTATAGTAGATAATCTCAGGAGATGCCTTATAGCTCTCAAAAATGACTTTCCCTATCTGAGAAATATCATACATGAGATCGTAGTCTGAATCTGAAATATCTCCATTGAGATATTTGTTTTCTCAGAGGTTCGCTGTTCAGACTTTCTCGTTTTCCTTAAGCCCATCTCGAATCTTGGTGTAGATCTCGTTTACTAGCATATTACACGCATGAGTTGAGAGATTTGGATTAAGGTTTCTCTGGTCGATAACACACCTCGAGAGTTTCCTACAGGCAACAACATATTTTTTCTTTGATGTTTTCTCCTCACGCTGAGTGGCATCATACTCTGGAACCTCCCTCTGGAGCTTCTCCCTAAATTCTTGATTCGCCTCAAACAATACCGCAGAGAGATCTTCGTTACTCACGTTACAACCTGGATATGTTGATGAAAAATAGTTCTTGGTTTGTTCAAGTGCATCGTAGGTGAGAGCGTTTTCCTTCTGCTGGAGTCTTTCCAAATTCGCACTAAACAATCAGATTTTTACTTTATTTTCTTGAAGATATTTATTTTCTGAGTAGTCCCTTAGGCTCGTTTCAGCCCTATCAAGCCAGTAATTAGGAAAAGCTCCAGGACTCACTCCTATCGCAAAAACAGCTCCTCCCATAAATAAAGAGGATAAGTAAGAGAAAAAATCTGACTTATTTCTGGATTTGGACATTTTGCAGTTTGTAGAATGTTGAGTAAAATGGTGCAACAATCTTGCTAAGATACTTATCTCTCAGTCTCAAAAGTTCTTCCTGATAGGCGAGCATTCCTATATGAATAGGATAGGTGTTTTGGAGATCTGCAAGCTGCTTGATGGTAGTATTGATTGTAGGGAGGAGCTTTTTTTGAAACTCTCTTATACGTTCAATCTCGTCACGATCTTTGACGTTAACTTCCTCCTCGGCATATGAAAGATGCGAAGAATAGTAAGCAGTAAAAAGCTGATACCAAAGCAACTCAGTATATACCTTCCTGATGAATGGTTCCATTCACTCATTAGTCACACCGACTACTTCACAAAAGAGATGATTATAATCTTCTCTATTTATGTTTTCATCGCATTTACTGGACTCTTCCCCAAATTTTTTTAGATTTCATGGGAGAAGTTTCTTTGTATCAATGATTTGAAGCCCCGCAAAACTTTTCTGGAAGGCTCTCATCGTTTTCTTCATAATTTTACAGGTTTTAGGATAGGACTGTTTTTTGTCTCTACAGAAACTCTGTTCATCAATATTATGAATAAGGAGTTTCTCTCTAGTAAAAAGATCAATATTTCCTTCTAGATCTTTATTGCTTGTGAGGTTATTCATCGTTACTCCATAGAGATTTCACTGCTTGATAATACTCAGCTCATTAAGTAGAATTTTTAGCAAATCTTCAGTCATCTTGGCTACATTACAGTTTTCAAAGTCCAGATATTCACTACATGCTGGCTGATCTTTGAGGAGGATTTTGAGTGAAGTTGTTTTAAGAAGTCCTTGGTCAGTAGAGCTCTCCTTCATAAATTGATGAGATTCTCTAGAAGAAAAATGCCACTGACACAAAAGAGCCAAAAAAACTGACTGACGAGGGTCTTTTCATGGATATTCTGATTGAATCTGATTGATTACCTTTGGACTTAGGGCAGTAGCACAAAATTCTGAAACAATAGTTTGCTTAGGGAGGGAAGCGCGGCGAAGTCAGTTTTTGTGAAAATTATCAAGTAATCCAGAAAAATCTCCCCCGAGGGCAGGTACAGAGACAAACCCACTCAAAAGAGCGATTCCTCAGCATAGGCAGAGTAACGCAGTATACCTCCTTAACTTCATCTAGTGATCAAAAATTAAAAATTATTCTTGGACATAGCACATTACGCTTGAACTATTTCTACATTGATAGTCACAAAGATCTCTGATCTCCTTTCTTAGTCCTCCATTCTTGTTTCCTAATGCTGAGATAATGTTTTGTACTTTATAGGTCAGCACTCCAAATTGTTGTGAGAGGAATAAAGTATCATTAACATCAGCGTTTTCTATAATTTCTGCTTCATAAAGTTCTAGGAGTTCCATATTTTCCTCGAGGCTTTTTCTAAAGTCAATAGTATCCACCGTAGGACTTGCTACTGTAGGGCTTGATGTCTCCTGGATGTTTGAAGAAGTTAGCGTTCCTTTATTACTATCTACTGTAGGATTTGATACTTCTTGAGAGCCTGAAGAAGTCGAGCCTCCTTCATTTTCCTGTTGTTTATTCTTCTTACGTTTCTTTCTCAAAAGCTCTTTTATTTTGCTAAAGGTATTCTTAACCCCTCTCTTCACATTACTAGCAGTATTCTTGATCTCACTCTTCATCTCATTCCATTTATGTTTTCATGAATCTGAAACAGCAAGAAGACCTTCGCTTCCCCCTAGATAGAGATGAGAGGTATCTACTCCATAGACATCTCTTAGAAGCCTGAGCTCCCCCTCACTGATGTCAAACCTAGAATTAGAATCTTCGTCTCCTTTTTTCTGGCCTCAGCCTAGAGCTTCCCAAAGCCTTTTTGATGCATTTGATATTGTTTTTAGAGATCTTTTCCAGGTGTCTCCAGTATTCTTTCGTAGTGCTTTGATATTAGAAAGTGTTTGTCTAAAGGAACCATTACACCTTCGTCCTCCAGCTCATCTGACGCAGCGATAGTCTTCCTTCTGCTGAACTAGCCAATCTGAATTAAAGATGAGTTGAATATCCCCAGATTGAACTCCAGCTTCTAGCTGACTCGTTGTTCATAGGAAAAGAAAGATTTTCTGTCCAAGGTTGATGCGATATAAACTGAAGAGAAGGTCCACATAGGCTAATTTCTCGGGAACCTGACTTCCAGTGGCCAACAGTCCTTTTTCAATATAGTGATTGATAACATCTTTAATTAGCTTTGAATCTTTGATCTCATTCGTAATATCTCAGGCTCTTCCAATTTCATATGCGGTTTGGATAATTTGTCGCTCGACATCAAGGAGCTTAGCCCAATCTCTAACGATTGGTCTGTCATGAAAAAGAACTAAAAATCAGGCTGAATTATCTATGGCACCTCAGATTGCTGAGATCTCAAAAAGGAGAATCGAGGTTAATGTACTGGAAACAACATTACTTAGGGCTTCATCAGCAATCTTTATGCTCCTTCAGATCAAACTATCGTCCCATTTTTTCAGAGCATCGAGACTGAGAACTTTATTGGTAAAAAGTCCGCCTTGCGGATTATCTATCAATTCAGCCACCGTCTCAAATGGGTTCTTCCTTATTAATGCCAAAATTGTCCTCTGAAAATCTAGATAGAGATTAAACGTTCAAGGAGTCATCTGACAGACAGAAGGATGTGCAGCACATTTAGGCTTGCTGGCTGTCTCTGAGTCCGCTCACTGAGCTGAGGCATATGAAAATAATCCCCCTAAAAGGAAGAGACCAAGGAGAAAAAATCTGATTTTTTTTCTGTTTTTGTTCATCTCAAGGAGAAATCAGCACCAAATAAAGGATTTTTTTTATCTTGCAAAATACTGACTTTTCTTTATATACTAATATGATTGTTTTTATCAAGTAATTAGATATAAAAAATGGAACTTTCTCATTATGAGCAGCAGATGAAAAAAGCGATTGCCTATTTGGAAGGGGAATTTGCAGGACTTCAGGTAGGAAGAGCAACTACTGGATTGCTAGAAAATATTAATGTAGAAACTGACTATGGAACTGTAAAACTCAATACTCTTGGTCATATCAGTGTAATGGATACGACAACCCTTAAGGTTGAGCCTTGGGATAAGAGTACCTCAAAAGCTATTGGGAACGCTATCTATGAGGCAAATCTTGGAGTAGGAGTAGATAATCAGGGTTCTCATATTTTGATTAAGATCCCAGCTCTAACACAGGAAAGAAGAGATCATATCGCAAAACAGGTAAAGGCAATGGGAGAAGATACTAAAACTCAGCTTAGACAAATCAGACAAGATGCGATGTCTGACACTAAAAAATCATTTACTGCTAAGGAGATCTCAGAAGATACCCATAAAGCAAATGAAAAAAATATTGATGAGCTCACAAAAAAGCGATCAACTCAAATTGATACTGTGGTAAAGGTAAAAATTGATGAAGTAATGAAGATCTAATTTTATTTGATAGAAAATAAAAAGTGATGAATGTATTTGGTATGCTTTGGGCAGAGCTCCTTTCTCGTCCAATTTTTAACCTCTTGATCGTATTTCTAGCGATCTTCTGAGGGAATATGGGTATTGCGATTGTGCTTTTGACAATCTTAGTAAGACTCCTACTCCTGAGAAATAGTATCGCTGGAGCGAATATGTCAAAAGGAATGAGTAATATTCAACCAAAGATGGAGGCTCTTCAGGAAAAGTACAAAGATGATCCTAAAAAGCTTTCTGAAGAAACCATGAAACTCCTCAAGAAAGAAGGAGCCGGTCCGCTCAAAGGATGTCTATCACTTTTGGTGCAATTACCAGTATTTATCGGACTGTATGGAGTGATTGTTAAGTTTGCAGCTGGAGAAGTTCCACATGAATGGCTTTACAGCTTCTTCCGAAGTTTTGGGAATAGCTATCTGAATGTAAAAGACAATATTGATCCGATTTTTCTTGGAATGAATCTCTTTGAGAATCATAACATTATCCTAGCAATTATTGTTGCAGGGTTAAACTTCCTTCAATTTCAGCTTACCTCACTTACTCAGGCACAAAATAGACAACAAACTATGCCAAATGGTGTAAAAATGCCGAACATGAGCAATATGATGGGAATCATGAATGTAATGATGACCTTGATGATGGGAACAATCGTTTGGAATTTTGCGTCAGGAGTTGGATTATATCTGCTTGTTACTTCGCTCTTTAGCGTAGTACAGTATGTAATTCAATATAGAGTACTGCTCAAGGCTAAGCGAGATATGTGGTTTCACAAGGATAAACCGGTAGTACTTAGTTCAAAATAAGAAAAATCTGAATTTTCATCTCTTTTTTAAACTTATTTAACGAGAAAACACTATGGCGAGTAGGACAAATAAACAGGGAATCGCGAAGAAAAAAGCTCAACAGGCGAAACAAGCAAGTAGAATCAGGGGGGCAAAGAGATTTGACTATCCTAAGAGAAAGCTTGAACTTGAAGAAGCAAAAGAGCTTGGGATTGTTGGAATCTACACTAATGGGAAAGGTTCCACATATCACTGGTTTTTGAGAGGAAGGAAAGTCTGCTGGGAAACCAGACTCAGAACCGATCCTGATGGATATAGATATATTAGAACACCATCTGGTGGATCAGAAATGGTTATTGCTCCTTCTTCAGGATGGACAAGGACGAAAATGAAAAAGATGGTTAGAAAAAGATAAGAAAGAAAGACTGATTTTCATTATTGAAAGTCAGTTTTTTTGATTTATTGCTCTTTATTGGTTTTGATGCCTAATTTTTTTTATCGAAAAAAGCCCTCTGATACAGAGGACCTTCCGTTTAGAAATAGCATTTCCCTCACACAGTGAGGGTATCGGTATTTCAACAGAAATACCGACTTCTCTCATCCGCACCATAGATATGGTGAGAAAGTGCACTGCAAAGTTCTTGGTCAATCTTATCGCATTCAAAGACTCTACAAAGAACTTCAGCATCTTCGACCTTAAAATGATCGATAGACACTCGACGCTCAAGGATATCATCCAAGAGTTCAGTAAGCTGCTTTTCTATATAGCTTACAACACCGCTCTTTCCATTGGCTGCGTATTCTGCCCAAAGGACTTCATCCTCTGGATTACCAATAGAGTTTACAAGCTTACTAAGGCAATGTGCCTTTTCCTCAATTGTTCTTACCCTTTCCATAGACAATAACTTTTTTCGTTTGACATTCATTTTATTTTAGTAAAGGATATATTATATATTCTCTAATAAATGTCAAGAGAAAATAAAAAATCTGATTTTTTTATTTATTACCAATAAAAAAAGAGTTGATCTTGAAAGAAAGATCAGTTTTCGTATGCTGTAGATATTCATATTTTTCAAATATCCTTCCTATGCTAGATCTGATTGCTGTGAGTTATTGGAATATTGGTCCATTTAGAGATAAGAAAATATCGCTTTTTTTTGAGAAAGGAAAATATTTGATCAAAGCTCCAATTGGGAGTGGAAAAAGTTTTCTTTTTTTTGATGGTATTACCTATGGTCTCTATAAATCAAATAGTAGAAATCTTCTCAATATTCCATCAAAAATTGGGACGATAAAGCTGATTTTCGAGGTTGATGGTCAGGTTTTTCTCGTTATAAGAACACTTAAACACGGGAAGTCAAAAGATAGCTGTGCGTCTCAGCTCTTTCAAATCGCCCTCACAAGTGAAGAGCTCACTGAAAAGCTCTGTGTCTGAGAAATTCTTCAGGAGAATACGGATATTCAGGAGCTTTTGCTCTCAAAAAATATTCCCTTAGAAGAGATTCCTTTTAAGAATGAGGCTGATCTTCAAGCTCAATTGAATACACTTTTACCGCCAATTGAGGTATTTTCTAGCACAACAATCCTTCTGCAAGATGCAGAGAATATTTTTGAGATGCAGCCTGCAAAGAGACTTGAGGTTCTCAAAAATGTATTTGGTCTGATGGGAATTGAAGAAACTAAAGAAATCGTAAAAGATAAAAGAAATGAAGTAAAATATCAGATTAAAGCCTATCAAGACACTTCTCATACAGAGGGGAAACTGAGTTCAGGACTCCAGGAAATGCTTGCTCTCTTTAGAAAACTACAAGAATTTAGTGAAATAGCTGAATACTTAAGTTCAAGTCTAGAAACTATTGAAGAATTGGAGGGATTTTCTCAGCAGCTCGGAATCCAAAATTTTGAGCTTGATGAAAAATTAACGCAATTTTTGCCATCTATTGCAGAATTTTTGAAAACAAAACGCGAGATTCTCTCTGCGGAAAAGACTGAACTCTGACTTCAAAACCAACAATTAACCGAAATCAAAAATCAGATTTCTCATTTCTTCAATACGATTCAATCAAATGAGAATAAAATCAAGCAAATAGACTGACTTTTGGCGAATACAAATCCAGAGCTCCTTTGAGAACTAAGAAGACAAAAGTCCGATATCGCAAACCAGCAGGAGAAGCTGGAACAACTATCTTTCAGCAGAGAGTTGCAGACTTTTTACACTCAGTATCATAGCATACTTGAGCTTGGACATAGGGAAAATTTTAGTCTGCTGTATAACGAGCAGTTTGTCCAAGAATTGATCACACTAGGAACAAATCTCAAAAAAGCCAATGAACTCGTAGCTTCTCAGGTCTTAAATCTCACTACAAAGCAGCAAGTTGAAAAACAAAAGGTAGAAAACCAGCTCCTCAACCTTGAAAATCAGTATCGTTTTTATCAAGAACAGCTCCAGCAAATTGAGCAGAAGCTTCAACAATTTGAGGAAAGAGTACAGCAGGAGCAGATTTTTGCTTGTGAAAAGATTTGAGCGAACTGCCCATTTATTACAGTGATCAATAAGCAACATTTTGAACAAAGAGAGCAGGAAAAACAGCAGCTCCTCGCTCAAAAACAACAGATTGAACAGCAGATTTCTAGCTCTCAGATTTTGAACCAGATTGAAGAATGTAAACTTACGCTTGCCAACTGGGAGCAGAATGAAACTTTCTTAAAAGAGCGTGAGAAACTTTCCCTGGAGGAACAAGAAAATACAAAAAAAATCTGATTTTTGAAAACTTTTTTGCAAAGCATCAATTATAAACAGATTACGGAGGCATCTGAGAAATATTCAGAACTAGCAAAGAGTATTCAAGCACTAGATCAGCAAATTCTCAAGCAGGAAGAATTACTCGCTCAGACTGAGCAGAATCAACAAGAGAAACTGCGCCTACAATCAGAGAATATTGCACTTCAACAGCAATATTCACAGGGTGAAACTAAGAAATCTGAGCTAGAAGGTAAGATTTGACAACTAGAGCAAAATATTCAGAAATATCCAGTTCAGGAACGGGATTTGATTGAAAAAACAGCAAATAGTTATCAGGCTAAAATTCAAGAACTCAGAAATCTTATTGAAGACTACAAAACCCTTCAACTCAAGGTCAAGAAACTCACAGAAGAAGAGAAGATTCTTAGCAATTTGTATACAATATTAAATAAGGAACTGCTTTTGTTTGTTTTGAGTGAATATTTGCCAGTTCTGAGTGAAATCATCAATACGTATCTCGTGAATGTTGTGGACTATCAGATCAGTATAAAGCTCAAAGAAACCAGTGAACAACTAGAGCTGGAAACCAAGATTATTGATAGCAAATGAGAAAGGGAAGTTAAGAGCCTAAGCTGAGGGCAGAGAACGATTTTGAAGCTTGTTTGGATGCTTGCGATCTCTTCTCATCTTAAGACAAGACTACTTTTCCTAGATGAGACAATCAATAACCTAGATAATGAAACAGTAGCTAAGGTTGCTGAGCTTCTGACTGACTTTGTTAAACAAAGGACGCTCAAATTTTATACGATTACCCACAATAGTGATATTCAGTCAATGAACATCCGAGATTCAACGATAGAATTAGCTAAAAAAGCTGATCAGTAGCCAGATTTTATTCTTTATTTACCTTGTTTAAGCAGACATGATTTTATGACTAGATCCCTGAGTGAGAAAGCTTGGGTATGCACTAATAACTCAGGATTTGCAAATCATAGACTCAGGAATTCTTCTTCAAAAGCAAGTTTCTCCTAGTAGAGAAGATCAATTTCAAAGGATGGTACAAATTATGGACTTCTTTGAGCAGATGTTCAAGACACAAAAAATCAGAATTATTTGTATGGAAAAGCTTTTTTTCACGAAATTTAATCAGAATAATGCAGAGTTTGTCTATGGAATCAGAGGGATCCTTCTGGCAATGGCTCTCAAATACTGAATCAAGATCAAAGAATTTACCCCTATTGAACTCAAAAAATACATCACAGGGAATGGGAAAGCTGAAAAAATCCTTGTACAAAAAACGATAATGAAGCTCTATAAACTTCAGGAGCTCCCAGAATACAACGATGCTGCAGATGCTTTAGGTCTAGCATATCTCGCTGCGAGAATCAAATAAGAGCAAGTTTATTTAGTAATAAGAAAAGAGAGAATCACGATTCTCTCTTTTTATAATTTGATTATTAGATATTTTTCAGTTTTTTGAGGAGTTCTTTGAGCACTTGAATACTATTTTCCATTGCAAAGTCTAAGTTATCCATATGAGCAAGCTGAGATTCATTATTTGCTCCGTCTGAGATCGCCTTGATACTGTAGCTCTGTTCAAGCAATCAAAATTCACGAGCAGCACTAGCAAACGCAAAAGCCTCCATTTCTACCACATCAGCATTCGTTTCAGCTCTGAGTTTCTGAGTAAGAGACTGATCATCTAGAAATTGATCTCCTGTAAGGCACAAAGCTCCTGTTCTAAACTGAAAAGAGAAATCAGATTTTTCGATTTCTATGGTAGAGAGTTCAATTTCTCATTTTGCATAATTGAGATGTTCACCATCAAACGGCAGATACATATCATGCTGCCTAATCCTTTGCACAAGAAATACATCTCAGATTTGAGCCTCGTTTCAGAGGAGACTTCAAGCGATTCCAATATTGATAAGCGCCTTAAGATCATAACGAGAGCAGAGCGCTGTTGTTGCAATGCTTGCTTGAATCTTCCCAACTCCTGAGAGCGCAAGCACATATTCTTCATTTTCAAAGAAACTAATATTTTTGAGGGTTGAGCTAGGTTTCAGACCTAGCAGATTGATAATATGCTGAGCTTCCTCTTGCATTGCAGTCAAAATTCAGATTTTTTTCATAATGGGATAGAGAAATAAGAATTAAAGATGGATCTTATTTTGATTGTGCTCCTCAACAGTAGCTCCATAGTAGATCTGTCCATCACTACCATGCAGATAAAAGAGATAGTCAGATTTTTTATATCTTAGTAGTGCTCAAAGTGTTGCCTGTGTAGGAGAGGAAATTGGGGTTGGAGTCAATCCAGTATTTGCTCTTGTATTGTAGAGATTTTCACGATTATTGAGATTTGGGACAATGGCAGCTCTACATTTATCGTAGGTAATCTTGAGCCCATAGCAGAGACTCACATCCGCATCCAGCCTCATACCTTTCTGAAGTCTATTGATAAATATTCCTGCGATTGTAGGTTTATTTTCAGTATTTTTCTCCTCATTTTCAATAATTGAGGCGAGAATGAGTGCATTATAGTTTTGAAGATTTATACCAGCTGGGCTGAAATTTTTGAGTTCCTCTTGATTTGGAAGCCAGTTTTTTTCATTAAAATTTTTGAGCTGTGCTTTGATGAGCTGATCGAGCGGATCAGAATTCTGATCTATAAAATAGGTATCTGGATAGAGAAAACCCTCAAGTGATTTTCCTGCTGGGATCATCGCAAGAAAAGAAAACTGATTTTTAAGTTCGTTTATATAACTTTGATCACTTGCCTTCGTAATAAAGTCTCCAGGCGAGCAAATACCTTTATTAGCGAGATACTGATCAATATCATAGATTGATCGCCCCTCTAGCAAGGTAAGACGCTGATAGGTTTTTTCTGGTCACTTGTTTATCAGAGTCAAGAGCTCTGCTTTTTGATAGCTTCCTGAAAGAAGATAGGTCCCCTCTTGAAGTTTTGGAAGGAGAGAGGAATTGTTTCTTAGCCAGAGTTTTGTAAAAAATTTCTCAATTCCTGACTGATGTGCATAAAAACTCGCAATGGTATCTCACTTTTCGATAGTGATTTTTGTCTCAGAAGAATACGTAATTGGCTGATTGTAGGCACTCTTAGTCCAAAAATAGGTAGCTACCACAACAATCAGCAAGAGAATAACTACCTTCAAAAAAGGAGATGAGGATTTCTTTTGACGCATGAGGGAAGAGAAAAAGAGAAATAAAAGAACAAAATCTGATTTTTAGAGCCATTTTTTCTTTTTAAAGACTCGGATAATCACTGCTGCGAGTCCAAGCATGATTCCAATCAAAATGAGGAAAGCGTAAGGATTTGATGAGAGAGGAAGCTGAACATTCATACCGAATATTCCACTCACCATCGTCATTACTCAGATTACAACTGTCAAAACCGTCAATATTCCAATATTTGTATTGGTCATCATATTGGTCAATGTATGGAAAACTTCTCAGATTGACTCAATATTTTCGTGGATAATCGAGATATGTCCTAGGATTTTACTTGTTTTATACTCTAGATCCTCAAAATACACATCCAAATCTCACTCGTAGAAGTGAGCAGTTGCCTTTTGGAGCTCAACGAGGATTTCCTCCTGAGGAGTGATGATTGTCTTGAGCAAAACGGCATTTCTCTTTTTGATAAGCACTTTTCTGAGGAGATTAGCATCAACGAAACTCTTGTCAAAAACCTGTTTTTCCATCTCCATGAGATCTAGATTGAATCTATTCAAGCTGAGCAAGATCTTGTCATACATCACATCAAATATCTTATAGAGAATATAGTAAGGTGAAACCTTATATTCCTCTGCATCAGCTCCTTCTTCTCTGATTTCTTCCTCGTATTGCTGTCTAATCTTTTCAATATTATTGGTTGGATACTTGGTGATTGTGATAATAAAGTCTTTTCCTAGGATAATATTCATCTCATTAGAAATATGTTTTCCTAGCTTCTCATTGTATTTTGGGAAATGAATAATCAAAAAAATACAATCATCATAAATATCGATCTTGTCATGTGCATTTGGCTCCAAGATATCCTGCTCAATCATCTCGTGAAGATCTAGACCTTTGATCGTCTCTTGGATCTCTTGTTGATTTGGCTTTGTTAGGTAGATTCGTTTGATCTTTCAGATCTTGAGGACATTATGGATCATAATAACACATAAGCAAGAGTAAATGGACTGAGTATACTTTTTTCTCTCATTTTTGCAAAAGAAAAAAAAGCTGAAATCAGCCTTTTCTTTTTTTTGATAGCGTATTGAAAATAATATTACAAACTCGTATTTTCTTCAAAAAGTTTTCAGATATTGAGGAGTTTCTGATCAGACCATTTATTTCCCATCAGCTGTATCCCAACTGGTAATTTCTCTCCCTGATCCTCGAGCCATCCCATTGGAACTGAGAGTGCAGGCAGTCCTGCCAAGTTTGCAGGAACTGTATAGAGGTCTGCTAGATACATTTTGAGAGGATCATTAGTTCTAGATCCTAGCTTCCAAGCTGGTTCAGGAGTTGTAGGAGTTAGAATCACATCATACTTTTCAAAAAGCTGAGAGAAATCAGATTTGAGTTTTTTTTGTGCATTGAGAGCTTTGAGATAATATCCTTGGTAGTTTGCTGAACTGAGGACGAAAGTTCAGAGGAGGATTCTTCTCTTGGCTTCTGGTCAGAATCACTCTCCTCTTACCTTCGCATAATATTCATCTAAACTTGAGCATTCAAGCGTACTTTGTTGATGTCAAAATCTAATCCCATCAAAACGAGAAAGATTAGTACTCACCTCTGCCGGCATCAAGGTATAGTAAATCGCGAGAGATTCCTTGAGGATGGGAAGAGACTGAATATCTACGCTATGACCTGCATTTTTTAGGGATTCGATTTTTTCAAGAAAGAGTGCCTTGATTTGTGGATCGAGTCCATCATTAAGCGCTTCCTCTGGCACAACAAAACGAACTGATTTTAGATCTGATTTTTCAATATTTTTTAAGCCCTCTGCATGAGCAGAAGAAGTTGAATCATGGGTATCTTTTGATGCAAGAATACTCAAAAGAAGCTGAGCATCTTCAACTGTTTTTGAAAAAATTCAAACCTGATCGAGGGAAGAAGCCATCGGAACGACTCCATAGCGAGAAATTGCTCAATAACTTGGCTTAAACCCAACGATTCCACAAAGAGCAGCAGGTTGCCTAACGCTTCATCCTGTATCTGTTCCCAAGGCAGCAATTGCCATATCAGCGGCTACAGCAACAGCAGAACCTCAGCTACTTCCTCAAGGGATACGATTTTCTCAGTAAGGATTGTAACTGGGACCATAGACTGAAGATTCAGTTGAACTTCCCATCGCAAATTCATCCATATTGGTTTGTCCGATCATCAAAGCTCAGGCTTCTTCTAAGTTTTGCATACAGGTTGCGGTATAGGGTGCAGCATAATTTTCCATCATCTTTGAGCAGCAGGTTGTGAGTTCTCATTGGATCAAAATATTATCCTTGACCATAATTGGTAGTGCTGCAAGGGATTTTTGAGAAAATGATTCCAAGTGCTGGTCAATATAGTTTTGATTGAAACGAACACAAGCATTGAGTTTTGGATTGAGAAGTTTGGACTTTTGAAGATAATGATTTACTACCTCTTTTGCGCTAAATTGATGTGTTTGGATACCCTCAAGGTAGCTTTTGATCGTAAGATTCATCACTGAGAGAAAAAATAAAAAAAGCTGAGTATTTTCACTCAAAAGATAGGGATTTTGAGTTTTATTTCAACTTGAAGCGATGCGAAATTTGTTTTCAGATTTTTTGTTTTTTTTGAAAAATTGGCTATACTTAAGGAGAAGCTAGTCTTTTTTCTGGAAAAGATTAAAAAATCAGATAGAAAACTCTTTATATCATCTAATCTCTAAGAATGTCGAGAACCTCATCAAATTACCCAGCAAATACCTCTGAAAATTTTCGAGAGAATAGACCGTGCACTCCTCATCTTTCCACAACAATTGCGAAGAGACTTGAAAAAGCTTTGAGGGATACAATAGATCCCTTAGAGTCTCTCGAATCTATTGATGAGACAATAGATAAAACTATGAATGTCCTTACTGGCTTTCTCCAGAGATATCCGCAACGCCATCAGCAGATATTTAATGAGGTATGTAATTTTTTTAATA
Organism: uncultured bacterium; assembly: GCA_963531535.1. Classification (GTDB taxonomy): domain Bacteria; phylum Patescibacteriota; class Gracilibacteria; order Absconditabacterales; family Absconditicoccaceae; genus HOT-345. The sequence continues at coordinate 66,567 of CAUSGX010000002.1, forward strand.
ATCTTTTTGCTAGTTGTCATCTCAGAAATTTCTATAACTCAGCACCAAACGTGAGGCTTGATATTTATAATGAATCAAGCTTATGAGATCAATTAGTAAATAATATCTATCCACGTTCGGAAGATGAAGAACTTTTCCTTAATGCAAATATGAATGGAGCTTCTTGTCATTATCGATCAGTATTTATGAAAAATATTTTTGACCGCTTGCAAGAGGCGGGACTTCCCATTGAAAGTTATATCTATATGTTTAATGAAGGAACAAACAGGCATTCTGGAGTTATACTAAAACACAGGAGACCAGATGGAGAGATGGAAAACTTTGTAGTAGATACCTGATGAATCAATAAAGTTCATAAAAAACTGATTTTAACAATTGATCCTAGTGTGACTCGTTTTACAGATGAGTCTTGGGCGAGCCTCCAAGAAATTCTCCAGAGGAAATCTCAAAGAGACGATTGTTTTTTCTTTGATACTACGAAGGATTTCATCAATCAGGTTCATAGAAAGCAGAGCCTCGCAATCTTACTTGAATTCCATTCTCCTCTAGCTTGAGAAAGTAATATTTCTATTGGTATAAAGATCACTCCAGATAGTATTTACTTAGAGAGATGATGAGAAAAACGAGAACTTCCCTACTCAAAAGAAGCTTACTCTCTAGCAAAGAAAAATGTCGATAAAAACCTGGATTTTGAAAATGAGGATCCCCTATTGTGAGCCCTTTTCTCCTCAATAGCTTTCCCAAACAATGAAGTAAAAAAAACTTGGGAGCCCTACTTTTTTCTACTAAAAAATAAAATTAGCCCTAGAAGACTAGATTTTGTAGCTTCCTATAGACAGGAATAAAAAAACAAAGGAATAAAAAAGGCTGACTCTCATAGAGAAAATCAGCTTTTTCTTTATTTTTTCTTTTGCCTTTTGACAAGGATCTTCGCTTGATTTCTATCAATCTTTGCTTGGCGGGCATCCTGTTCTTTTCTAAGTGATTTGAGAGAGATTCATGGCATTGGACGATCTTCTTGGTTTTCTCATCTCTCGCGGAATTTAATAACTAGAGGTACTCCAACAAATCCAAAATTCCTTCTCAAAGCATTCTCAATCCACTTTTTAAATGCAAAATTCGCTCTTGCTTTGTGATTTACAAAGACCATAAAGGTTGGTGCATCAACAGCGATTTGAGTTGCATACATGATTTTACAAACTTTATTTTTAGGAAAGCGAGCTGGTCTTTGGATTTGCTCTTGATTAAGAACCTTATTGAGTTCATTAGTTCAGATTCTCTTTTGATTTTCACTCTGAAGAATAGATACCATCTTAAAAAGGTTTTTGAGTCCTTCTCCATGAAGAGCGGAAATCGGTACAATTGGAATGTGCTTTGCAAAATCAAGATAGGTCTGAGCTCACTTAATCATTGAATCAATAGCTTCTTTTTTTACAAGATCAGATTTATTCAGACAAAAGATCATTGGTAATCCAAGTCCAGCAATCTCCTGTAAAAGTGTCATATCTCTATGCGTAATCCCCTGAGTACAGTCAATCATAAAGAGTACAACAGGTCTAAGATACTCAAGCATTGCATAGGTCTTATCATACGCAATTTTCTCAATTCCATGTGTTTTTCATTTTTTTCTGATCCCCGCAGTATCATAGACAGTATACCAATTCCCCATAGACTTAAATTCCCCTACGACATAGTCTCTCGTTGTACCTAGCTTATCCTCAACCTTTGCAAGTTCTTTCCCAACTAGAGTATTCAAAAGCGTAGATTTCCCTGAGTTTGGTTTCCCTACGATGGCAAGTCCGATTCCTTTATGCGTTGGCTCATTTGTGCTATATTCTTCATCTGAATGCGATTTTCTCCACTCTTTATAAAAAGTTCTGAGTTCATCTTCAAGTTCAGCGAGATTTCTTTCTTTTTTTGCACTAATTCCAATTACTTTCCCAACTCATAGATCATAATAATCCGCAATTGCTAGATCAATCTCATTGACTTTCCATTTTACATCAAGCTTATTGATAATGAGAAAAGTCTGATCTTGCATATTATTTTCTCTGATCATTTGCAAAATATGTTGATCTTTTGCAGAAACTCACACACTATCATCAATTACGAACAAGAGAAGGTCAGAATTTTTGATGATTTTTTCTATAAAAGGAACCTCATCACTAAAATCTCCTAGTCCTGGACTATCGAAAAAAGTCATCTTTCAGAGATTGTCAACTTCCAAAGTATGAGAAATAATATCAATGGTTGTCCCATGGATATCCGTTACAATCGCTCTAAATTGCCCAATAAGGCGGTTAAAAAGTGTAGATTTCCCAGCATTTGTTGCTCAGATGAGTCCTATTCTCATAGTATTTCCCCTGCAAATAAATCGCCTCCAGTATAGGGAAAAGGACCTCTCTTTGCAAGAGAAAAACCTAAGAAATCGCTTCTCACAATAGTGTTGACATTCTCATACAAATGGCTATATTTATCTTGTCAGTAGATTCATTAACAGATATAAATCCGACTTTTTACTACAAAAAGGTAAAAAATCAGATTTTTTGTTTTTGTACAGGTTGATAAATATTCAATAAATAAAAATCATAAAATTTAGTAATTATGCATCAAAATTCCCATCTTTTAAAACGGAAAAAAATCAGGAAGCGAGTTGCTTGTCCTGAAGAACATGCGAACCACACGCTCAGTGCCTGCCCTCAGGGAAGGAATGTGGATATAGATGAGTTCCTAGAATTTGTCGTTGCTTTTGCCTACCGACGTCAAGGTTGGTGTGCTTCCAATATTCTTTTCAAGGATATTGAGGATTTCGCAAAGATTTATCACATCCAGCTCAGAAATCATACTAAATTCGAACAAAATCAGTTCAGAGTTAAAGTGCTGATTGAGGATGTGAAATCTCACATCATACCAAAACTTAGGGAGCTTTATCCAGATAAAATGCAAAAACTACTTGGAGAAGTAAAGCAGAGAAAAATATTGCCTCCTCCTTTGCTGGAGATAAAGAAAAGTCCTCGGGTGGAGATAAAGAAAAGTCCTCGCGTGGAATCTTGTCCGATAAAGACTGAACAAAGTCAGCTTAAAATCTTAGAGTATGTTTTATCTGGAGGAATTGATTTCTCGAGAGAAGATGAGCGATCTGTTGCCTCTCTAGGAATTGATCTCTCGGCACTGAGATTAAACACCCCAACTTCTGAGATATATCAGGCTCAGATGATCCGCATTAGGCAGAAACTCGCATTCTTAAAGATGAAATTCTCGAGCTAGATTATCAAAACTCGCTGGGTAGTTCTCAGCAGAAAAATCCTTTGGATTTTCCAGAGGATTTTTTTATTAAAAAAATACTAGAAAAGAGAAAAAATCAGATTTTTACTTTTTTTATGATTAAACTTCTCTTTGCTTTTTTTATTTCCGCTTGAAGTCCCTAATAATTTCCGTATACCAAGAAACGATCTTTTTACCTAAAATCTATCATTATGCCAAAACACCTTGTCATTGTGGAGTCTCCAGCAAAGTCACAGACCATTAAAAAATTTCTCGGAGCTGATTTTGAAGTCAAGGCTTCCTATGGTCATACCGTTGATCTCCCAACAAAAGGTTTGTGAATTGATGTTCAAAATGATTTTCGTCCAGAATATGTGGTCTCTCCGGACAAAAAAAGAGTGCTTTCTGAACTTAAAGCAATCTCAAAAAAAGTAGATCAAACCTGGATCGCAACCGATGAGGACCGTGAAGGAGAGGCGATTTGATGGCACATCGCAAATCAGCTTGGTCTTGATATCAAGACTACACCAAGAATTGTTTTTCATGAAATTACAAAAAATGCAATCGAGCATGCCGTTAAAAATCCAAGGACAATTGATCTTAATCTTGTAGATGCACAGCAGGCGAGAAGAGTCTTAGATAGGTTGGTCTGATTTGAGCTTTCGCCAGTACTTTGGAAAAAGATCAAAACCTGACTTTCAGCTTGAAGAGTTCAGTCTGTTGCGGTAAAACTTATTGTTGAAAGGGAGAGAGAAATTCAGGCTTTTGATAGTGAAAGTTTCTATAAGGTAGTTTGATCTTTTCTTACATCAGCAAAGAAGGGACTCTCTGCGACGCTCAATAAGCAGCTCAAGTCAGAAGCTGAAACACTCAAGCTCCTTGAAACTCTCAAAGGTGCGAGTTATCAAGTAGATAGCATAGAGGTAAAACCTTGAAAAAAGGCTCCATCAGCACCTTTTACTACTTCAACACTTCAACAAGAAGCTAGTAGAAAGCTCTGATTTTCTGTTTCTAGAACGATGCAAGTCGCACAAAAGCTTTACGAGGCAGGACATATTACTTACATGAGAACTGATGCGGTAAACCTCTCAGAGTTTGCTATACAAGCCGCAAAAGACCAAATCATCAGCCAATATGGAGAAAAATACTCAAAACCTACACATTATGCTACAAAATCAAAAGGAGCTCAAGAAGCGCATGAATGTATTAGACCAACTCATATGGAGAATACTATTGCTGGGGCTGACGCGAGCGAAAAAAAACTCTATCAATTGATTTGGAAGAGGACAATTGCTTCTCAGATGGCACCTGCTATTTTAGAAAAAACCAAGGCAAAAATTCAGATTTCTTCTACTGATAAGTATCATTTCGAGGCTACTGGAGAAGTGATCAAGTTCGATGGTTTCCTAAAGCTCTATATGGAGGGAACCGATAATGAAGATGATGAAGAAATTGTAGGAATGCTGCCAGCTTTAAATCAATGAGATAGCCTCTCTGAGCAAGAAATCCTCGCGAGCCAAAAGTTTAAGCAACATCCACCAAGATATACAGAGGCAAGCCTAGTAAAAAAGCTTGAAGAACAAGGGATTGGTAGACCATCAACCTATGCTCCGACAATTTCTACTATTCTTAAAAGAGGATATGTACTCAAAGAAGATAGACCATGAGAAAAGAGAAAATATTTTGAATTTCTGCTCAAAAATAATGAAATCATAAAAGAAGAAAGAGAGCAGATGACTTGAGCTGAGAAACAAAAAATGTTCCCAAGTGATATTTGAATGATTGTGACTGATTTTCTGAATCAGAATTTTTCAGATATTATGGATTATGGGTTCACAGCCAATGTTGAAACAGCGTTTGATCAGATCGCTACTGGGCATCAAAAGCGAAATCAAATGATTGCCGAGTTTTATGGGCCATTTCATGAACAAGTTGTCGAAACTACAGGTAAGGAAAGGGTAAATACAGAAAGAGAACTCTGAATTCATCCCGTGAGCTGAAAAACTGTTATTGCAAGAATGGGAAGATATGGTCCAATGATCCAGATCGGAAAGCAAGATGATGAAGACAAAAAATTTGCATCGCTCCCAGCTGGAAAAACAATTGAAACAATCACGCTTGATGAGGCCTTGCAAGCTTTTGCACTTCCAAGATCGCTTTGAACCTACAATGGAGAAGAAGTGCTTGCCTCAACTGGAAGATTTTGACCGTATGTAAAATATAAAAATCTCTATGTTTCTATTAAAAAAGATTCAGGTTTAGATCCTTTTTCTATTAGCTTGGATGAGGCAATACCGATGATTGAGGCAAAAATCACCCTTGAAGCCAATAAAAATATTAATGTATTTGCATGCGCGGGAGAAGAAATCCAAATTCTGAATTGACCTTATGGTCCTTATATCAAGTATGCCAAGAAAAATTATAAAATTCCTAAAGGGTGAAAAGATGCAACCGATCTAACCTTGGAGGATTGTCTAAAAATTATCGGAATCTGAGAGGAGTGATGATCAAAAGTAGCTACTAAAAAAACAGCAGCTAAAAAATCTACCGCAAAAAAAACTGCAACAAAAGCCAAGAAGTAGAGTTGCTTCCATCTTTATTTTTTTATTATACAACTCATGTTAATTAAAGATCAAGAAAGAGCTCAGCTTTACAAATCTATTTGGCAAATTGCAAATCAACTCAGATGATCTGTTGACGGTTGGGATTTTAAGCAGTATGTGCTTGGAATGCTTTTTTATCGTTTTATTAGTGAGAATCTTACAAAATATCTCAACGACAATGAGCCTGATGAAAATTTTAACTATGCGAACCTTTCGGACGAACAGGCTGAATATGGGAGAGCTGACACGGTCAAAGAAAAGGGATTTTATATTTTACCAAGCGAGCTTTTTGTTAATGTAGTAAAGCATGCTAAAACTGATCCAAATCTCAATGAAACCCTTTCAAAGATTTTTAAAAACATAGAATCTTCCGCTAATGGAACCGAAAGTGAAGAAGATATCAAAGGGCTTTTTGATGATTTTAATGTAAACTCCAATAAGCTCTGAAATACCGTAGAACAAAGAAACAAAAAACTGACTGAACTTTTGGAATCAATTGCTGATTTACAATTATGAAACTATGCGGACAATACCATTGATGCCTTTGGTGATGCCTATGAATATCTCATGACCATGTATGCAAGTAATGCATGAAAATCTGGGTGAGAATTCTTTACTCCTCAAGAAGTTAGCGAACTCCTAGCAGAAATTACCACCGCAGGAAAGAAAGAAGTAAATAAAGTCTATGATCCTGCTTGTGGTTCAGGTTCTTTACTATTAAAATTTGCGAAAGTACTGGGAAAAGATAATGTCAGACTTTGATTTTATGGACAAGAAATCAATATCACTACTTATAATCTCTGTCGTATCAATATGTTTCTCCATGATATCAACTATGAAAAGTTTAATATTGCTCATGGAGATACTTTAATACATCCAAAACACCGAGATGAAGAACCATTCGATGCGATTGTTTCAAATCCTCCTTATTCTATCAGATGGGAATGAGATGAAAATCCGCTTTTAATCACTGATCCTCGTTTTTCTCCTGCTGGAGTTTTAGCACCAAAAAGTAAAGCTGATCTTGCCTTTACTATGCACATGCTCTCACGGCTTTCCACAAGTTGAACCGCTACCATTGTTGAGTTTCCCTGAGTCCTCTATCGTGGATGAGCTGAGCAAAAAATCAGAAAATATTTAATTGAAAACAACTATGTAGATACGGTTATCCAGCTCCCTCCTGACTTATTTTTTGGAACCTCTATTGCGACCTGTATCATTGTGTTAAAGAAAAGCAAAAAGGATAACAAAACCCTCTTTATTGATGCATCGGCTGAATTTATTAGATGAAATGCCAAAAATACTCTCAGCGAAGAAAATCGTAAAAAAATTCTGAATGCTTACATTGATCGTCAAGATGTTGAATATTTTTCTAAACTTGTAGGTAATAGTACGATCGCAGAAAATGATTACAATATTGCGGTCAGTAGTTATGTAGAGCAAAAAGATACCAAGGAGATTATTGATATCAAAGAGCTTAATGCAAGGATTGCAGCGATTGTAGAAAAGCAATCCAAATTGAGAAAAGCAATTGAGGAGATCGTAGCGGAGATTGAAGGAAATTAGTTTTAAAGATAGTTTTATTTTAAATTTATTTGGTATGAATGGAAGATGAAGCCTCCTTATTTATGAATGATGAGATGGAGATTTTAAGTTGGAAGTTCAACTAGAGAACGAAACTGTTTGGCTTACTCAAGAGCAAATGGCTATTCTTTTTGATAAAAGCGTAAAAACCATCAATGAACATATATTAAATATTTATGATGAATGAGAGCTTTTTCAAGAAGAAACAATGCAAAAAATTAGATTATCCGGGAATTCCGGATTTTCTACAAAACCAACTAATTACTACAATCTTGATGTGATTATCTCTGTCGGATATAGAGTAAAATCATTGCAATGAACTCATTTTAGAAAGCGAGCAACTGCAAAATTAAAAGAATACATCATCAAATGATTTACCATGGATGATGAAAGGCTCAAGGGAAATGCTGGAGGAAATTACTGGAAAGAATTGCTTGATCGTATCCGTGATATCCGCAGTAGTGAAAAAGTAATCTACCGTCAAGTGCTTGATCTCTATGCTACTAGTATAGATTATGACAAAAATGCGCCTGAAACGATATCTTTTTTTAAGATGGTGCAAAATAAACTCCATTACGCTACCAATCAAAAAACTGCTGCAGAGACGATTTATGAGCGTGCAGATGCTGAAAAAGAATTTATGGGATTGACGAACTTTGCAGGAGAAATCCCCGTAAAATCTGACATAATTATCGCAAAAAATTACTTAACCGAAGATGAACTCTTTCGCCTGAATCGTATGGTTTCAGCTTTTTTTGATCTTGCTGAACTTAAAGCACAAGAACATGTGCCTATGAAAATGATTGATTGGGTTCATGAATTAGATAAATTTGCTGAAAATTACGGGAAATGAGTATTGAAAGATGCAGGGACAAAAAGCCATCAACAAGCAGTTAAGAAAGCAGAATCGGAATATCGTAAATATCAAGCAAAAACACTTTCACCAGTAGAAAAAGAGTATTTAGAAGCCACCAAATCATTACAAAAACAAATTGAAAAAAAGGTAAAAAAATAACAAAACAATTGAGAGATAAATTTATTTTTCTTAAAAACATATAGTTATGTCCACAACTAGAAAGTGTCATATTATTTGGCAGGGATATACCAAGAACTTTTGTAATTGAAATTGAAGGCTTCATTTTTTTGAAAAAAAGGATTGAGAGTTTCACTATCAATGAGAAAGAAATACTGAAAGTATTGGTTATGAGAAAGATGTTTTTAATTATTTTGAACCACATGATAATAGGAATTGAGGGAGACGATTTGATAACCTCGAAACGAAATTATGAAATAATTTTGAAAATAGATATACTTCATTACTTAATGAAATATTGAAACAAGTAAAAGAGAGAAAATATAACTTTACTCCAGACGATAAACAGCTCTTACTAGATATTATGAAATTTTCTCTTTGGAAAATATTATTTCATAAATACTGGGAAATAAAATGAATAAATAATACGAAAGATGAGCTAAATCTATTAGCATCAATTACCGATGGGGTTATTTCTGAATTATCTCGTTTTTTTCAGGGATTGCTTACTGATCATTGGAATTGGAAGATCTTACACTCAGAAGATGAACCATTTTTTATATGAGATTCAATTTTTCATGTCAGAGTTAATGGGCAAAAATGCAATAATTTAACGGAGTTTCTTGATACTCCATGATCAAATCTTTTTTTCCCTTTAAGTAAAAGTATTGCTTTAGTGATTGAATATCCTCATCCAGATGCAAATGTCCCTCAAGAATTTTTAGATAAGAATGTGATTCCTCTTTGAGCGTGAGCAATAATAGGTAATAACCGTACGACAGTATGACCAAATTGATTAGAAAGCGAATCAATGGAATGAACTGCACTATACCGCATTCCTAAAAATTGTGATTGGTATCTTTGCTGACCAAATAAAGAGCTTATTGAGAAAGCTATCTCAGAATATGATAATTGTAGCATTTACGAAAAGGATCCTTTTATGTATACCATTGATGAGGAAACAGGACTATTGTTCAAAAGTTTTTTAGAATCTTTACAATAATTTTTATTAGCCTATGACAAACTATTTAAAACTCAATCAACTCCTCCAACAATACTGCACTGAAGGGGTAGAATTTAAGAAGTTAGGGGAGCTTTTAGATTATGAACAGCCAACAAAATATATTGTAAAATCAACGAAGTATGACCATAACTATAAAACTCCGGTACTCACAGCTGGACAAAGTTTTATACTTTGATATACAAATGAAGATGATTGAATTTTTATGGCTAATAAAGGTAATCCAGTAATTATTTTTGATGATTTTACAACTTCATTTCATTGGGTAGATTTTGATTTTAAAATAAAATCCTCGGCGATGAAAATGCTCAGATGTAAATGAGAAAATAGTTATTTCAAATTAAGATTTATATATTATGCGATGAAATGTATTAGTTTTACTCCTGCCGATCACTCTCGTCATTGGATTTCAAAATATTCTAACTTCCAAATCCCCAGCCCACCACTCCCAGTTCAAGAAGAAATCGTAAAAATTCTTGATAACTTTACTGAGCTGGAAGCGGAGCTGGAAGCGGAGCTGGAAGCGGAGCTGGAAGCGAGAAAATGTCAATATGAATTTTATCGTAATCAGATTCTTGCGTTTGACAAAGATGAGATTGAGTGGAAAACTTTGGAAGAGGTGGTAAAAATTAAAAATGGAAAAGATCGAAAAGGTTTAGGTATTTGAGATATCCCAGTTTATGGTAGTGGAGGAGAAATGGGGATTTTTGTTGATACTTATGCTTATGATAAACCAACAGTTTTGATCCCAAGAAAAGGATCTATTTCTAATATATTTTATCTAGAAAAACCTTTTTGGAATGTAGATACAGTATATTATACAGAGATTAATGAACATGTTTTAAACCCCAAGTTTTTTTATTATTTTATTTCTACAATCGATTTAGAAAAGTTTTCATTAAAAGCGACAAGGCCAAGTTTAACTCAATCAATTCTTGAAAAAATCCAAATCCCAAATCCACCATTAGAACAGCAACAAGCCATCGTCTATGTCCTAGATAACTTTGATAAACTTGCAAACGACTTAACTGAATGACTGCCTGCTGAACTCAAACTCAGAGAACAGCAATACGAATACTATCGTGATCTCTTGCTAGATTTTACAGATAAGAACTGAGATTTGAGAGAGAGAGTCATAAAAATTATTGACAAGACACTTAGAAGGCTTGCGACCGAAGAACGTAAAAAATATGCTGAAGTCTTCCAAAAGATGCTTGAAAAAGTTGAATGGAAGAAATTAGAAGAATTAGTAAATATCCTTGATAATTTGAGAAAACCAATTTCAAAAGTAAAAAGGCAAACCGGAATCTATCCATATTACTGAGCGAACTGAATACAGGATTATATTAATGATTATATTTTTGATTGAACATTCATACTACTTGGTGAGGATGGTAGTGTAATAAACAATGATTGATCACCTGTTTTAAACTGGGTAAATGGGAAGATTTGGGTCAATAATCATGCCCATATTTTATCTAAAAAATCAGATCAGGTTTTGTTAAGATATATTTATTTTGCATTATCAGTCTTTGATGTTTCCAAGGTAGTAAAATGAAATATTCCTAAAATCACACAACAAGATTTAAAAAATTTCTTAATCCCCATTCCATACAAAAATTGAAAGCCAAATCTAGAAAAACAACAAGAAATCGTTGCAATCCTTGATAAATTTGATACTTTAGTAAATGATCTTTCTACTGGACTTCCTGCTGAACTAGAAGCAAGAAGAAAACAATATGAATATTATAGAAATCAGCTTTTAACTTTTACACCTTTAAAAGAATAAATATGGAAGAATTTAATTCCCTTGAAGAAGTGGCAACAAATATACAAAATAAACTTGATGCCCAAACTGACAAGAAAAGAATAATTGCCATCTATGCCTTTAATGGAATTGGGAAAACGAGATTATCAAATCAAATCGGCAACAGTGAAAGTGATAATACCCAGGGAGACTGAGAAAATGAATGAATAGAAAAAATATCTTATAATGCTTTTTTTGAAGATATTTTTACATGGGATAATGAAAATTACATTCTTCATTTTAATAAAAATCATGAAATTATAAAATTAGTGCAAGATCAATGACTAGACGTACAAATTATTGATAATTTTAGAGATATTATGGGAGAAGCAGCAATAAAACTTGAACCAGCTTTTGATTTTGACAGAGAGGAAGTAAAATTTAAAATTGCATCTGGTAATGATGATAGTGCTGATAGTATAAAAATTTCCAGAGGGGAAGAAAGTATCTTTGTCTGGTCTGTATTTTATACAATTTTAGAGGAAGTGGTTTCGGAATTATCAACAAATGAATCTGATAGATCTATAGATAAATTTAATGATTTAGAATATATCGTTATAGATGATCCTGTCTCCTCTATTGATGACACAAGAATTATAACAGTTGCTTTAAAACTAATAGAGGTTATAAAATCAAATCAAAATAATCAAATTAAATTTCTAATTACAACTCATCATGCTCTATTTTTTAATGTATTAGTAAATTCAATTAATAGAATAGTAAGGAAAAAGAAATGAAAATATAATTTTGAATCATATATTTTATTAAGAAATAACGATAAATTGAATTTAAAATCTCAAAATGAGTCACCATTTTGATATCATATAATTTTAAAAAAGATTATTCAAGATGCAATCACTTCCCAAAACATTGAAAAATATCATTTTAATTTATTTAGAGCCTTACTTGAAAAGACCTCAAATTTTTTATGATATAATGACTGGGACGAGTGTCTTGAGAATAATCATAATAAAGGAAGACTAAAGCATTGTCTTCAGATATATAGTCATAATAGATTATCTGAATTAGAATGAAGAGAACTACCTGATGATGATAAAAATCTTCTAGCAGAAGCTTTTGAAAGCTTTATAACTAATTTTAAATGGGAAAAGTAAAACGATGAAAAACACGGAATTTAACCTCGTTTCTCAGAATCCACAAAGCACGGTCGTTGCTGAGTATATTCCTACTCCAAGAAAGGCTGAGAACTATCAAAGTGAAGCCGATCTAGAAAAAGAGTTTATTGCTCAACTTGTCAGTCAAGAATATGAATATCTCCCCATTCATCAAGAAAAGGATTTGATTTTAAACCTTAGAAAACAGCTAGAAAAGCTGAATAATTTCACCTTTACTGATCAGGAATGGAAAGATTTTTTTGAAAAAGAACTTGCAAATCCAAATCAAAATATTGTAGAGAAAACCACAACAATTCAGGAAGATTATATCAAAAATTTAGGATGTGATAATGGACAAACAAAAAATATCTATCTATTAGACAAAAAAAATATCCATAATAATAACCTCCAAGTTATTAACCAATATGAAACAAAAGATTGAACGAGAACGAATCGCTATGATGTAACAATACTTGTGAATGGGCTCCCACTGGTACATATTGAGCTAAAAAAAAGAGGAATCGCATTACAAGAAGCTTTTAATCAAATCAATCGTTATCAGAGAGAAAGTTTTTGGTCAGCAAGTGGGCTCTTTGAATATATTCAGCTTTTTGTGATTTCTAATGGAACTCATACCAAGTATTATAGCAATACGACTCGTTTTTCTCATATCAATGAACAAAAAAACTGACCAATCAAAAAAGGTAAAAAATCAAGCAATAGTTTTGAATTCACCAGCCGATGGGCAGATTATACCAATAGGCCAATCACGGATTTAATAGACTTCACCAAAACTTTTTTTGCAAAACACACTTTATTAAATATTTTGACAAAATATTGCGTCTTCACCGTAGATAAAATGCTTTTGGTAATGAGACCGTATCAAATTGTCGCTACTGAAAAAATTATTAACAGAATTGAAGTGAGTTCAAACTATAAAAAATACGGAACTATTGAGGCTGGGGGGTATATTTGGCATACTACAGGATCAGGGAAAACATTGACCAGCTTCAAGACAGCTCAAATCGCAAGTAAGTTGCTCTATATCGATAAAGTACTTTTTGTCGTTGATAGAAAAGATTTGGATTATCAAACTATGAGAGAATATGATAAATTTGAGAAAGGAGCAGCAAATAGTAATTCAAGTACTGCAAAACTAAAAAAACAATTAGAAGACCCGAAAGCAAAAATTATCATTACAACAATCCAAAAGCTTGATAAATTTATCAAAAAATATAAAGATCATGGTATTTTTAATGGGCAGATTGTCCTGATTTTTGATGAATGTCATCGTTCACAGTTTGGAGGTATGCATCAAGCTATAACTAAAGCATTTAATAAATATTATCTTTTCTGATTTACAGGAACCCCTATTTTTGCAATCAACTCCTCTTCTGGTGGATATCCAAATCTAAGAACTACCGAGCAAGCATTTGGAGAGAAACTACATACCTATACGATAGTAGATGCTATTGCAGATAAGAATGTGTTACCCTTCAAAATAGATTATATTTCTACACTCAAAGAAGCTGAGAATATTGAAGATGAAAAGATAAAAGATATTGACAGAAAAAAAGCTCTTTCTGATCCTAAAAGAATATACAACATTGTAAAATATATTCGTAAACATTTTGATCAAAAGACGAAGAGGAATAGCTTCTATATACTCAAAGATAGAAGACTAGCTGGATTTAATTCAATATTTGCTGTTGCTTCTATTGAAATGGCAAAACTTTATTATACTGAGTTTCAAAATCAGATTAAAGATTTACCAAGCGATCAGCAACTAAAGATCGCGACCATTTTTAGTTATTCAACTAATGAAGAAGAACCAGACTGAAGTATAGATGAAAATTCAGAAGACACGAGTGCACTTGATGAAAATTCAAAAGATTTTCTAGAAAAGGCAATTCAAGATTATAATCAGGTTTTTTGAACTTCTTTTGATACTTCCTCAGATAAATTTCAAAACTATTATAAAGATGTCTCTCAAAGGGTAAAAAACAGAGAAATAGATATTTTGATAGTTGTAAATATGTTTTTAACAGGATTTGACGCAACAACCTTAAATACTTTACGAGTAGATAAAAGCCTGAAGTTACACGGTCTCATTCAGGCGTTTTCAAGGACAAATCGTATATTAAATACTGTCAAAACTTTTGGGAATATTGTATGTTTCCGCAATCTTGAAAAAAGAACAAATGATGCTATTTCTCTTTTTGGAGATAAAGAAGCTCGTGGAATTGTATTACTAAAAACTTTTGATGAATATTATAATGGTTACAAAACCGATAATGAAGAAGTAAAATGATATACTACATTAGTTAAAGAATTACAGGAGAAATTTCCGCTCTGAGAGAGAATCTTATGAGAAAAAGTTCAAAAAGAGTTTATAAAACTTTATAGTGGTATACTAAAAATTCGTAATATTTTGACTACTTTTGATGAATTCGAAAAAAAAGAAATTTTAACAGAAAGAGATATTCAAGATTATCATAGCCGGTATATCGATTTATATAATGAATTTAGGAAAGGAAAAGATGATGAAAAAGAAAACATCAATGACGATTTGGTATTTGAAATGGAACTTATTAAACAAATAGAAGTCAATATTGATTATATTTTAGAACTTATTAAAAAGTTTCACCAAAATAATCTAAAAGATAAAGAGATATTAGCCGATATCAATAGAGCAATAGAATCTAGTGTTGAACTCCGTAATAAGAAAGATCTTATCAATCAATTTATTCAAACACTTGAAATATCCTCATCTGTAGATGATGATTGGATAGCTTTCGTTGAAAAAAAGAAAACAGAAGAACTAGAAAAAATTATTCAAGATGAAAAACTAAACCGTGATGAAACCTACAAATTTGTAAAAGACGCTTTTAGAGATGCTTTTCTGCCAGTTTCATGAATAGCAATTTCGCAGCTGCTTCCAAAAGTCTCTCGTTTTGATCCAGAATGAACAAGAATGCAAATTAGAGAGCGTGTCGTAGAAAAATTAATCGCATTTTTTGATAGATTCATTGCTATTGCAAGAAAGGAATCCCACCTATAATCTAAATAGATTTTAATTATCTACTTACCTTCCTCTCAAAAATGACTAGTTCAGATCTCCTCCTCTCCAGCTACGACTATGACTTTCCATCCTCACATATTGCTCAGCTTCCGGCTTCTCCAGCTCATAATGCAAAACTTCTCATAGCAACGCCGGACCCTTCACATAATAGTTACAATTTTCACCATACAACTTTTTTTGATCTTCCAAATCATCTTAGTCAGGAATATCTCCTTTTTTTCAATGAAACAAAGGTCTTTAAAGCAAGAATTCCGCTTCAAAATGTAAAAATTATCAGAGCCTCAGGCAAAGAGCTTATTTTGGAGCAAGGAGAGGTTTTTGTCTATCAGCTGCTCTCAGAAAATACTTTTGAGTGTCTTGTTTCAGATAGTAAAAATTTCAAACCTGGCAGCAAAGTTCAGATTTCTGGTACTATTTTTTTAGAAAGTCAGGAATTTACTGAAAATGGGATTAAATTTCAGATTCATTGAGACAATCTTTTATCTTTTCTAGAAAAATATGCCCAGATGCCTCTGCCTCCTTATATCAAATATGAAAAGGAAAAAGAGCAGTGGTATCAGACTTTTTTTGCACAGGAGATCGGTTCTGCAGCAGCTCCAACCGCTTCACTTCATTTTACACCAGAGCTTATCGAGAAATTAAAAGAAAAAAAAATCTGAATGCAGTTTCTCTGCTTGCATGTTGGTCTTTGAACATTCAAGCCCGTTTCTGAGGAAATTATTTCAAATCAAAAACTCCATTTTGAGCCTCTAATCCTGCCAGCATATATCCGAAAAACCCTCGCTCAGGCAAAACAGCAAGGAAAAATCTTCCTACCAATTGGAACAACAATGATCAGGTTTCTAGAGTCTTTGCCATATATTTGGAAATTTTTGAAATCAAAAAATCTGACTCCATCACTGGATCCTGAAACAGAAAAGTGGCGAGACCATCTGACAAAAGATATTGATCAAAAACTTGTTGAGGAATTTATCCCAGATCAAGAGCCTCTTCCCTCAGAAAATATTCACTGAGTATCGCAAATGATGATTCAAACAAGATTATTTATCAGGCCAGGAATATTTTTTTATCTCACAGATGAGTTGATTACCAATTTTCACCTACCAAAATCATCACTGATGATGCTGATTTCGGCGTTTATGGGAAGAAAAAACCTCTTGAATACATATCAAGAGGCTATGGAAAAATGATATTACTTTTATAGTTTCGGAGACGGTATGCGAGTTAGGAGAAACTAGTTATATTTCTTATATTGTCTAGAATTCGGAGTTTGAGCTGGATATTCTTCGTTGTATTTTTGCTCTCCTTTAGTATAGTATTCTTTATATTCTGCGAGCTTCGCCACTTCAGCATTGATTTCTTGTTCAAGATCAGAAAGCACTCCAGCGAGCTTAGCCAAGCTTTTATTTGTCTGTTTCGCAGCCTGCTTGTCTCCTCTTGAGTTGTCGTCTACCAATTTTTTTTGTAGATCATTATATTGGTCAAGATAGGCGTTAAATGCCTGCTTTTTTGCATTAACTTGTTGTTCTTGTGCTGTGATCGCTCTTTCAGTTGCTCCTGATTCGTAATCTCACTGAGCACCGCTAAAAAAAGAAACGGTCATTGGATGCCAATCGCAGCTAGCTGTTCAGAGTGCAAGCGCAATCGCAGTAGCTGTAGTTTTTGTTGAAGTTTTGATTTTATTCATTGCTTCACTAAATTTTTTCCCAGTTTCTTTCCAATCAATCTTTGTAATTGCCATTTTCATAGTCTATAAAAGTATAAAATCAGATTTTTTTAGTTATTTGGTGCTTCTAATTCCCAGATCTTATTGAGGTGAGCAATAAGAAACTTTCTATTGTCCCCCTTTTCAATAGTTGGATATTTTCTATCCATAGTTGACCAAAAAGGAATCAAGTCTCCCATTACAACCCTTTGAGTACCGCCGGCCTCCTTAAAGACAATGCTTCAAATTCAGTTCCAAATCTGGCTTATCCCATCGGAAAGATCAAACGGCCAACCAAAATCTTCTTTCTTTAATTTATCTGAATGAAGTTCCTGACTAATAATCTTTCATTTTAGAGTTAAGATGAGGAATCCGACTCTGAGTGCTTCTTCAGCGGTCTCAAAAGGAATCTCGCTACCAACAGTATTAACGAGTCCCTCTAAGGTTTTATTTTTAATATTAAGTTTAACTTCTCTATTTCCACCTGCTTTTAGTACGATTTCTTCTCCATGAGTTTCTAGCTCAAATCCTTGGATGTTTACATTAACTGTATTTTCAATCCTATGAAGCTCTTGACGGAGTGCAAGTTTTTCCTCAAAGCTGATCGGAAGCCCGTCAATCTGAGGTCAGAATTTTGTTTGATATTCTTCTTTCAGTTTAAAGAAACCTGATGCTAAAATACTTTCAATATTTCCAGATAAAAAGTCTTTATCAGTTTTTAACCTATTCATAAGCTCATTTTGCTTACTTTCATCTTGTTCAAGAGCTGGATATTTCTCAAGTAAGATCTTAATTTTATTCAAATTCACAGCATTGATATCAGCAAGCGACTCCATTTTTGCATTTGGATCTCCGGTGTACGGATTTCCAGTAATCGCATTAAAATATGCTTGGAGCTGAGGACTTGGATCATTTTTATCTAACTGCTTCAAAATTCTCATTGCTTCTACTCCATTTGGAGAGTTATCTCCAGAGAATTTTCTCTCAAGTGCAAAATATATTTCAGATTTTGGATTTAATTTCAAGAGATTCTGAACCTCAGCAACGGTCATCCCACCAAAGAGATAGAGTCCATCAAGTGGTTTTTGTACCGCTTGTTCAATAAATTCTTTATTCCCAAAACCAAGTGTCTGCTTGATATCTTCCCAGTCTTTACCTCCATTCAAGAGTCATCAAAAAACTGACTTCAGATCTTTACCTAAAAATGCCTGTGAAACAAAACTTCCTCCAACTCCAACAAGTGCTAAAGTTGCAGCTTTTCACAAAAATCCCATCTTCTTCTTTGGTTTCCCTGATTCATCAAGTTCAGTTCCTCCTTTCCCGAAAAGCCACTTTCCTAGCTGCCAAATAGCAACCCCAGCAATTGCGAGTTCAGCTCCTTGAGCCCACATTTCTCTCTGGCGAGGTGTCATCTTTGGAGTAATTGCCTCAATACCGTCTCTAAGTAGCTTTCTGGCTCCTCAAAGTTGCTGAGCACCAATACTATTTACTACTTCTGGATTAACAAAATAGTACATTCCATCAGGAGCAAATTGTTGCTGAATACCAGCTGGAAGCTTATTCCAATGTCTGCCAAGCTCCTGGCGACTTACACATTGAATATTGTAGTGTTTACAAACCTTAGATGAAATCTGAGAATTTAGACAGCAAAGGTACAAAATGTCAGTTTTATGTTGTTGATAATACTGAACCATACTTGGATTATTGATCTGTCCTTCTTCCACAGCGATCAAATAGTTCATCATATCGGCTTGATCTCTAGAATCTAAGGTGCGAACGACATCTTCAAACAGTTTTTTATTGATTTTGTTTTGATATTCTTGATGTTTTTTTTGACGAGAAATATTAGAAACAACGCCAGCATAGGAGTGATCTGCATTTCTGATCATCTCTGAGGCATTCATTCAGCTCGCAGCCTTTCAGGAAACCTCATGAAAAGCCTGAACATCCTTGAGCATTTTTGTTACCTCAATAATGTACGTTTGTGGGATTACCTCATCTACAAGTCCCTGCTTTTTCTCAATTGTAGCTCTATAATTCTCAAGAAGTCTGATACGATCTTTAGCGCCTTTTCTTAGGTTGATAAGTGCATCTTTTGCATCAGGAGTATATCTGACTTTTCAGAAATTTCTTTGCCAAAAATTGCTATCTTTCTTGATCTGTTTAAAGTATTTCAAAAGCATATCAGTCACCTGATCAAAATGTTCCTGCTTACTTAAATCAAGATTTAAAAATACAGAGAATTTCAATGCATCAGTTTGCCCTGTTATTTGACCTGTAGTTTCCACATTCTGCTGCAATGCATTTACATCATTTTTTGTTTCAGATATTGCTTGCTCAGATTTATCTGCGTTCTCAATTGTAGGAGTTTGAGCTTCAGGTTGCTTATTTACATCTGTTTCTGGCATTTTTTATAGCAGAGGAGATAAAATTCCTTATTCCAAGTATAAATAAAATAAAAAAAAAGTCAAAAAAGTCTGACTTTTTTCCTTTTCCTCCTCCTAATGTCTCCAAGAAACAATGAAATATCCTAAGTAGAAACTACATACTTTTGATAATTTTTTTGACTACTCAAATGACCTTTGTTTCATCATAAGGACTGATCTCAACTTTATTAAAGAAACGATTGATAGACTCAAGCATAAATTTATTTTCCTGTTTAATGATTTTTTTGAGCTTAGGAAGCTGGTTGTGAACAACAAAAACAAAATCTGATTCATCATAACTAGGTTGCTGGCGAATCAAAACAAGGTCCCCATCTTGAATCTTTGGTTCCATACTATTTCCCTTTGCTCTTACAAAAAAACAATTCTCCAAATCACTCGTCCCAACAAAGGCGACTGTAACAGGCATTTTTTCCTGAGAATATTCATCGATGATTTGCTTCCCCTTATTTCCACACTGTGCAAAACCATAGATCGGAAGCTGAACAATATCATCAAATTTATTTCAGACTTCCTCTCTCAAGAGCCTATATCCATGCTCATCTTTAATGAAATATCCCTTAAAAACAAGCTGATTGAGCTTATTTAAAACGGTTTGAGGATGAGAAGCTCCGACCTCATTTGCGATTTCTCTAAGGGTAAGCCCTTCCTGTTCAGTATTTTGTTTAAAAA
Organism: uncultured bacterium; assembly: GCA_963531535.1. GTDB lineage: Bacteria > Patescibacteriota > Gracilibacteria > Absconditabacterales > Absconditicoccaceae > HOT-345. The sequence goes on from CAUSGX010000002.1 coordinate 86,897, forward strand.
ATGCGATCAATCTTTTTTGTAATTCATCAAGTTTTGTCATGATATCTTTGGATCAAATGAATAAATTCTTTGGTAAAAAAAACAACATTCTGATTGCAATATATAGATTTCTTTGACAATGTCAAATCTTTTTTGACAAAATCAATATTTTTTTTGACAAAAGAATAATATCAAATAAAAATTGTAAAAATTCTCTTGATTTTTTATTTTTTTTCATTACATATCACAATCGTCGCTCTGGCAGAAAAAAATTCTGCTGGAGCAGACAACTAAAAAAAATCAGAAAAATCTGAATTTCTCATAATGTTTTATACTCTATATAACATAGTATTATGGCAAACACAAACAATCAAGCACTCAAGGAAGCATTTATGAATATTGAGAAACAGTTCTGAAAAGGAGCAATTATGAAAATGTGAGACAATGCTAACGTTGGATTAGTTAACACTTCGCACAGTGGATCTTACGTTTTGGATCTGATTCTTGGAGGTGGATATCCAGAGGGAAGAGTGATTGAAATTTATGGACCAGAATCATCTGGAAAAACTACTATTGCGCTTCATGCAATTGCAGAAATGCAAAAAAGAGGTGAAACCGCGGCTTTTATTGATGCGGAGCATGCACTAGATCCTCATTATGCAAGAACACTAGGTGTAAACACTGATGAATTGATCCTATCTCAGCCAGATTACGGAGAGCAAGCACTTCAAATCGCTGAGGAGCTTGCAAAAACAGGAGCTGTAAAGCTTATCGTTATTGACTCAGTAGCTGCACTTGTGCCAAGAGCAGAGGTTGAAGGAGATATGGGGGATTCTTATATGGGGCTTCAGGCTCGTATGATGTCTCAAGGGCTTAGAAAGCTTACTTCAGTCCTAGCAAAAACAGGTACTATGTGTATCTTTATCAATCAGATTAGAATGAAAATCTGAATCATGTTTGGAAATCCTGAGACAACAACTGGAGGAAATGCTCTTAAGTTCTTTGCTTCTCAGAGAATTGAAATCAGAAAAGGAGATAAAATCATGGAAGATAAAGAACAGGTTTGATATTTTGCAAAGATCAAAATCGCAAAAAATAAGATTTTCGCGCCATTTAAGACTGCTGAACTTCCTATCAAGTGGCAGGTTGGATATGATAAGATTACTGATATTATTGAGGCTTCTTTGATTTTGAAATTGATTTCTAAAGCGGGAGCATTCTATACTGTTGGATCTGAAAAACTCCAGTGAAAGGAAAAACTTTCAAAATATCTTGAATCTCAAGAAAAAGTAAGACAACAGCTAGAAACTGAGATCCAAAATAAAATTAAAGATATGAGAATGGGTAAAAAGGTACTTGATGATGAGGCATTGAGTAGTATGGAAACTATTATAGATGAGGAGACACAAGAAATAGAAGGATAGTTTTTCATTATATACACAATGTACGAAATACATAAGGAGTAAAAATTATATAAGATTTCTACTTTTAAAAAGAAAAAAAGATGAGAATAGCTTTTCTCATCTAAAAAAATAAAATCATAGATTAAAAAAAGCAGTATTACTGCTTTTTTTTAGTTATCAAATAACAACAAATCAGGATCCCAATTATCAATCAGGCAAATAAATATTTTATTAGAAGATTTTCAATACTAATCTTAAAAGAAAACTGATTTGCGAGCTCTGAACAATAATAAATAAATTCTAAGAGCCGTTGAATTGGATATTTTAGTCGATTCCAGTCAGTTAGTTTAATCAAAATTGCACTGATAAATCCTCAGATTGTGACTAAAGGCACGAGTGGAACAATGATAAGATTTATTACAATTCAGCTGAGATTTGTTGTTCCAATGAAAAAGAGCAGAACTGGTAAAGTTCCAATGCTCGCTCAGAGCGTAGGAATTCAGTAATTTTTCAAAAAAGAAGAGAGAAATCTGAAGCCAGATTTTTTTTCTTTTTGATTTTTTTCTTCGTTGTTTTCTCTGCTAAAAACCTCACTCAAAATTATAATTCCTATCAAAGCTCAGAAACTCAATAAAAATCCAAGATCATATAGAAGGAAATACGGGTTATAGCACAGCATTAGTACAAAAGCGTATTTCAAAAGCCTCCAAATCTGGACTTCCCTTCCCCAAAATAGTGCTAGCAACGAAAGAACACTCATAATCAGTGCTCTGATAACACTTGAATCATTCCCCGCTAAAATTGCAAAGAAAATAACTCCCAAGATGATAAAAGCATTTCTTATATAAAAAGGCATCCAAAAAAGGATTGCTCCTAGAAAAACGACAATCATCACAAGATTTCCTCAGCTCACAGCAATGATATGGACAATTCAACTATCAATAAAGCTCTGATAGTCTTTCTTAGGAAGCTGTGATTTATCTCAAATCAGCATCGCGAGCAGGAGCCCTCAGTTCCTATCTGGAAAAAGAGAAGAAATCAGATTTTTTAGACGTAACCTCGTATCTTGAATAAGCTTCTCAAAGCTAGAAATCGAGGTCTCTTTTTCTAAAATAACTGAAAAATTGGAATAGAGACTACCATGATAACCTTTCATGAGGAGCCACTTATCGTAGTTAAATTGGTAGTCAAAAAATCACGAGAGAGAAAATCAGCTTTCTGAGTTCTGTTTTGAGAATTGACTGTAGGTGTTTGCGAGATCGAGCGGTTTATATTTTGCTCAGATCTGGTAGGTCTTTCAGATTTCTAACAATTGCTCTGATTTGAGGAGATAATTTTTTCAATCCGATGATGCTACGAGGTAGGTATCAGGCTTTGTTTGCTCAGAAATAAGGTAGTTTCAGAGGAGCGTTGCTCGTTGCGAAGATTTCGATTGAGCTTTAAGGTGAAAAAAATCTGAACTGATCTCAGGAGCTATTCTAAACCAGAAAATAAGACAGCTTGCATTTGCCAGTAGAAATGCTCAGCTTAAAAGAAGCAGTTGTTTTTTTAGTGAAAATTTTCTTTTTTTCATTATTCGGCTTCCCGTTATGAGGATCCCCAAAAGCATAAAAAAAACAAGCCCCCAGAAAAAGAGTTGGAAGCTTGTAAGAATAAGAATAAAAAATGCGAAACAAATAATAAACATTTTCTACTCTCATAGGTCTAAAATCTAGTGACGAACAGTTCAAAAAGTGTTTACAACTCCAGTTGGAGTTTCATTAGGAGTTTGTGTTTGTTCTGCCTGAACGTTAGTTGGCTGGGTTGTAGTTTCAGGATTTACAACAGTTACACTCTGCAAAAATGCGATTACTTGGCTAAGATTATTTTCCAAGATTGCGACTCTATTTTGAAGGCTAACTACTTCAGCTTGTAGTGAAGGAGATTCCTCATCAGCAGAAAGGTTCCCCGCTCCTGTGTTTACGCTACTACCAGTAGTTACAAGGTTAGAATTCTGATCTTGTGTGGTTTGGACAGTGTTTACTTGATCTTCTACAAGATTTCCCTTGTGGTACTCACTTACAAAGCTTTCTTTAGTCGCAGCTGGCAAAACAGCGTTTAAAAATTGGGCTGCATGATTTGGGTAGAAAAAACTTGCAATCCATAGCCCTAATACAACGAGCATCCAAAATAGAGTAGTGAAGAAAAGTGTTTTAAAGATTTTCATGATATTTTTTTAAGGATAAAAACTAGTTCAGTGCTTCAAAATCTAATGGTTCAGGTGCCTCAAAGCTAAGCATCTTCCCATCTAAATCTTGAAACTGATACTTCCAACAGTGTAATAATTGTCTTTGAATATGCAACTGTTTATTTAAAATTCTATTGATTACTGGTTTCCCATAAATGAGATCTCATAAAACAGGATAATTCTCGCTAGAGAGATGAATTCTGATCTGATGCATTCTACCGCTGTAGAGCTTCACTTTAACGAGTGATATCTCTCATAAAAGAGGGTGCTTTTTACTCTTTACTAGCCGACATTCAGTTTGTGAATCAAGACCATCACTCTCGTTAAGCTGCATCTGAGCCCTTGCAAATTTAGAGTTATATGTTTTTTCAATAGCCTTATCAATCATCAAATGCTTTGGAAACTTTCCAGCCACATAGGTCAAATAGTTTTTACTAATTGCTCTTTCTCTAATAATGCGATTGATATATTGTAGTGCTTCATAATTTTTCGCAGCGATCAAGACTCCTGACGTATCTTTATCAAGTCTATATCCAAAAGAGGGCTTAAAAACCTGATTTTTGTTGGTATATCATTGGTTTTCACAGTATCGCTCAAGATAGTCATTCATGCAAAGATCATTCCAGTGCTTATTGCTCGGATGAAGCACAATCCCAGCTGGTTTATTGAATACGAGCCAATTTTCATCCTCATACAAAATCCAAGTGTAAAGCTCGTCAATATCAATTTTCTTGAGTTTTCTTTCTTTTTGGCTCAGCATTAGATTTTTATCTTTCTTTCCCAAGAGTTCCTCTGAAAATTCCAAAATATCTCAGAGAGAGAGCCTGGTTTCTTCTTTAACTCTTTTCCCATTTAATCTGACTTCTCCTTTACGAATTCGAGAGTAGATGTCAGAAAGTCTTACTTGTGGATAGGGTTTACAGTATTTTCTCAAAAATCTATCACATCTTTGATTCGCTTGATTTTCGTTGATAGTGATTTGCATTGCCTTTACTAGCGACTAAAACACCTCATAGTCTATGAAAAATCCCCTTTACTTCAAGCGAAAGTAAAAAATAAAATTACTGCAAAATAAAAACTTGATTTGTCAAGAGATAATCCTATAAAAGACAAAAAAAATCTGACTTTTATCTTTTTTTAACTATACTTATTCTAAAGACTTTTTATCTTGTTGTAGCGTTTCAAAATGGCAAAAAAAAATGGAAACGGAACCCCTCGTTCTCCACACGAATCTGCGTACAAATCTCCAGAGAATAGAGCTCTACTTTGAGCGAATCTTTTGCCAGTAGTTCAAGATCTCTTTAATGCCCTTAGATCTCCAGATCCAACGCAAAATATTGATGCATTTACCAGTGATCTGGAAACTAAAATTGATGTGAATGCCGATAGAGGAATTCTTAATCAGATTTCTGCTACAAATGCTATTAATTTTTCATTCCTCTCTACCGAGGTGATTCACTTAGATGAAATTAAAACGAGTGATCTGACAAATATCCCTGGTCTTCAGGATCCAAATCTACTTCGTACTTTTGAAACCGCATTAGTCAAGCTGATCAAAAATAAGCTCTGATCTACTGTGCCATGAGCGGTAAAAAGGCCTTTTAACCAAGCAATCAGCTACCATACTACTTTGATCCCATTGATCAATGCTATTGAGCAGTTCGCAGATACCTTCAACAAAGAATCAGAGAAAAATGACTATAAAAAGCTGATTTCAGATTTTAAGTTTACCTACGAAGATATCAGGCAATCATTAGCATCAGAGTGATTTGATACTTCAGCTTTGCAAACTGCAAACTTTCAGTCACGAACTCCAGACCAAAAGAAACTTTTTGATACAATGTTGAGTAGAACTGTAGTCAAAAGGCTCCAAAACCGTGTGAACCTCATGGATAGACTTATTACTGATACGAAAGATGTTTTCAATAATGTCTTGCCTCCATTTCATGTGATTTTTAATCAGTATCCTTTTGATAGGGAGCAGTTAAAAGCCAAATATCCAAATGAATTCCAGGATATTGAGCAGATGGAAACTCAACTCTCTACAGAAGAATCAGAAGAAGGTCGCAAGCTCTTAAGTGCACAAATTGAGCAAAAATTTCGAGAAATATATCTTCATGACTTACAGATTTCGAAACCAATATTAGCTAATACTTTACAGAAACTTTATACTCATCAGTTTGATTTCTCTACATTAACAGCAGTAGAATCTTCAGGACTCTTTTCTGAAGTTGCAAAAATGAGACTTGAGCAAATGCTTTCTGATACTCAAATCAGAGAGATATTTGACCTTAATGTTGCAAATTTTGAACACTTTTTTATGAATCTTTTTGATTTGAATAGTTCAAATTTGCAAATTGGAAGATATAGCTTCCCGATACAAAAAACTGTTCTTGGTGGAGCGAGATGATCTCTCACTTCTCCGTGGGATATGCTCAGCGAGAAAGATCTACCTCTTGAATTTAGTATCTCAGGACTTAATAGCGATCAAATCAGTATAGAAAACCGTCAAATGATTCAAAAACTTTTCAAAAACCAGATTTCTGATGACTTAGATTCTGTAGTGTTAAAGGGGAAAGAAATTTGAAAACTGATATATCTCTATTTGATGGGAAAGTGAGATATTTTGGATATCTATAATCCGAGAAATGCGAAGCCACTCCTCGATACATTTACTGGAAAAACTGATGTAGACCCAAATAAACCATCAATCTATAACTCTACCCCGGAAAAACCAGATAATCAAGAGAAAATAAATGAACAAAAAGAAGATGGATCGCCCCTAGAAAAAGTTTTCTCAGCTCGAGATGCTATGGCAGGAGAAAAAACGGAAGATCCAGATCATGGGCTTAGACCTTGAGCTATAATTTATCTTTCAAAGGATGAAAGTCTTTTGCCTCCATATGGAGATCCAAGTAAGAAGTGGCTTAGAGCAGAGATCACCAGTGTCGATCTCGATGAGGTAGATCCAAAAATTACGGTAAAGTTTTACGGAACTGAAACATCGCTTTGAGAAGAAGAAGGGACAGAGGCTGTCTTTAATCAAGACAGGTTTAAAGTTCTGACTTCCAGGGGAGGAGAAGCTCAGCTTTCTATAGATTCTATCAGACTTCTCAGTGCAAAAAAAACTTTTAAAGAAGCTCAGGAAGCCTTGTCTAAAGCAGGTATCGAACCACAGATTCTTGAGCAAATGCAGTTTGAAAATGGGAAGTTTGTTATGGATGTAATTGATGAAAACTGAAAAGCGAGCAAGCAAGAGGTAAGCTATCTCACAACTACTGATGAAGTTCCAGATCCAAACAGTTCTGCGATGAAAAAAAATCCTGTAATCTATAAAATCAAGCCGAATGCTGATGGAACAGTTACGGTTGAGTCAAATTTACTGGATATGGAGTGAGAAAAGAAGAGATATGAGAGAAAGATGTCGTATTCAGATTTCCTGCTTTTCCTCAATGAAAAAAATCTAACACCAAAAACTGAAAAACAGGCTGAAGCTGATCAAAAAGCATTTGAGGACATCCCTTCCACTACCAAGAGAAATTGGAAGCGGGTTAGTGTGCAGTCTATGATCTACAGTATCAAAAATGTCTGGAAAAATCTGACCTCAAAGATTGATGAATATTATAAGGAACAGGATGAAGCTTGTCTTGATTGGTTAGTATCAAGTGTTGGAATTTATAAAATGGTAGGTAATAGCCTCTCTTGGATTCCATCGGTAAAATCTGCTGCAGATAAACTCCATTATGATCAACTTTCAAAAGCTGAAAAAAATACTCGAAAGTCTATCGAAGATTGGATTTGAAAGTTTAAGGGTATGCAGGATTTTTCGGCCTTGTTTGAAACTGGGGTTGATAATCCAAGTGGGATGACCATTGATAGTGCGATTGGGAAGGGAAATACGCTCAAAAAAATCCTTCTCAGTGGGAAAAGTGTCGTTGAGGATAGTGGTTTGAGGCCAATTATGGCTGCAGCAATGATAGCTAATATTAGGCAAGGAAAAGGGCTTTACCGCTGACTTTCAAATTATGATAATCAGGGGCTTTGGGTAAAATGTCTTCTTGGAGATCAGCATCATCAAAGATATATGAAGATGAGGCAAGATGTGCTTGATAGGATTAAGAAACCAGGAACTCCAGACGCTGATCAGCTTCAAGATAGACTCAAAAAATCTGAAATCGACTATATTGTAAATAATATCAATAATGCTAATGGAGGTCAGGATTTCGGATCTGTAAATGATGGAAATAAGCAAGTGCTCAAACAGCTTTATTCATCAAATTTTGCATCAGAACTTAATAATGCAGCAGATGAAGTCTTTTGAAAGAAGTCGATTGATGGTGCATACAGTAAAATTACACACAATAACTTTAATCTCGCTGCATGAGATTTTAAAAGATTTATTAAATCCAGTAGAATTGAGTCAGCCCTTGCAAATCTCAAAAAAATGGGAGATCTTGCAAAAAGTGAACAACATAAGGACCAGCTCAAAATGGCACTTTCCTATATCACTTTGAGTGGTATAATGAATAGATATGGGGATAAAAGTGTGAGAAAGTGGTTTGATGCACTCGCAAGAACGTACATGGTGCCAACTGCGTTTTTTGCGAAAAAACGAGAAAATCAACATAATGCGTGGCATCTTTTAGATAAGGTAAATGCTGTGCCGCCCTTTAGAGAGGCTATGAAATCTAAGGAAGCGATAACTGAAAATTGACCAGCTCAAAAGAGTCTTCAGGAATCAGATTTTTCAATGAATGCTCAATCAGTTGAATACTGAGCTCTCTTGGATAAGCTTCGAGCTTGGTGGGGAAAAAATTCAAAGGAGATTGATGAGTACTTTCTTGGTCTCAAGAGTCAATGATCTTCTACAGATCCTATTGAGAGGAAAGTGCAAGATCAATACCGAGAACCTAATAGAGATAATATCGATAATGATTGGGCTCAAAATTCTGCTATTACAGGAAATTATGCACTTCTGGCTTCGCCGGCAGTGATTGAACAGAATAAAAGTTATGATAGAGATGGGTTTCGTGGACAGAGTATTGATGAAAAAAATGATAAAGCAGATTTTCGAAATAAAATTCGTTCTTCCCTTGAGAGTGCAGAGAGTATGGGGCCAGAATTCTTCCTTAGGCAGTTCCTGGTTTGGTTTAAGGATGATGGTTTTTCGCCAACAAATTATCCAGAGATTGTTTCTTGGATATATACAGCAAAAGCAGTTGCGGAAAAGGCAAAAAATAAAAATGCTGATTTATCTTTTAGAATGCCAGGAAAAGAAAGTGATATAGTGCCTATCAAATCATCTTATTCCAAAGATGACGCCAAAAATTTGCTCTATTATCTTTTTAAGGGAAATGTGCTGAATTCTAGGGGATATCCTCCTCCAACTGAATTTGAAAAAGTGCTGGACTTCTTTGTCAGGTATTTTACTGATAATCTGAATAAAATTAACGATAACGTACTAGCCTCAGTTTTTTCTGAGAGCGATCTTAAAGCATGAGAAGCCAAAAAATATTCACTCGTTCCTCGGGATGAATATAATGCAAAAGTTGATAAAAATTCGCTTGAGAATTTTGGAAACACAGATAAAAAAACATCTGATGAGGATAAACGAAAAGCGAGGTTTTATAAAGATGAAAATCTTTTCCTTAATTCAAAACTCGTTAGACTTGAAAAGGCACTGCTTGGAAAAAGAATCAATCCTCCAGTGCTTTCATGAGCTGATCAAAATATCTCAGCTGCTATCTTTAGTGATATGTATGGTGGAAATAGATAAAAACAAAAAAAACTGAAAAAAGAATCTTCTCTTTCCTTTGAAGGTTCTTTTTCTTTATTTATCTAATCAGACTTCTCTAACCTTTCACTTGCATTCTGCTAGCAAATAACTATACTCAAAATTAGCTTATTTTTTTATTGCTTATATGTTAAGAAATGCTAGATTTTATCTATGATAGTCTTGATACTGTCAAAAAATTAAAGTTCCCTACATTCAAGCAAATTACGAGATTGACCCTTGGGATTTTTGCACTTGTGATTATTGCTGGGCTTTATCTTATCTTAGTGGATACGATTTTCTCTGATGGGTACAAGGGGTTTTATGCTTTGATGACAAATCAATCTCTAGACTCTCAGCAAACTAATGGAGGACTTATCTCAGGAGATACTAATACTTTCTCTGGAATTGATCTTTCGAATATCCAAACAGAAGTTATATCATGAACTGCAGAAACTGGAGCTCAGGAAGCTTGAGTCGCTCAAGTGGCTGAGTCTACTGAATCTGTTCAAACTACAGGAACTCAAAACTAGTACTATTAACACTAAATAAAATCAGTTTTATCTATTCTTTTTATGCTTATGCAAAAAGAGGTAAATACCAATGAAATAAAAAAACAAATTGAGGACAATACCTATAGATGGTATGTGCTTAGTGTAACTTCTGGTCAAGAAGCACTTGTAATTGAAAATCTTCAGGAAAGAGTAAATAAGCAAGGGCTATCAGAGGATGTTGTTGATTATCTGAGCCCACTTGTGAGTGAGGTTGTGATGAAAAAATGAGAAAAGGTAGTCAGACAAAAAAAACTCTACCCTGGATATGTCTTCTTTAAGTCAAAGATGAATGATAAAATCTGGTATGTTGTGAGAAATACACCAGGTGTGAGACTTATTGTTGGGGCTGAGACAAAGCCGATTCCTTTGACAGATGAAGAATTTGCTCAAATGCAAAGTCAAATCCAGCAAGCTCAGGAAAGATCAGAATTGACAATCCCTTATAAGGTTGGTGATGTAGTACTTTTAAAACATTGAGATTTTAAAGGTATGAAATGAAATATTAAAGAAATTGATCCAGAAAAGTGAGTAATTGTAGTAAATGTTGAGATGCTTGGTAGACTCACTCCTGTGGCAATTGATGCCGATAAGGTAGAACTCACCAATTAGTTATTTATCTCCTTGATAACCTATGGAGAGAGAAAAAAAACTTGTATCACTTTGTTTGTGTATCTTGTTTGTAGCGTTTATTGTGGTATATTCATTGTTGTATCAGGTAAAGGGGCAAGAACTCTTAGCCAAGATGCAGGCAGATTTGGAAAAAAAGACAATACAAACCTGAACAACACAAATATCCACAGGAGAAACTCAGATTTTCTCTTTGGAACTTGACAAAGTGAATACTGGCAGTAGCACTGCCGAATTAACTTCGTGAGTGAATAACTCAAATATTGTGACTACTGGAGTTGATGCAAAGCCAGTAGTTGAGGAGCAAAATCAGAATGCTTCAACTGATGATGCTTCAAATCCTCAGGAACAAGAATTCCTTATGCTTTCAGGGACTGACCTTTACTTTTGAGTAGTGGATAGTTTTGAAAAGTTGGGACTTAATCCTGAATATATTCTGAAAGATCGTAGAGAAATCTATTATGCTTTCTTTGATAAAGAGCCTACAGATCTCAAAAAAACAGTCCAGAAGCTGGGTGGAAACATCTATGTGATGGCTACTGAATCTGAGATCCTAAAAAATGAGCTCTTTTGAAATAAGATTAGCTATATTAATCTTCCAGAATATAAAACAAAGCTTGTTGTGCTGCTTTTGGAAGTGGATCAGAAGTATCGATTGCTTCAGATACCATATTCAAAGTATCATACAAGCAAATCGTACTTAAAAACTTTATTTATCTAATGTAAACAACATTATGGCAAAAGTACAGAAAATTCTTAATATCGAAGTTCCAGCTGGAAAGGCTACTCCAACTCCACCGCTTGGACCTATGCTTGGAGCAAACGGAGTAAATATCGGACAATTTACAAAGGAATTTAACGAAAAGACTGCTGACTTGATGAAACAATTTGGTGGAATTGAAGTTAAGATCAAGGTAAAGTTGACGGTATTTGTAGATAGAACTTTTACAATGGAAATTGGTGCGCCAATTACCTCAGGTCTTATTAAATGGAGAATAAGCCAAAACCTTGGTTCAGGAGAGCCAAACAAGAAAAAGATTGGAAAGCTGACTCTAGCTGATCTAGAAGCTATCTATGAACTTAAAAAATCAGATCTTAATGCTAATGACAAAGAAGCAGCATTCAAGATTATCGCTGGAACAGCAAGAAATATGGGAGTTGATGTTGAAATGTAATCAGCATTTTATGCCTTTTGACTAATTACTATTTACTATGAAGACACTTAAAAAGTATCTTCCCTACATTATCTCAATACTGATGATAGTGGCTGCGGGAATTGTGAAATGGCAATATAAACAGTCAAAACATGACTCATTTCGAGAACAAAGAGATCAGAGTATGAACAATCTCAAGGAATCATTAAGAAACCTTGGGTCTTGAAATACTACTGCGAGAGCAAAATAGCACTCGCTAACCGGGAGATACCTCGTATCGTTTGAACCGATTTTATTCTTATTCAATTACAATCATGAAACACGGAAAAAAGTATGTAGAAGTGAAAAAGCTTGTAGAAAAGACAAAAATGTATCCTTTGACTGAGGCTGTTGAGCTTCTTAAAAAGGTGAATTATGCTAAGTTTGATGCAGGAATTGAAATTGCTGTAAAAACTAACGCTAATCCAAAGTACAACGATCAAATGCTTAGAGCTACTACAATCCTTCCTCACGGAACTGGAAAAACTAAGAAGGTAGCTGTATTCATTACAGAAGACAAGGTTGATGAAGCGAAGAAGGCTGGTGCTGATATCGCTGGACATGATGCTCTTCTTAAGGATATTAAAGAAGGGAAGACTGACTTTGATGTTTTGATTACAACTCCAGAATTGATCAGAGATTTGGCTCCAGTAGCTAAACAACTCGGACCAAAGGGACTTATGCCATCTCCAAAGGCTGGTACTGTAACAATGAATATTGCTCAGGCAGTTGAGGAAACTAAGAAAGGTAAGATTGAATTCAGACTTGATAAGACTGGAAACATTCACGCTCTTGTTGGAAAACTTTCGTTTGATAATGCAAAACTTATCGAAAATATTGAATCTTTGATGAAAGCTATCGAAGAAAATAAGCCAACTGGAGTTAAAGGAAAGCTTGTAAAGAAAGTAGTTATCGCTACTACAATGAGTCCAAGTGTACAGGTTGAATACTAATAATTGATAATGCAAAAAGAGGAGAAATCAGATTTCTCTTCTTTTTTGTTTTGTAAAAAAACATACTTTCACTTGAAAGTCTCATATGTATATATAAGGTAAGTTATATTTTATATATTTTTTTATTGAAAATGGAAAGAAATGTAAAAATGAAGATAGAGGTAGAAGAAAATGTAGTTATAACACAAGATTCAATAAGTAATTTAGAAAAAGATGAGGAGAAAAAACTGACGGTAGATAATCAAAATAATTTAGATGAAAATGGGAAACAGATTTGAGAAAACTATAACTTAGATGGGTTTGATTATTTTTGTCAACTTACAGGTCCTACGATTGCTTTTTGCTTAGAAATTATTATATGAGATAATACCGAGAAGGTATCAACCTTTATTTGAGTTTTTCTAGGGCTTCTAGGTGCATTTTTATGAGGGATTTGGTGAGCAAGATTTGAGAAATATAGAAAAGCAAGTAAACGAGACCAGATTCTATTGATATTACCATTGGTTTTTTCTATATTGTATTTTATGGTGTATTATTTTTGATGATATAAAAATTCCACAGTAAAATGTATAATGGAAGGACTTCCTATAATAGTAGGAATAATAGTATTAGTATATACTATTATAAACTGTGTTACAAATAAGCAGCAGTGAAAAAGATAGATTTGTCTCTTACTTCAGTTTTTTCATGTTTTTTTGACAAAAAAAAGAATCTGGCTATACTTAAGCAACCTTTTATTCATTCAAGAAACAATGAAACAAAAAACAGCATTAAAATCAACAAAAACAATTAAAACAACAAAAACACAATCAAAAAAATCAGATTTTTCTTCTCTTTCTCAAAATAGGGAGAGTTTCTTTCAAGCGAAAGCTAATATTCTCGATATTAGAGATGGAGAGAGACTTATCGTTCTCCTAAACCTAGAACAAGCAACAGCTTTTGGGATTAATCTTCATGATAAAGTAACACTCAAAAGACAAAATGGAGAGAGTATTGTAGCAGATGTAGCCATTTCAGATACTGTTCCAGCCGGAGAAATTGGAATCTATCTTGATATTCTTGATAAGGTAAAATTTACCTCAAATGAGGTAATCTCTGTAGCATTGGCTGAAAGTTCGACTGCTTCTTATGACGCTATTAGAAAGAAGATGAGAGGAGAAAAAATCTCTTATGAAGAAATGTATGCAATTATCAAAGATATTTCAGAAAATAAGCTTGATGATACAATGATGACCTACTATGTTGCATCAAGTTTCTTCTATCCAACTACTGATGAAGAGATGTATCTGACAGCAAAGGCGATGGCTGAATGTGGGGTAACCTTCAAATACCCCAAAGGAGAGATTATCGCTGATAAGCACTGTATTGGTGGAGTACCAGGAAATGAAACAACAATGATTCTGATCCCACTTATTGCGAGTCTCGGGATCAAAATTCCAAAAAACTTCTCTAAATCAATCACCTCTCCTGCTGCAACTGGGGAGTGTGTAAATGTGCTGATGGATATCAACTTTGATAAGAAAGGGATTGAGAAGTTAGTGAAGGAAGAAGATTGTTGTTTAGTATGGGGAGGATCATTAGATCTTGCACCTGCTGATGACAAGCTGATTAAGGTTCAGTATCCACTTTCTATGCAATCTAGAGCCAAGGTGGTGAGCTCAATTATGGCAAAAAAATATGCAATGGGAATTACTCATTCACTTATTGATATTCCAGTTTGACCAACTGCAAAAGTTACAACGATGGAGGAGGCAAAAGACTGGAAAAAGAAGTTTGAATATGTAGGTAAAAAACTCTGAATGAAGATGTCGGTCGCAATTACCAAGGCCGATGAGGTGATTGGAAATGGGGTAGGAGCTGTTCTTCAGGTAAGAGAAGTACTTAGAATTCTCCAGCAACATCCAGAAAGAGCAAAAGATCTTGAAGATAAGGTGCTTCATCTTGCTTCAAAAATTATCCAAGATGTAGGTCTTGCAAAAGGTAAAAAGGCTCTTGAGTTAGCAAAAACTCAGCTCACTTCTGGAAAAGCTTGGCAAAAGATGCAATCTATTATCAAAGCTCAGCACGGAGACCCAAAAATTACCTCTGAAACATTGAAACTCGGAACTCATACTTACGATATTCTCGCAACCAAGGATGGTCAGATGAAGGTTATTAATCTCCATGATGTCAATGCAATCTGTAGAAAGCTTGGATGTCCAGTAATCAATGAAGCAGGAATGTATCTTTATAAAAAGCTTGGTGATAAGGTGAAAAAATGAGAAAAGATCGCAACGCTTTATGCACTTGATGATACGAAACTCGATCTTGGAATCGAAAGATTTAAGGAGAGGAGCCCATTTGAATATTAAGATAGAAGCAATAATAAAAAAAGAAAGCCTGAATCAGTTCAGGTTTTTCTCTTTACTTTCTCAGATAACAAAAAAAGAGAAAGCTGCTCCCTTTTTTTTATGCTCATCATATTAGAGTCAGAATTTTTTTGGATTCTTGAGTTTAAATTCCCTTGGTGAGAGGAATCTCTCAATAATTGCATCGAGGACCTTATCTACATTTTCTCCTGTTTTCCCAGATACACAGATCACTTCCTCCTTTGAGAGTCCAATCATATTTTCAATTTCCCCAGCAACTCTATCAGGATTCGCTGCCGGGAGATCAATCTTGTTCAAGACTGGGATAATATCTAGCCCCTGATCAATTGCTTGATACAGTGTTGAAAGTGTTTGAGCTTGAATTCCCTGAGAAGCATCAACCAGCAAAATCGCCCCTTCAACCGCAGCTAGAGAACGAGACACTTCGTACTGAAAATCAACGTGTCCCGGAGTGTCAATAAGATTAAGTTCGTAACCCTTCCATTGCATTCTAGCTGGCGTAAGCTTAATCGTAATTCCTCTCTCCTGTTCGATATCCATACGATCCAAAACCTGAGAATGATTCAGCTTTCTCACAGTCCCAGTGATTTCAAGCATTCTATCAGCTAGTGTAGATTTTCCATGATCAATATGTGCGATAATACAAAAATTCCTAATCTTGTCCATATTCCCCTTCAGGTGCAAAAAAATTAAAAATCTGATTTACTTTCCCTCTTATTCTCTATAATCTATCGTTTTCCTAGATAAAAACAAGTGTTTTTACTCCATGCAAAAGAGGGATTAAGACATTCTCTTTTTTGTTAAAATCTAATCTTATACTTCGCTTTTGTCCTCCATTCCTTCAAAAAGTTCCTGTATCAGTTTGATCGCCTCCTTCTGATCCAAAAAAAACGGAGAAGTTGCGATAGTTACCATTTTTGCTCAATAAATCAGCTTTCTCGTCTGCTTAAAGGTTCATTCCTTATCTTCAATTCCCATCAGCTTCTCCCAAAAATCCATATCAATATCCAAAATATAGTCCTCATCAGACTTATCATAGTGGAGGAGTCAGTATTCACTTCTGAGTTGGTCTACAGATCCGAGTAATCCACTTCCTAATGCTGGAATAATAAAGTTCCCAACATTACACTGTTCTTGGACAAATCAAAAGACTGAATTCAGATTTTTTTCATCTATTTTTTCATCGTTAGGTTTCATATCCGAGTGCTGATCTATATGAATGAGCTTCACTCCCTTTGCAAAGCGATTTTGAAAATATTCCTTATACCAAAAATATAAAGCATGATTGTGGTTGTCAAAAATGTAGATTGGCACTCTTCAAACCTCAAAGGTCAAGAGTTCCCTTAATCCATAAAAATACTCTAAAGTCCCATTTGTTCATCTTTCACAAAAAACTGGCTCCTCTCAGAGTTCTAGTTCAGAGATGCCCTTTTTTACAAGTGGTGCAACCCAAAGTTTCACGGAATTTCCCTTTTCTTGTGATCAAAAAAAACAGTTCCCGTTTACTCATTCAAGCCAAAAGCCTCTATAATTCTCCATCTCTCGATCAAAAATAAAAAAAATCTGATTTCTTTCTCTTATTTGTTCTACTTAACTTAATCCCTATTTCAACCTCTTTTCGATTTGTGTCTTCTTAATTACAAAAACTGGAACACTCAGTAGCTGAAAGCTGAGATTTTTTCTCTTTATATTGTTAAGCAAAAAACTATACTAAAAAACAGTTTAGTTTTGTGAAACGAATGTCCGGACATAAACTCGTGATAAAAGATGCTCTCTGGCAGCTAGCTGGGAGAGTGATCAGCGCATTATTTGGATTTGTAATCACCAAAATTATTGCCTCATATCTTTGACCGTTAAGATACGGAGATTATGGGACAATTTTCAGATTTTTCGCTTGGTGGACTGCACTTGTAGACTTCTGAATCTATGTCCTTGCGATCAAGCAGCTCTGAACCCTAAAAAAACAAATCCATTGAGAAGAAGAAAGAGAGTGTGACCTGAATCCCTATTCTCCTTTGGCGCAAGACTACTGAAAATTTGTTGGAACAAGAGTCTTTCTCATAGGAATTGTCTATAGCTTGGCAATCGCTATTGCCTACTTGATCCCTGCTTATACAGAAAATCCTTATATCATTCGAGGACTTCCTCTGGCAATGTGTTATTCTGCAAGTAATATGTATGCTGGTATTCAGCAGATACCACTTCAACTCTTTCGAAAGATGAAAAGACTGACGTGGTCTTTGATTATCGCAAGACTTTCGCAGCTACTAGTGCTTTTGCCGGTAGTGTATCTATTCTTTACTAATGTTGACTTCCAGTCTGCTCAAACACCAAACCTTGTGCTGATTTCAGCTTTTTGTCTAGTGATCTTCTCGGTAGTTGCGAGTTCCCTTGGGCAAAATGTGGAAATGCATCTCAGAACCAAAGATATTCTTCCTCTCAAGATCAGATTTGATTTCTCTTTTATCAAAAAGATTTTAAGTCAGAATTGGAGATTTGGTTTTTCCTACTTTTTTAGTAGCTTTCATACCTTATTGGTGCTGATTTTCCTAGGATGGTTTTTCCCAACAGCTCAAAACTTTGATCATGCAGGGAAGCGAGCTTTGGCTTTATCTTTAATAGAGATTTTACTAATCATCCCATCCTCACTAGGAAATTCACTTCTTCACAAGATCCCAAACTACAGCAAAACACAAAAGCAAAAATCTCTCTGAAATCTGATGACAATGGTTGTTCGAATCGGAGCCTTGATTGCACTTAATTTCTGGATTTTCGCAGATGATATTATTCTACTCGTCTCCTCAAGTAAATTCCTCTGAAGCCGAACTAATACCATTGACCGATGAGCCAATCAAGTGCTTCCTTTCTTGGGGATTGTACTTGTGCTCAGCTTTATCAAGCAGGTCTATAACTATATCTTCGTAGCTATGGAGCAACAAAATAGGCTTTTCTTGATCAATCTTATCGGAGTAGTGCTCGGTGCAGTTGTTGGGATCTACCTTATCCCAAGCTATGGACTTCTTGGATGAGTATTGACGCAGCTTTTGATTGAGTGACTTTTCACTGGAGGAGCAATCCGGGTTGCTGCCAGAAATCATCTGACCCCACACTTTGATACAAAAAAAGTTATAATTCTGATTTCTTTATTGGTTGGAGTTGGACTCCTCGGTGCTGGACTACACTATCAAACAAGAGGAAACTCGCTTTGACTCTGGAAATTCTTCCTCCTCGCTGCGCTAATAAACATCCCGGTTCTCCTCCTAGCTATCAAACCAATGAAAACCGTTGCAAAAGGACTTACACAAGAATAATTTTTTTATCTCTCTAAGGGAGCATGTTTAGACAAATTCTATCAGATTCAGTCACTGTCCTGTTTCAAAATCCTAAACTCATTAGGCTCTCTTTTTTGACGCTTGTGTTTTATTCAATAGTTCGCATCTACTTTATCGTTTATTATTTCAATACTTTCCTTCTCTATAAATATGAAAGCTGAGTTCAGCTCTCTGATGCCTTTATCTATGTTCTTGATAAACTAAATAATCAGTGAATTCTCCGAGCAGTGATCTGAGTTATTATTGTGCTGATCTGATATCTTTGGTTTCATCCGATAGGAGAGGCATCAGTTGTTTCAGCACTAGATAATCCTCAGCAGTCAGCTTTCAGATCTTTTGTCAGAGGAAGTGGAAAGTTCTTTCCAATGCTCGAGTATAGCTGACTTTCGATCCCTTTCTGAGTGTTTACCTTCTGTACGGTAATGCTGAGACTCTATCTGATGGATATTTTTGATAATATATTTATTACAATTATTGTCGGAATCCGATGATTCCTCGTGCTCTTTGCGAGTGTTTGCTGGTCGTATGCGAGGATTATTATTGCTCTAGAGGGCTGCCAGGTTTTTGATGCGATCAAAAAGAGTACAAGTCTCGCGATGAATAATCTCGGTCTCTCAGTTAAACTGATGTTTGTTGAGCTCCTCTTGATGCTGAGATTTATTGTTATTGGTCTTCTTATCGTTGGAATCCCTGTGCTTTTGATCTATATTGCAGTGTGGTTGGATGTGATCCAAAATTCCTTTGTAGAAACCACGATCCGAGTAGTTGCAGCAAGTTTGCTTCTAGTAATTGCGTATCTCAACTGTATTGTTGAAGCATTCTTCCTCACTTATTGGTATCAAGCTTATAGAAAAATCTCACCAAAAACATAGGAAAGCCTGAATTAGTTCAGGTTTTTCTTCTTTGTGAACTATCATTTTTTTACTGTTACTCGTAATAATGAGTTCCACAAATTCTCCATCACCAGGCTCACTTTGTGATTCGTGGTGACCTAGATGAGAGTCTAAAAGAGGAATAAAAAAAACATTTGGTATCAAAAAGCAAATCACTATAGTCAACCTTGCTATAGTAAGAAGCGAGTAGACACAGGGGATTCTTTCGAATCTTCAAAGCAAAGGTATTCGCTAAAGGAGTTCTTAGAGCTCGTTGCTAAAGGAAAAGATAAAGATTATTACAGATGTAATATGCTCTTCACTTATGCCCTAAGTAATTAAGAATACTTTATGAAGTATATAGGGGGGGCGTAACCGCCACTCCCTTTTTTTATATGATTAGTTACTACTGATGAAAAAACTCATCTTTCTTCTAGTTGGATTTTCAATTTTCTTCTCCTGATGTCAAGACAAAAGCTTCTCTCCTGAATCCCCTCATATCTCAGGCAACATTCAGTATTATTGAGAAGATGTGCAACCGGTATCTCCACAAATTCAAATCCAAACCGAAAAGAATCTCATTTATTCTTGAACTCTCAAAAAGCAACAAGGCATTCGAACGACTACTATCGAGACGAAGAAGGAGTGAAGTGGTTATCTCTATACTGTTTCTGTAAATGAGCAACCAGATGTAGACGGAGTCTTATACTCACGTAATCCTTCCTATAGTGTGGATTTCTTCTCACTAACCTCTCCTGAGGAAGTCGAGCGTTCATTAAAGGAGAATCTTGGCGAAGTTAATTCGGCTGAGGCTCCATTTAGTCTTGAAATCGCAGGAGGACAAGTAATGAGAAAGTATGATTTTCTGCTTAATTGTTATACTCAGAATCTCCAAGAATCCATAAGAAAAAAGCTTGATGGAAGGCAGGCATTCTTACTCCCACCTTGAACTGGGGAATATCTCAAGAAGGTGATGTACCCAAGTGATACGGAGATGACTTATCCTTATATCAACCTGTTCACGGGAGAAAAAATCTGGTTTAATCATCGATCAGTCTTTCCTAGTGAGAGCTATTATTCTCCAGCCCTCTGAATGAGCACCTCTCCACGGATGCCAACACACTTTGGAAAGGAAGATTGTCAAATCCATCTTGGAGCTCCAACTAGTTTCCAATACCTCCCATTCAAGTTCTGAGGAGATTTAGCTAAGGGGGTGATTGCAATCACTATGGAGAAAAGTGAGCATTCGAGATGTAGAGAAATTCTACAACATCAACGAGTCTGAGAGGCATATACTGATGATACCTTTTGTTATTTCTGGGTAGACAAAGATACGAGCTTGAGAGCGATTAAGCTCTGAGGAGACATCAACTAATAGATTATCAAACTCTCGCACCTCAACAAACCGAGAAAAGGATCCCTTCAGTCTCTACAATAATCAGGAGTTAGTCTTTACCAAAAATAATAGAGTATCTCTCTATTACAAAAATCTGAGCTTATGCTCAGATTTTTTTCTTAATCAGTATATTCAAAGGTCATATTGAGATATGGAGAACTAGATTCTTGAGTCACAGAAAGATTGTAAAGGAGATATCTTGTATCTTGTTTGTCAGTATATAGGATGTCATATGGCAAGAGTTCTCAGAATCCTATATCTTCAGTAGGATAACTTGGACCACAAGTATCTTTCTCGTGAGTATTGAGAGTATAGCGACTCTTTTCATCAGATTCTCACAAGATATGAGGTCTAGCATAGAGATCTTGTTTTTTCCCATTCAGGTCAGTATCCCTCTCCACTCAGCAGCCTGAATCTAAGTTATACTTAGTCTGAATCGCTTGAGCGAGGGAAGTCCCCTTCTCCTTACTATTGAAAATATAGCGTGCTTGTCAGTTTACTCAGAGGGTAATGCTATTCCCACTAAGAGTTCATTTTAATATTTCCTTTGGTCAATAAGTAGGATTCTCGTTATATGCTTTCCATTCTGAGAGAGAAGTATTTGTGTCTCTAGGGCGAGAAACTAGCTTTACACAAAGCTCAGGGATAACCGCTGAAAAACCTGATTCAGCTTCATCTCGCTGAAGAGTAAAGTTCCCGCTTCAAGTGAGATTGGTATAATACTCCTTCCCTTTACAGTCAAAATTTTGCGCGAGAGATTCTGGTGCTTTAGGAGTGCTTGGCTCTTGAACTGGAGTTGTGCTACAACCAGCTAAGAAGACCACTCCTCAGAGTGCTAGAAAGCTTAAGTATCTCCTCATCATGCTAGTTATATACAAGGTAAAACACTATAGATATAGAAAATCTTCAGCAAAAGTCAAG
>CAUSGX010000003.1:0-98747 GCA_963531535.1 uncultured bacterium
TTGCTTTAGATATTTGATTCTATTATAGGCGCTACCTGGTTTAGAGATATCCTCTTCCTCTCACTCGTTAGTAGCACCTTCCTCTCTTGATATAGCATCAGACCCAACCGATGGGAATAAATTTT
Organism: uncultured bacterium; assembly: GCA_963531535.1. Lineage (GTDB taxonomy): Bacteria > Patescibacteriota > Gracilibacteria > Absconditabacterales > Absconditicoccaceae > HOT-345. The sequence continues at coordinate 126 of CAUSGX010000003.1, forward strand.
CTCCGTCAGTAGAATTTTTTGGAGCAAAGAAGTCTAACAAATCCTTATCAAAATCCTCAGTCGTTGAGGACTTCCAAGATCTCTGAGCATCTCAGCTCTTCTCTGTTTTCTCCTCTACTTTCTTCTCTGTTGGAAGTATCACACAACCTATATTTTGAGCATTAAATCATTCTTCTCAAAGAGCTGTTTGATTGTCTGGAACTAAAACACTGAGTATCTCGTTTAGCTCACTCTTTTTTTTGTTTAAGACAAGATCAAGAATTTCCCAGAAAGTCTTTTTTGTATGTATTGTTTCCTGTAAAATTTTATCATTTAGGTAATAAATCGTTTCTCACATTTTAACGGTTTCCGGAATATGTCAAAACCTCAGCTCAGTTATGATCTCTGGAAGAGAATCATCCTGAGAGTAAGAAGTAAGATGCTTCATGCATTCATCTTCCAGCTCCTTAAGCACCTTGAAAGTCTTCTTTTCGATTGCATGTTTCAATACTTCAGCCCTCTTGAGGATCTCATCATCAGAGAGATCCAGCGTATTTGTTAAATCTTGAAGAGCATTTTTTATCACTAAGTCCTGCTCCTCATACTTTTTCTCTTTGAGTTTTAATATACTCTCCTTTAGCTCAGGAAATTCGTTGATATTCATTTTCTTCTTCAAAAGAAATAAAATAATTAACTTTATTATATCTGTTTTTTGATTTTTGTCAATATTTGGAGTAAATTTTTCCTTGCTTTTTTCGGGTAAAAAAATAGAGCTTTTCACTATGGCTTTTGTTGGTTATTGAACTGTAGGTATATATCACTTATTCTTAAATTTAAAAAAGCTGACTCAAAGGTCAGTTTTTTCTTTTTTTTATGTTACTCTTCTATCTTCTTTGCTACAATCATCATTCTTTTGTCTGCGGTTCAGATAGGGTAGCATCCCATCAATGTGAGATAGCTTTCTTCCTTATCTGAGAACTCATGATAGTAGTTTTCGACTTCTTTCGGTCGCACAACTTTTCTCTCAACCATTTCGTAGGCAGTTTTTTTCCCGTTCCAAATCACATAAAATTTTTGTCCAGCTTTGAGTTTTGGAATATTTCTAAAGATTACTCCGTATTCGTTTTTCTTCCACCATTCACTAGAAGTGTGTCCAAAGATGAGGGTATTCCCCTTATTCCCTGGTACTGGAGTGGTTGGATATTTCACGACTCCTTTAGTCAGTTCTTCATCAAAGTTTTCCTTAGAAAAGTCAATTACACCACTTGCCTCGGTATCAATCAGTGGAGCATTGATATTTAAATCAGGAATGATTAATCTATTCCCTGGAGGCAAGGTATTAAAATCAATAGTATGCTGTTCTCATTTTTTGTCTAGGAACTCCTGTAGAGTAGTTGAAATGCTTTGTCCCTCTATCTTATCTTTTTTGATTTGTGTAAATCTGTTTTCAAGTTGTGCTAGTTCCTGTGCGGTTTCTTGTTTAAGTTCGGCACTTTCATGCTCCTCTTCATTTAGGATGAGTTCAGCATTCCCTGTTCCACTGGTGGTAAAAAGATCCTCAGCCATTACTATTATGAGTTGAGCATTGGTGAAGAAGTAAAAGAGTGTTAAGACGCTAACTAAGAGGATTGAAAATTTTTTTACTTCTTTAAGCCAGCTTTTTGAACTTTTATTGAAAAGTGATTTGAAGTTCTTTGCTACGGTGACGAAGCCTGAGATTTTCGTTGTATTTTCTTGTAGTTTTGCCGGAATAATGGGAGAACTTTGAGAAATCTGTGAGTAGGATTGTTCTTGTGTTTCTAGAATAGTTGGATTTGTAGAAACTTTTCTTGGTCCTTGGCTCAGTTTTTGAATAGTTGGTGTGGGAGTTCCCTTTTGCACTGGAATTTTGAAAACTTCTGTGTGAGTGCTTGGCTGGATATCTGTTTTCTGAGCTGATTGTATTGTTTCTTGAGTTGTTTGCTTTATTTTTTGTTGCTGAGTTTGTATCGGAGTCTGTTTTTGAGGGACTGGAAGTTTTGCTTTAGGGCTCTCAATTTTTAGTGTCATAGGAGATGTAATTTGAGTTGCTGGCTCTTTTTTTAGGATTTCTTTTGGTAAAGAAGAAAAATTCTGAACTGGATTTTCGGTCAGCTTTTTTTCTTTTTTTTCAACTACTAGTTCTCAATCTATTGTAAAATCAAAAAGTGATTTCTGTTGAAAAATCTCATCAGTTGTCATGCCAAGTTCAGACATTTGATCTCCATAGAGGACTGCAAATCCTTTTAAACTCATTGCTACCTAACAATATAAATTATATCCTAAGTATACTCAGAAAAAAATAAAATCAAAAAAAATCTGATTTCTTCTTTTTTGTAATTATTGACATTTTTGTTTTTTCATTGATTATGCAAGAATGATAGGAGTATATCCGTGATTTTATCTTGAAATTTGGATCAGCTTTTGCATAATAATCAGCGTTCTTTATTTTACTATTATCCTGGGATGGCAATTATTATCTGAGGATTTTTCGTTTTCCAGATATTATATCATATTTTCGTAACTGTACTAGGATATGGGGCTGGAGTATTTTCTCCAGAGGCGATTGCGATTTTCAGAGATGGAGTATGGATGCTGCTTGCTGGAGCTATTTTGCTGCTCAACTGGAAAGCATGGAGAAACTTCTTTCATCATCGGTGGAAGATAATTATCGTGTTTGGTGGACTGCTTGTCTTCTCAGTTCTTCTTTCTCGCTTTATGTTTGGCAAGACGCTCAGCGAGATCCTCATTGGGATCAAATATGGACTTCGGTATCTATGTATTTTGATCTCTGCTGGTAGTATCTGATATTTCCTCTCAAGTAAGTTAAAAACACAAAAAAAATCAGAGAAATCAGAGTTTTCATCTTTGGAAAAATGGCAAAATATATTAAAATGGGGGCTCGTGAGTATTGTTATCTTAGGACGAGCTTGGCAGATCGCAAAATTACTCTTCCCAGATCGGTTTATGGCAATCTGATATGGAAAGCTTGATGACTACCATTTTTGACTAAAGCCACCATTGTATTATCTTACTTGATATGAAGGAACGCTCAGATGGCAGGGATTATTCTCATGACCAAATAATTATGGATATTTTCTCGTAGTCTTTTTGCCTTTGATTTTGCAGTATTTTTCATTCCCAAATATCTTAAAATTTAAATCACGAAAAAAAGCTGATTGGATCGGATTTTTGGTAGTTTCCCTTTGGTTGATTACGCTTTGAGCTACGCTTTCTAGAGCTGCGATGATCGGTGCTGGAGTTGTGCTTTTTTGCGTATATTTTCCTCACATCAAAAAACATAAAAAAACCCTGATTTGATCCGCAGTTTGAGTCGTGATTCTCCTACTTGGACTCAGTATTTTTAAGCTGGAATCTACGCTCGTACATATTCAGCAAAAATTAAGCTGAGTCTTTCAGGTAATTCATCAGCCGCTCTGATACGGGCTTGGAAGCTCTGGACCTGCAGTGCATCATACTGGAAGCTTTTTGCCTGAAAATTTCTATCTTCAACTGATGCTTGATCTCTGAACTGTTGGATTCTTGATTTGGCTAGGGGTAATGTATGCCTTTCTCCGTATGCAAAAATCTCTCATTGCAAGGGCTGAAAAAACTGATCAAAAATCAGAATTTTTACAGTATTTAAGACCGTTTCAGATCTGATTGCTGGCGCTTTTAGTGATGGGACTTTTTCTCCATGTTTTTGAAGATAGTATGGTCAATTATTTATTCTTTTGAGGATATGGGCTGATGCTGTGAGCGCTCCAGGCTTTAATTGGAAGAAAGACGAATGAAAAAGCTGATTAAAAAAATAGATCGTATGTTAGCCAGGTTTCTTATTATCCTTATTCGTGGCTATCAGTGAACACTCTCTCCAGATAAGGGGATTCTCTCCTTTTATTTCAAAGGTAAGGTGTGTTCTCATGAACCTCATTGTAGTGAATATTGAGTGAGGACTTTAGCTAGATATGGTTTCCTAAATTGAATATCAAAAGTTAGTGATAGAGTTTTACATTGTCTCCCAAGTATGCAAAAAATTTATGATCCAGAATTTTACAGAGTTGTCTTTTTTTCCTCAGCTCCGATTGGAGTTCCTTTTATGCAGGAACTTATCCAAGATCCCAGATTTGAGGTCGTAGGTGTAGTTACTCAGCCTGATAAACCAGTTGGAAGAGGACTAAAACTGCAGCCAAATATAATCAAATCTCAAGCTCTTGAACTTGGAATTTCTATTGAAGATATCCAGACACCAAACAGGATCAATCCTGAAAAGTCGATAGAATGAAAAAACTTTTTTGATCGACTCCAAGAAAAGAAACCAGATTTTTTTGTTGTTATCGCATACGGAAAACTAATTCCTCAGACTCTTCTTGATATGCCTCCTTTTGGTCCGCTCAATGTTCACGGCTCACTTCTACCAAAGTACCGCTGAGCAAGTCCAATTCAAAGCGTTTTTCTCAATCAGGAGCCTAAAACATGAATTACAATTATGTATATGGATGCGGGTATGGATACCTGAGATATCGTGGATCAAGTAAGTTTTGAATTGCCATTTGAACGAACTTGTCTTGATTGTATAGAACACATGAAAAAAATCTGACCAAAGTTTCTTAATGCTACTCTTTGGAACTATGCAAAAGACCATATTTCACCTAGAAAGCAGATAGAAAGTGAGGTTACTTCTTCTCAAAAGATTCTAAAAGAAGATGGTGTGATTGAGCTTTTCAATGAAAGTTTGGAAAGCGTATATGCTAAGTATAGAGGCTATTTTCTCTGGCCAAAGATTAGTTTTGAACTTGATGGGAAGCATGTTTTGATTGAAAAGCTCGTTCTAGACAAGGAAAGTTATCAACAATATAAAGACCATCCGCTTATCAATTCAGATTTTTCTCCTAATAAGGCGATAAAAGAGCTTTCCCTCAAGCCAGAATGAAAGAAAGCAATGGATTTTGCTAGTTTTAAAAACGGATATTTAAAAAAATAATTTTATATTTCCTAGTGAGATGCAGCATTTACAGATTCAGTGAGAAAGAGTCCTTATCTTGGGGAATCGATCTTATAAAAATATGGGTGATGAACTCATACTTCTTGGAACGATCAGATTGCTTCAGGCACAAGGAAAAAAAATTCTGATTTCAGCCTATGATCCGACATGGCTCAAGGGATTTTTTTCTCAGTTTGAAAATATGGAGGATATTACTTATATTTCTGAGTTTCCAAAATGAATTAGATCAGGTTTGAAGTATTTTTTCTCCTCATCAATTAGAGAACTCTCGCTCTATCGCTCGGCTGATACTGTTATTATCTGATGAGGTGAGATCCTAACTGAGGAAAGCAAAGATGCCTATCGATATTGGAATCTGGGACTTGCTCCTTTGATATGAAAATTACGATCTAAAAAAAGATTAGATGGCGTGCCTGTTTATCTCATGTGAGGGGTTCAAACACCTCTAAAAAAGCTGAATATTTCATATTTTAGATGGCTCTTGTCGCATACTAAATATGCTTACCTGAGAGATGAGGAATCAGTTCAAGCATTGAAAAACTTCTGATTTGAAAATGTGGAATTTTTTATGGATACAAGCTGGGAAGCCTATCCTTGGGAAAGTATAAAAAAGACTGAGACAACTTCAAAAATAGCATTGATTAACCTCAATAAAAATGGGGAATGCTTTTTTGATGATTTGCTAGAGGAGTGTAGAAAGCTACTTCAGGATTGATATACTCTAAAATATATCTCTGTAAGTAAAGGGAGAAACTCTGTGTATAATGATGAATATTACAAAAAACAGTTGGAAGACAGGCTTGGAATTGCTCTAGAAAGTATTGATCGAGAGTCAGATTTTTGAGCTTTTGTTCAAGAGGTAAAAAATGCTGATTTGGTGGTTACTGCCAGGCTTCATCTTTTCTTGATTGCTTCATATTTATGAGTAGAGACCAAGGTTTTCCCATATCAAAAAAAGATTCTAAAAATGCAAAAAATGCGAGAAAAGAAAAACTCTACCTTGAAAAATCAAAGATAGAGTCATCATTTTTTAGTGACTATGTCCTCCTACAAGTGAGAGGAAATACATGAGTCCAGCTCCAGTGAGGAAAATCAACACTTGAAGCATTGAGAATTTTCGGTCGTCATTATGCTTATTGAGCTGCGGAATAAGATCGGCACCTGCAATATACATAAACATTCCAAATGAGATCGGGATCAGAATGAGCTGTAAATCGTGTGCCCAATGTCCGATCAAAAGTACAGCTACTACACCAAGTATTGCACTGAGTGCTGTTAAAAAGTTGAGCAGTAAAGCCTTCTTTTTGCTATAACCTCCGTGTACCAATACGGCATAATCACCGATCTCTTGTGGAATCTCATGGAGAAGGATTGCTAAAGAGGTAGCGATTCCAGCTGGAATACTTACTAGAAAACTCGCACCGATCACCATTCCATCAATCATATTATGCACAAAATCTCCGACAAGATTCATCTTTGCAAAAGTATGAGGATGAGATGCACAGGTTGTTTGATGACAGTGATTCCAATTCAGAATTTTCTCTGTTATAAACCCAATAGCGACCCCAAAAAAGATCCAAAGTCCGATCACATGTTCATCCATATCATGATGATGTTCAATGATTTCTGGTAGAAAGTGAAAGCAAGCATTTGCGAGCATTGTTGCTGCAGCAAATGATACCATGCAGACCATTGTCTTTTGTCCGAGATTTTTTTTCATTCCCAGGAAGATGATTCCTATCAGAGAGGCAAGCGAAATCACGATAGCACTTGCCAAAGCAGCGATCCAATTTTCCATAGTGTAAGACTGTTAATTAAATTTTTTATTTTACTTGTGTTGCTATAATAAATATATGCTAATAAAAGTCAAGGGAAGATGTTGAAAAGAATATTACTATTTAGATTTCTTTAAGTTCCTGGCTTTTAAACTTGATTTTCTCTTTGAAAAAAGTATAGTATACTCACTAAATAAAAAGAATATACAATGAATAATGATTTTCAATGTACGCTTGTCCTGATTAAGCCGGACGGCGTGAAAAGGTGTTTGTTTCGTGAGATTTTTTCTCGATATGCAGATGCTGGTCTCACAATTGTTTATAAGTGGGAACCAATAAGGGCTACTTATGAACAACTTTTCGAGCACTACGAGACAATTGGTAAGCTTAGGACTAGAAAAGGTGCAGAGATCTTTGAGGAGACCTTGCATTATATGATGTCTGGTTCTATTGCTAAGGCAATAGTTGCGGGACCGAATGCTGTTGAAGTGGTTCGTAAGATAAATGGTGCTACGAAGCCTTGGGAAGCAGAAAAGGGAACGATTCGTGCTGATTTTGGATCCAAAGATCCAAATGGTCCACTTCTGAATGTTGTTCACTCCTCAGCTACGCTTGAAGAAGCTGAGAAAGAAATTATGCTTTGGTTCTCAGATGATGAAGATGAGGAAGAATCACTGCTTCGAACTTTCGGTGTTGGCGGAACGGATCATCGCTTTTATGGGGAATAGTCCATCAGCTTGCTAAAATGTGAAATAAAAACTCAATAAGTATTACTTATTGAGTTTTTTACTTGAAGAAAAAGGAGAGGAAATCTGATTTTATTTTGGGATCAGATTTATTATTTTTTATTTAAATCAGTTAATCTTAGAAATTCCTGAACAAAGGACTCTGCCTCTTCTGGAGAGGAGAGCTTGTCTTTCCCGCAGGTCATCAGATGAGAGCTAAGTAGAGTAGTATTCATCTTTCTTAAAAGTCCAATGGTTGCGTTGATTTGCTGGACGATATCTCAACAATAAGTATCTTCTTTGATGAGCATATCTATTTTCCTGATCATTCCTTGGATCTTTTTGAGGTTAAGAACGAGTGTGTGATGAGTTGTTGGATCGCTGTGGAGCATTTTTTACATAGAAATACTAAAAGACTCTCTTTAAGAGTTTAAAGAGAGTCTATAGTTACTGCTACTTATTGCAAGAGCAAGTTTGAGAATTTTCTGTTTTGCAGTGTGCACATGTGCAGCTAGATCCGCAAGAGCAGGTGTTTCCACAGTTGCATGAACAATTTGTTTCTTTTGTCATTGTTGTAGTCTATAAAATATAAATATACCATAACCATAGGTTATGGTATTAGAGTTATATTCTTTTTTTAAAAAAATGCAAGAGATTTTTAGAAAAAAGAAAAGATAGACTTTAACTAGACTTTCTAATAGGAGACTTCATGAAAAAAATACAGTATGTTCTTTCGCAATAAAATTCTCTCAGAAATTAAATGTGATTCTATCTTTGTGGGTTTCTTCTTGGTTAGTGGAGGAAGGAATAATCTATCAAAAAAGAAAATCCTGACTGAATACAGTCAGGATTCTACAAATAAAATTGACTTCAAAATCACATTTTTATATGAAAAAAATCATCGTGACTATAATATACAGAAAACGCTTTATAAGTCAAGAGGAAATATTTAATATTTTATGATAAGGGATTTATCCTGACCAAAAAAATTAAAAAAGCCTTTACAATACAGGTATTTTGAATATAACACTTAGGTCTTTTATTCTCCTCAAGGTATGCCTCAACAGCTTTGTCCTTTTGTATCCTCTACGCCAGAGATTGATCAGCTTTTCTTAGAGCTAGAGCAGGTTTTTCCGTATCCTAAAAAGGCTGGAGTTGCTGTATCAGGAGGGAGCGATAGTATGCTTTTGAGTTATCTTTTAGTGAGCTTCTTTGCGAAAAAAGGTCGGAATTCAGATTTTTTGTACTTTTTGCATTGCAATCATGCAGTGAGACCAGAAAGTGAATATGAAGCTCAGGAGCTCCAAAAACTCTTCCATTGATGGCAATTTGAAATTATTAAAAGACAAGAAAAAGCTGATCCAACCGAGGAAAATTTGAGGAACCGAAGATATGCAGCTTTTCAAAAAAAGATGGAAGAAAAGGAGCTAGAAGTCTTGTTCCTCTGACATAATCTCACTGATAGGATAGAGTCGAGCCTGCTAAATATGATCCGTGGCTGTGGAATTAAATGATTTTTGAGTATGCAAAAGATGAGTTCTCATCATCTCCTTTGATGAAAAACTGTTGTGAGGCCACTTTTAGATTTGACGAAGCAAGAGATTCTTAGGCTTTGCACTGAGTTGTCAATTCCCTATTTTGTGGACCAGAGTAATTTTGAACCAGATATGAGCTTGAGAAATTTAGTTAGAAATCAATTTCTTTTTCCACTTTGAGAGCTGAAATTTGAAGATAAAAAAAATGGAAAAGAGAGAGAAAATCAGTTTTTCCAAAGTCGAATGCAAATCTATTCGGCATTAGAAGAGAAAAACCAGAAATCTGACTTGATTCCTCTTACTCTCAACCCACTTTTACAGGTCAAAAAAGCCTTTCTTTGGCAGAGAGAAAAAGTGGGGAAGGTTAAAAAATCTGGAATTGCTCAGCTATTCGCTTCATTACAAATTCATATTTCCAAATGAGAGCTAGAACTTCGAGAGAAGCGATATGCCGATAAGGTTCAAGGGTATCGCGAATATCCGTGATGGACAGTATTTCTCAGCTATGGAGGTATGTATTTTTTCCAAGCAGAAACAAAGTTCTGGGAAAAACTATTAAATCAAGAGCGAGAACTTACAAAAGTTTGAATTCAGAATTTTTGACCTTTTTCTCTTGAGATCAAGGAAGATATGCTATGAGGAATGCTAAGATTCCCTAGGGAAAATGATCATTTTAAAGGGAAAACGCTCAAAAAACGAATGATCAATAGGAAAATCCCGATTTTTCTCAGAAATTCAGTTCCTCTTGTAGAAAAGAGCGGAAACATTATAGTTGTTTTTGATTCTTTGTGCTTTAGCTTTTAATATTCTAACTAATGGAGCAACTCCAAAATTATTGGGCGCAGTATCTCTCTTTTCAGACTAAGGCCTTTGCAGAGATACAGACTTTTACTGGACTTTCTGCTGAAACCTTGCAGATTATTGGTTGGGTTCTTCTCGCTTATGCGGTGCTTTTTTTACTCGTCTTACCGCTACATCGCTATTGTACTAGAAAAAAACTCTGACTCCAAAAATCTTTGGTAATGCAGATTGATGAGATGATCTATCTTTTGGCAAAGCATCAGCACTTGCTCAATCTTGATCTTGGAAAACTCTGATGAAATCCAAATATTGCTTTGATGAAAACGATCTTCTGAGAGGGAAAATATGACTATATCCAGAGCTGGGAAGTTATCCTTATGAATATTCACAAGGTTGAACAAGTTCTCTGAAGAAAGGTAATTTCGCTAGAAAGTGAACAGGCTCTTGCAAAAGAGGTGAAAAACTATCACTTCACATCAGTATTTTGAACTGTTCTCAAGTGGATTCTAGGAATCTCTACTTTGGGAATCTATTTTTTGATCGGATAGGAATTTTAGTATATCACTAGTGAGACCTATGAAATTTTTGAAAAAAGTGATTTATCATCTGTTCTTGGCGTTTAGAGGGATTTTCTTTCTAGTTTTTAACTTTGTTTCTAATCTTTCTTTGTTAGCTTCAGTCGTTGTATTTCTGTTGTATTTTTTTCAAGATAAACAAGCGAAAATACTGGTTCTAGGCTTTGCTTGTCTTGGTTTTTTCTTGCTGATGTACTTGCTCAAGCATTTTTATGATAAGATCATCTTCTGGGCTAAACCAGATGATGTAGAACTTATGCTTTTCAAATAAACTAAAATACAAAAAAATCAGATTTTTTTAAATGTTATAGGTGCAATCAATGCTTTCATTTTTACTCTATGGGATACTGGGATTCCAGGAGCTTAAACTCTCACTACTGGAGCCAAATCAGGCATCAGTTGAGCAAGTATATACTGCAGAGTTGCAATCTTCCCCCTATGTGAAAATGAAAGGTGTCCCTTCAACTTTTACTACACTTTTTGGTGAGTATCAGGCGGCTACTATTCTCAAGAAATATAATCCTGATCTAGCTTTGAGTGAGACGGGGAACTTTAATGAGGTTGAGAGTTTCCGTTTTCCGCTGATTTATCCAGAGCTGGAGGAGTATTTCCCACATACTGCGATAGAACTTCCAACTCGCCTTGATCTCACTCAAAAGGAAAAAAATGTACTCAAGAGTCAGTATTTGCTTGTGATTGCGCATACGGATTTAGAGAGGACAGCACTAGGATTTTATTATGATGGGAAACTCACGCTTGCAACCTTCATCTCAATAGGTAAGAAAAATATGAGATCAAAAGAAGGAATTTTCTCACTCGGGCATGATAGTATCTTTTATCGTTCACGCATGTTTAATGGCGAGCCAATGCCGTATGCGTTGCGTTATTCTGGACCATATTTTCTTCATCGAGGGGAGAGTGATGGAACCTACCGCTCTCATGGATGTGTTAGGGTGCCTGGAATCTATCAAAAGTGGCTCTATGAGCATCTTCCAAGCTCTTGAGCAGATCTGCGCATTATCGTGCATAAACCTTATGAAATAACCTTATTCAAAAAATAAAAAATCAGATTTTTTCTTTCTTTTAGAGATTAAAAAACTATATTCTAAGTGCTTTATTTTAAAGATAACTGATGAAAACCTTAGCGATAGAAACGAGTTGTGATGATACTTCTTTAGCGATTGTATCCGAGGAAAATGGAAATTTTCAGGTGCAAGATATTCTTGCTTATTCTCAGATCCAGGAGCATCAAAAATTTGGGGGAGTAGTTCCTGAACTAGCTTCAAGGCTCCATAGCGAAAAAATTATCGCAATCCTCCAGAGTTTAGGGTTAGAGCGTATCAAAGATGTTGACTTTATCTCAGTTACAACTGAGCCTGGACTCCCAGGATCATTAGTTGTTGGAAAGACGGTTGCTTCCTTGCTTGGAGAGTTTTATCAGAAGGAGGTGATTCCTGTTTATCATATTTGGGGACATGTATTTTCGATTTTGCTTGAGAGAAATATTCAGGATCTTAAGCTACCTATGGTAATATTGACTGCCTCAGGAGGGCATAACGATATTTACTTGATAGAAGATCTCTCACAGCAAACACCAAAAAAATCTGATTTCCCTCAGTGGGAGTATGCAGGCTTCAAGATCACAAAACTCTGATGGACATTAGATGATGCAGCAGGGGAGTGTTTTGATAAGGTATCAAGAATGCTCTGGGGTCCCTACCCATGAGGAGTCTGGATATCAGAAAAAGCCCGCTTGTGAAAGCCAAATCCGCTTGTAAATTTCAAAAGGATATTCCTCGCTCATGAAAAATATGAATTTAGCTTTTCAGGGATGAAGAGTCAGGTTTCTTTTCTTCTAGAAAAGCTCAAAAAAGACTGAGTAGAGCTTACTGAGCAGCTGATTTGTGATATCGCTTATGATTTTCAGGAGGCTGTAGTTGAGGTTTTGGCAAAAAAACTAGTCCAAGCAGCAGAAGAATACTGAGCGAAAACCCTTGGTCTAGCCGGTGGAGTCTCAGCAAATGAGAGAATATCTGAAGTCATCCGCCAGCTTCTTGATAAAAAAAAGCTCGAAATCTCCTTTCTCTCACCAGTTAAAAAGCTCTACTCAACAGACAATGGAGCGATGATTGGTGTGGCAGGCTTACTCGCAAAAAGATAAAAACTCTGATCTTTGTCAGAGTTTTTTGATTTTCATATTTTGGAGATTGATAGGCTATGTGCTTTTTTGCTTGATATTTGTAGTGTTATCTAGCTAATCTTTGACTTGATTTTTTAGGAGCAATCCTGATTATTAAGGAGGTTGTATTTTCTTTTATTATTTCAAAAAATAAAGATGAAAAAACTTCTCAAGGTTTTAAGGAATTGGGGGAAAACTTTCCAACTCGCTCCGATTTCTTATCTTTTATTGGCTGGCTTGACTGGATATGTAGTTTGGCTAATTTCAACAAAATTTATGCCTTTTGGCAGTAGAGACGAGACTCATATAGCGGTTATCTGAGGTCTGCTTTTTGCTTTTATTTTTAGCTGCTATGGACTTTTATTCCAGATCAATAGAAGCAAGAAAACAACTAAACACCGATGGATAAGCCTCTGACTGCAGGCGCTTGCATTACCAATAGGATATGGAATATATAGATGGTTTCTTTTTTTGATAAATGTATGAGATGAAAGCTGAAGCGGATTTTATCAAGTTCAGGCAATAACTGCTTGGGGGTTACTAATCCTTGGGACCTTCTTACTTATTGGATTCCTCTGGAGAAAAAGAGAAAAAGGGATTTGGATCTCTTGGAATATCTTTCTACAATCAATTTGGCTCGGAGGATTAGCATCTTTAGTGCTATGGATTGGAATTAGTGGAAGCATTTTTTCTATTGATAAGCTGTTTTTTGAGGATTTATTTCAGGGTAGAATCTATGAATATCTAGCTGCGGTATGTTTTATCTTTGTGAATGGAACTTTCATTCTTAACTATTATAATTATAGCTTGGAGGAAACAATACCAAAAGATGAAAAATCAGATTTCTCTCTTTTACCATCAAAAGCTAGGAAAATATTTGGAAATTATATTTTCTTGCCACTAACAATCTTGTATTTCTTGATCCTATTTGCATACGTGATTAAAATTGCAATTACAGGGATCTGGCCTAAAGAGATCGTTGTTTATATGGGAACTGGATATTTTGCGTTTGCTATACTCTGCTATTACTTCATCTATCCAGAAGAATCTTCTTTTTTCGACAAGCTAAAAAACTGTATTTTAATCAGCTTTTTCTTTGTTAGTGGTCTCATGAGTTATGCAATTGGGGTGAGAATCAATCAATATGGATTAACGATGAGAAGAGGTATTATTATGCTTATTGCAATATGTATTTTGCTCTATCCATTACTTGGTTTACTTTTCAAAAATCATAGATTAAGTCTACTCATGTACACTATTGTTTGAGTATTTGGAGTTGGAATTTTCGGCCCCGTAAACATAGATCAGCTCGCACTCTCAAGCCAACTTTCTAGATTAAATGATCTCTTGGCTGAGGAAAACATGCAAATACCTCTTGGAAGTTGAGCTTTAAGTTGATTGACAGGAGAAAGTGTTTATCAGATTTCTGAAAAAATTAGCTATATTGCTGATAACTACCTTTCAGTTGGAATGAATCAGATTCTCGAAGAAAAAGATATTTGTAAAGAAGATTTTCGAAGATGTAGTCCATATGTGAAAGTTTATTTAGGGATTGATCCTAATGATATTCAGTATGATTTTGATCGTACTCCTTCAAGAGCATCGGAATATTTGAGTTTTGTTTCTAGAGATGCTATCTGAGAGAGCTGATTGAATATCAAGGAATATAGCAAGATCTACGATGTTTCAAAGAGACCTTTTGAGGTTGAATCCGCTGGAAAAACTACAATAATAGATTCTAGAGAGCTTATTATCCCTCATCTTGATGAACTTCTTGCTATTTCAAAAAAGGAAGGGGATAAGGATTACCCTCCTTATGAGATTTCAACTGGGGATATGAAGTTTCTTGTTACGATAGTTTATGCTGATAAGGAGTATCTTGAATGAATCGAGAATGGATGAATAACAGGACATACCTGGAATATAGATACTATGGGAGGATATCTCCTTATTAAATAATTTTATGTAGAAAAAATCAGTAGTGAATGGATTATCAGAGCCTTGTCCTGGACTTTTTAGAGCAGGGGGATTTTAATGCAGAGAAGCTCAAAGACTATCAAAGAGCCTTTGCAAAACAAAACGGAATGCAGACTTTGCCCAGTAAATCACAGATATTACAGGCATATTTTCAGCTTGTTGAGGAGAAAAAAATAAATAAAAATTCTGATTTTGAACTTTTGCTTCGTAAGAGATCGATTCGTTCACTCTCTGGGATTGTCTCAGTTCAAGTCCTAACAAAGCCCTACCCTTGTCCATCAAGATGCATTTTTTGTCCAAATGATCCTGATATGCCAAAAAGCTATATCAAGTCCGAGCCTGGAGCAATGAGAGCACGATTGAACCAGTTTGATCCCATAAAACAAGTCTATAATAGGTTATACTCACTCAAACAAACTGGGCATAAAACTGATAAAATTGAGATGATTGTGTTGGGTTGAACCTGGGATTTCTATCCAAGAGATTACAAAATTGACTTTGTAAAGAAACTCTATGATGCCTGCAATACTTTTTCTCAACTGCAAATAGAAAGCACGGTTTGAACTTCAGAATGGAAATATGGTTTTAAAATTCTGAATGAAGACGAAGTTCAGCTTTCAAATTCTTTGTCAGAAGCTATAACTCTCAATGAAACCGCTGAAAATAGGATCATCTGACTTACGATTGAGACGACGCCTCTTTTTGTGACTTGGCAAAATTGTAAAGAGCGAAGAGAAATGGGAGTGACGAGAATAGAAATGGGAGTTCAGTCTACAAATAACACCGTTCTTGACCTGAATCAAAGGGGCCATCATATTCAAGAAGTAAGAAAGGCACTGCATCGTATGAGACAATTTGGATTTAAGATTTCGATTCATATTATGCCAGGGCTCTATGGATCAAATCCTGAGATGGATATTCAGACCTTTAGGGATATCTACGCAGATCCTTGGCTTCAACCAGATGAAATCAAATTTTATCCGACTTCTGTGATTCCGAATACCGAACTCTATACTCTTTATCTCCAAGGGAAGTATCAGCCAATTACGACTCAGGAAATCTCGCATATTATCAAAACAACTTTTCGTGAAATTATTCCTCCATATACGAGGATTAAAAGACTGATTCGTGATATCCCAGCTACTGAGATCGCCGCTGGCTCAAATGTAACCAATCTTTCTCAACTCATGCATGAATCTTTATTGAAAGAATATAAAAAAGCTGATTCAGTCTTTTTATCTGATTTTTACAAAAGACTTTATCCAAACCTCAAATACTTTAATGATCAAGAAGCTTTTTATGCAGAGCTAAAAGTACTTGTAGCTGAAAATCAACAGCAGTTAGATCAACTCCCTAGTCAAGAGCAATGAGATATCAACTTCTTTTCTTATCCAGAAGAGGTTCGCACTCAGAGCTTGATTTTAGGTGAGAAGCCTGATCTGGAAAAGTATCGTCATTTTGTAAGCTTGGATACAAGAAGCAGAGAAATGAGAAATAAAACTGAAGAAACTCAGCATTTGAACCTTGTTGTAAGAAGTTATCTTTCTTCGGTTGGAAACGAGTTTTTCATTAGTTTTGAAGATGAACTTGGATATTTATATGGATTTACGCGTTTGCTTTTGCCTAGAGAAGGAGAAAGTATTGAGCGAGATGGACTCTGAGAAAATACGGCTCTTATTAGAGAACTTCATGTATATGGTAGCCTTCAGAGTATTCAGACCTCTGAACAGGAACAAGAGAATCAAAAGGTTCAGCATACAGGAATTGGTAAAAGACTCCTAGAATGTGCAGAAAAAATAGCAACTCTCTCATGATATCAGAGACTTTCAGTGATTTCGGGAGTTGGTGTAAGAGAATATTATCGCAAACTTGGATATCAGTCCGAGGGAACCTATGTTGTGAAAGAGCTAGTTATGAGTAATTAGACGAATGATTAAGAAATTTAAGCGATTAAAAAAACCAGATTTTTCTGGTCTTTTTTTGTGCTAATGTTATCTGACTCTGAAGGTCATCGATTGTTCGACAGTTTGTTCATCTTCGAATTCAATTGAAACCTTGATAGTGTATGTTCATTTTTTATCGAAGGTTTTTGTCATCTCGATACATTCTCTACCATCACAAGAAAGCGGCTGGCTCTCATCTCCGAAAGTCCAATAGACTTTTTTTGGGAGACCATTGAAATCAAGACTGAAAACGACAGGTTCGCCTATTCTAGCTTCTTGGGTAGGATGAGAGGTTGAGGAGATATCAAGTTTGATGAGTTGTTTGTTAACAATAATTGGATTTTCTAGTCCAAAACTGAGTGAACGACCTTTTTTCGTAAACACAGATACTTTAGGACTAAATGTTCACTGATTTTTCTCTACATTATAGTAGTAGGTATGTTTGATAACTGCATTTGAGAGGTTGTTTTGGACTTTCCCGTCTCAGAAGTCTCGTGAGAAATATGCTATTTCATCATCTGGATCATTTAATTTTGTTGCTGAGGCATCGAGTGTGGTTGTAAAGGGAGAGAATCCTGAGGTTTCACCTATGATTTTTAGATCTCAAACGATATCATCAAGTCAGATTTTTGTTGTTAATTCTTCTTGATATTTAAGTCCGCGAACTTTATCTTCAATCTGGATCATGATTTTGTGTTCCTTGGAATCTCTGACATCAAAGAGATATTCATCACTGTTTGTCTCTACGATTGGCTTACCGTCGTAGAGGATACGCACAATTGTGTCGTAGGTTTTCGGATCGATAGAGGTAAGTTTCAGCTTTAGCTTCGTTGGAACTTCTGTCAGAGGAATAGACTTTGTTTCTAGAATTTGTTGAATATTTAGTTTTTGAAAGTTTGTAGTTCTAGGAGTTGAAGAGGATATCTCATAATTTACGGTATAAGAGGCTTTATCTGTCAGTCTTATAACCTCTTTACAAGAACCAGCCTTTCCCTCTGCTGTTATAAAGTTCATTTTTACGAGATATGCTCCTTGCCCAGGGAATCTGTAATCAAAGTTCATACCATAGGTCTTGCCTTGTAATTCATCAAGAACTTGATTGGTTGCATTATCCATGACTAAGTAAGAATAGTCTGAAATATATTTCTCTCCACCATCAAGGAAGTTTACATTGATGATATAGTCGTTTACTTTCTTTTGTTCAAAGGCGATTTTACATACTGGTAGGAGCGATTTCTCAACTCTTAATGGAAATGAGAATTTGATTCCATTTCATAATTCTGGCAAGGTGAAACTTGGATAGTATACTTCAGCTTTTTCATAATTGAAAATAAAGCTGGTATCATCTGCCTTGTCTTCATTCCCGTCTCCATCTCAATCTCGGCTAATGCGATAGTTTTTGAGGCCTAAGTCTCTGAAGACCTGATCAGCATTGATTGTAACTCCGACGGGAAGCGGTCAAACGATCATTTCATTTTCAGAAAGCTCAAGTTTCTTGTCTTCTGGGACGGAGAAAGTGAGCTCAGACGCTACATTTACTGTTTTGATTGGATAAGTTCAGGTTTGTTGAATGTTTTGGGCATCAGTATATCCTACGATAAGGGAAACGGTATAATTCCCCTTCTTAGTATAGAAGCAGGATCCATTGAAAAAATCTGTTCCTCCATAATTTAGGATCTGTCCGTTTCCACAGTCGAGTTGTACTGTTTGCGGAACATAATTACCGATTTGAAGCCCAATATAGGTTTTAAAGTTTTGGGTTAGTAGTTTGAACGGAATATTTACTGGGGCGATTAGAAGTGAGGATTTAGAAATCTGAGAAAATTGGGTAGAGTTTTCTTTTGTCGGTTGATGCACATAAGAGAGCAGTACTTCATCAGGATTTGCAAGTGCATCTACTTGGATTTTTCAGATTTCTCCTAAAAGCTTTGTCCCAGCTCCTAGTGCAAGTCACAATACAAATACCCCGATAAAAATTCCCCCATAATACCAGGCTTTGGGTTTATTTTTTACTGTAAAGCTCTTGTAGACATTCATAATGATCACAATAATCCCAACGAGCATAATCACGATCATCACTGTAAGTGAAAGTCCTGAGAGGAGGGATTTCGCTGTTGATGGACTAATTCCAAGTGATCCAAGTCCGCTGAGCTGAGCTGGATTTTGTACCAGATAGTAAAACAAAAAGAGCAGTCCTATAACCAAAAAGAAAATAATTGCTCCACATCAGATAAAGATTGACTTTACTGAGATATTCCTTGTGGCTCAGCTTTTGATAACGACATCTTTATTTACCTGAAGATTTGAATATCCTAAAAGCTTCAGTTTTTCCTGATTTTTTTGATAGTATTCACTCAGTTGCTTGAGCTGGGCTTGATATTTGAGCATTTCATCTGAGGTCATATTTGGGTGTCCCTGAATATAGACCACAACTTGATTATATAATGCCTGCAATTTTTGTTGCTCTTGCAAGATCTCTTGGATTTTCTGCTCTTCATTAAGCGGGTTTACACCTGCTGTTTGAGATGAATTCTGGAGGAAATTTTCGTTACCTGCCATTTTGTTTTTTGTTTACTGATATAAATCAAGATAATTATAGCCAGATTTCAGTTTTTTGCAAATTTTTAGCTAAGAAATCCAAGTTTATCTATACCTATTTTCAAAAAAATAAAAAACTGAATAACTCAAAGGATATTCAGTCTTTCCTATATTTTTAAATGTTATAACTACTCAGCAGCAAGTCTTCTTTCTTTCTTTTCTGAAGTCACTTGAGAAATGAAGTCTGACACAGATTTTTCATATTGTTTTTTACTTCTAAATTCTCTTACAGAGACACTAGAAGCTGCTTCTTCTTTCTCTCCTACGATCAAGATATAAGGAACCTTCATCATCTCTGCATTTCTGATCTTTTTAGAAAAGCTATCGCTACTATCATCAACACTTGCCCTAAGATCCTGCTGTGAAAAACGCTTCTTAAGCTCAAAAGCATAATCATTAAACTTTTCTGCAACTGGAACGATCTGCATTTGAACTGGTGCTAGCCAAAGTGGGAAAGCTCCACCAAAATGCTCGATCATCACTCCCATAAATCTTTCAAGTGAACCAGAAATTGCTCTGTGAATTACTACAGGTCTTTCTTTTTCACCTTGTTCATTAACAAATGAAAGATCAAATCTTTCTGGCAAGTTGAAATCACATTGGATAGTTGCTAACTGCCATTCCCTTCAGATCGCATCTTTAAACATAAAGTCGAGTTTTGGACCATAGAATGCTGCCTCATCAATTCCGATCTGGTATGGTAGTTCAAAAGTATCACAAGCGTATTTTAATGCTCATTCAGCCTTTTCCCATACTTCATCTGAACCGAGATATTTTCCCTCAGGCCCTCTAACAGAGAGTCTTACCCAATAATCATTGATCATACCAAGCGTTGTATAGAAAGTTTTGATAATATTTACAATTGTTCCTACTTCTTCAGTGATCTGACTTACGCGGCAGAAAAGATGCCCATCATCTTGTGTAATTGATCTTACACGAGTCAAACCAGAAAGCTGACCTGTTTTTTCGTCTCTATATACAGTCGCTGGTTCAAAATATCTTACTGGCATATCACGATAACTAAACTGATTATCAGCGAAAATCTGCATATGATGAGGACAATTCATTGGCTTCATAAAGAAATTTTCGTCCTTCCCTCTTACTCTAAAGAGTTCATCTCAAAATTTCTCAGCATGCCCAGAGGTTTTATAGAGGTCTTCTTTTGCTAGATGTGGAGTCCAAACTCTCTGGTATCCTTTATCTTTATGAAGTTCCCAGAGGTAGTCTTCAACCTCTTTTCTGATGATCATTCCGTGAGGCTGGAGCAGAGGCAATCCAGAACCGACTAAAGGAGAAATAGTGAATAATTTCAGTTTTTGACCTAATATTCTGTGATCTCTTTTTCTAGCCTCCTCAAGCATTGTGAGATGAGCTTGTAATTCTTCTTTAGTATCAAAGGCGAGTCCATAAACTCTTGTCATCATTACATTATCTGAATTTCCCCTCCAGTAGGCACCAGCTAGCTTCTCAAGTTTGAAGGCTCTTGGATCGATTTCCTTGGTCGATTCCACATGCGGACCTTCACACATATCCAAGAAGGTTACGAATCTTCCGTTAAACTTTTCAGGGAATTTTTCTTGAAGATAACTCGTTACTGCTTCATAATATGAAATATACTCATTAGAAAGGTCCTTGAGTAGAGCAGCCTTTGCAGTTTCAGGAATGCTATTAGCATAAAAGGTGATCTCTTCACCAGCAGCAGAAAACTCAGCTCTCATCTCTTCTTTGTATTGTTGTTTCATCAAGTTTACAACGAGGTTTTGAGATTCAGCATCAGGCAAGGCAAATAGGATAAAATCCTGATTTTCCTTGATGATTTTCTCCATCTGAGTTTGGATTTTTTTCAAGTCCTCTTCCTTAAGCTGATATTCTGGACTAAAGAGAAAGTCATAGTAGAATCCATCTTCGATAGCAGGTCCAATTGCTACTTCAACATTTCGTTGCTGTTCTCTCTGGATAGCTTGCGCAAGAATATGCGAAAGCGAATGCCTTTTTTTAAATAATCATTGTTCCATTGCCTAAGTATAATAGGATAAAAGAGTCCTTTCTTTCTAACAAAAAACTCCTGCAGAAAGGCAAGAGTTTTCGAGTTTTATTACCAAGAAAACCTTGCCGATTAGTCGGTTGTAGTAGTTCTCGTGGTAGTAAGCTGTCTCATTCTCAAAAGAAAAAACTAAATCTGATTTTAGATTATGATTTTCAATCAGTATGTCAAGGCGAAATTAATGAATTAATATATTGCTTTGGTTTTATTATTTAGAATGGTTGGATCTGGTTTTTGTAAACTATAGGAGAGGAGTAGTATTCTGAAAAAAACAAAAAATCTGACTCGAAAGTCAGACTTTTTTATAATGAACTATTAATCTTGATATCCTTGTTCCTCAAGCGTCATCCCGATAATTTCATCATTTGGCTCAACTTGAATATTCTGAACAGCTTCTCTATTGATATACACATACATGAGCATAAGCATAGGAACCCTTCCAATGATCTTTGTAATATATTCTCCAAGATCTTCTCTGATGGCTTTGAGATTATCTTTGGTTTCCATCTTCTTTTTTAAATTATCTCTATATTTTGCCCTTGCGAACTCAACAATCTGTGTATGAATTTTCTTTACCTCAGATGAATATACAAATCCTCTTGACTCGATTTGAATATTTCCAACGAGCTCCTTAGTTTTAGTATCAACTTTGAAAATCAATCCAACAACACCACTTTCTGCCATAATATTTCTAGCTTTCATTACATATTCTCCTGAAAGATGTCCTTTTCCTTTACCGTCAATCATTACGGTATCAAGTTTGATTCTCTTTTCAGAGGTGAACATCACATCATCATACATCTCAATAATTTGCCCATTATCTGGCAAAAGCACATGATGTTCCGGGATTCCCATCATCATTGCAACTTTCTTGTTTGCATGTCTCATGTATGGTTCTCCATGAATAGGACAGAAGAAATCTGGATTTAAGAGCGACATCATCAGTTTTAGATCTTCTTGGTATCCGTGTCCAGAGGTATGGATATCCAAACCTGGCTCATCAATAACTTCAACTCAAAGTCTAATCAAATCATTGATCATTCCGATTACTGCTTTTTCATTTCCTGGGATAGTATGAGAAGAAAGAATAATTCCATCTTCAGGCTTTAGCGTAAAGTCTTTGAAATCTGACTTTGACATTCTCACTAAAGCACTGAATTCCTCTCCCTGAGAACCTGTACAAAGTACAAGTACTCTTTCATCTGGAAGAGTTTCAGCTTCAGCACTAAGCTGACGGATCATCCCTTTGGGTGCAGTGATATATCCTAGCTCCTGACACAGCTGAACATTAGCTACCATAGATCTTCCAGCAAGGAATATGACTTTATTGTATTTGATTGCACTATTGATAACTTGGATAATTCTACCAATATTTGATGCAAATGTCGAAACAATCAGTCTTCTATGTTTATGTGCATTGATTATCTTATCAAGATTCTCTCCAATGAGTTTTTCTGATGGAGAATGTCCTGGTTTTGTCGCATTTGTTGACTCTCAAAGATAAAGTCTAACCCCCTCCTGACCAATTCTTGAAATTTTTCCAAGGTCTGCTGGTCTATCAATAGATGGAGTAAAATCCACCTTAAAATCTCCAGAAAAGACGATCATTCCCTTTGGGGTGTGAATAGAGAGTCCCATTGCCTCTGGGATAGAGTGATTTACTCTGAAGAATTCAATGGTAAATACTCCAAGTTTCAAAATCTCAATATCTGGATCAATGAGCTTATATTTCAGATTTTTAAGGTCTTTTTCATCTAGACTTCTCTTGATCATTCCGAGAGTGAGTGGAGAAGTGTAGATTGTTGGATAGTCTAGTGATGAAAGGATAACTTTGAGTGCTCCGATATGATCCAAATGTCCGTGGGTAATGATAATTCCCTTAATTTGTTTTTTCTTTGCTATAAGATAGCTCACATCAGGAATAATATAATCAACACCTGGCATATTATCTCCTGCAAATTCTTGTCCAGCATCAATTACGAGAATATCGTTTCCGTATTCTACGACATTCATATTAGATCCAATTTGCTCAAGTCCTCCAAGTCCAAATACCTTAACTGGAGTCTCTCCTTTTTTGATTAGCTTTGTCGGATCTTCGATTTTCTTTGCTACAGGCTGATTTCTGTGTCTCAAAAAGGCTTCTGAAGTCATTTTCTTTTCTGTATTAGGTTTTTTACCTCTAGGAGCACGCGATTTCGTGTTGTTTTTTTCTCATAAATTAATAGAAATGTTTGATTGCATAATTGTTTCCATTTTATTTTTTTGAATACTAAAGTAAAAATGATTCTTAATTTTTTAGAACAATTAAGGGCTTCTTGTGAACAAAGGAAAATTCCACTCATCTCTTGTGAAACTCAAGCAATATTGGCAGACATACTCAAAAAACATCAACCAAAAACCTGTCTGGAAATAGGAAGCGCCGTTGGTTATAGTAGCATCTTTATTGCAAACATAATCCAAGAGTGGTGAGGTCAACTTACAAGTTTTGAAGTTGCCTATCCTTCGTATCTAGAAGCACAGTACAATATTCATCAGACCAAGCTGACTAATATCACACTGTATCCATTTGATATCACAAAACTCCAATCAAGCAGAGCTATATTGCCAAAGCAAAGTGATTTTGTATTCATTGATGCTCAAAAAAGTCAATACGGAAGCTATTTAGAGAAAATACAAGAGAAACTAAGTTCGGAAAATACAATACTACTCGACGATATTTTAAAATATCAAACAAAACTGGATTGATTATATAAATTTCTCAAGGAAAATCAAATCAATTATGAAATTTTTGAAAGTGAGCCTGGTGATGGAGTGATGCTAATTCATAATTTACCTATCAAACAATAGTAAAAAAATCTGAATAGAAATTCAGGTTTTTCTTTTTTTTGAAAAGTAGTTTTCTGAGTTTTTTCTTTTTTATGTAGCCTTTTTCTCAGTAGAAGAAAGCTTATGTTCTGAATTCTTTCCTTTTTTTACAATACGCTGAAAGAGTGTTCTCACAATTGGTCCTGCGATCAGAATCTGATATGGCAAAGCTAAAATAAAGTTCATTGGAATTGACTTCATCCAAAAATCAAAAAACTGACTCCAATTTCAGGTTTGAATTGAAGCTTGAATACTTCCATATCCAGACATCAAAATCACCATAGGTACGACCATACATAATGAAACTACAAAAATTACCTTTAGGTGATGATCTTCTGGCTTTAAGATATACTTAAATGCTACTCCTTTTGCAATCTTAGCTACCAAGAACCAATCTAACATAAAGGCGACCGTATATCCAATCGACAGCCCAAGTAATGCTTTTCATAACGTTGACCGCCCCCATTCTCAAGTTTGGAGTCAGATATTATAGATACTCATCGTGAGCACCATGAAAAAGCACATAATCAGTGAAAAAATCAGGCTTTCTCTTTTTGTTGTTGGCATAGTTTTTTCTCTAAAATAAATAAAGACGAAGCCTTAAATATAGCCATCGTCTATCAAAAATCAATTCTAATTTTCTCCTCAAGATCTATAAAGAAGCTTTCCTACTCCAAAAATTCATCGATAAAACTGAAGATTTCAGACTGTTTATCGGCTAATAGCTTTTTCTCCTCTGGCTTAAAACTACTCAATACCCAATCAGAAACCTGACTACTCACAGCCGGCCTATCAACTCCGATTCTCAACCTCCAAAAATCACGAGTTCCGAGCTTCTCTATAATACTTTTGAGACCGTTATGTCCAGCAGCACTTCATCCAAGCTTGAGTGCTATTCTCCCAGTAACAAAGTCGATCTCATCATGTAATACTAAAATATTTTCAGGAGGAATCTGGTAAAATCTTGCAAGCGGAGCAACTGCCTCGCCTGAGAGATTCATATAGGTTTGTGGCTTACAGAGAAGGATTTCCTCTCATCAGATAGTACCTTTGATGATCTCAGCTTTATGTTTACTCTCAAACTTCCAATTTCAAAGCTGATTCCAGCTTGCTCGCTCATCCAAAAAACGAAACCCAATATTATGCCTAGTATGCTCATATTTTTGCCCCGGATTTCCTAGTCCAACTAATAGTTTCATAACTACCAACAAACAAATAAAAATCTGATTTCCTTCTTTTTTTTACTATCCCTAGACAAATCGCGCCTCCCCATCTAAATAATATCCACCATTAAAGGTATCAGTTTTGACCTTACCAATTGCGGATATTTTCTGAGGGATCAAGTTCGCATCGGCTCCCTTCCCCCAAAACATCATTACGATGGTTTTTTCTCCAAAGATTCCATAAATTTTTAGATGAGAATTGTTTTTTCAGACAGTTTCAACTCTTTCTACTTTGATATTTTCAAGTAAAAAGCTCGGCTCCTGATTCCCTTCTCAGAAAGGGGCTAAAAGCTGGATTTCCTTGAGTTCATCATCATTCCATTCGTGATCCCAGAGTTTGGTATCAATCAGGGTTGTTTTTTCTAGGTCCTCAGGTGCGATTTTCTCCTGACAGTAATTTTGAAAAATTTCTAAAACCTTATCCAATTGATCGAGATCGACCGTTAGTCCTCAGGCTCATTTATGCCCTCAAAACCTCAAAAGATACTCTCCAGCGGCACTAATCATATCAATCACACTAAAATAATCAGGTCCTCTCAGTGAAGCTACTGCCTGATGTTTCTCTTGATCAATCTTGAAGACGGCAGATGGTTTATTATATTTTTCAGTAATTCTCCCAGCTACAATCCCCACAATCCCTTCATGAAATTCTTCATCACAGACAAAGAGAAAATTCTGATCAGGATTAACTTTTTTTTCTGCCACTCTAAATGCTTTATCCTGAAGTTTTCTTCTTTCAGTATTTATTGCCTCAATTTTTTCAATATGCTCGAGCTGTTTTTCTCATTCAGTGAGGAGAATTTTCAAACTATCATAAGGACTTTGAATTCTCCCTCCCGCATTTATTCTCGGTCAAATGACAAATCCAATATGAAAAGTATCGACATTGTCTTTGATATTCAGATACTTCAAAAAACCAGCTAATCACTTAGGAAGAGTTTGAGGACTTTTATTTATGAGCTCTAATCATTTTTTTACGATCACTCTATTTTCATCTACTAGTGGCACAATATCTGCAACAGTTCCGATCGCAACGATGGGCAAAAAATAATTAAAAATCTGATTTTTTTTCTCTTTATCAAAATTTGTTTTAGTTAAAAGTGCGTTGATGAGCTTAAAGGCAACTCAAACTCCTGCCAACCCTTTAAAACTATAGTTTGGTGAGACCTGAGGATTAATTAACGCATAGGAATCTGGGACTTGATCAAGTTTATGGTGATGATCAGTGATGATCAGATCAATCCCTAGCTCTTTTGCATATTCGGCCTCTTGAACTGAGGTGATCCCATTATCTACGGTAATAATAAGGCTGACTCCTTTTGCTTTAATTTCATCAAGATGTTTATTCTTTAGTCCATAACCGTCTTTCAATCTATCTGGATACATAATACTAATATTCTTATAACCAAGAAATTCAGTGATAAACTTGTATACACAAAAACTTGAGGTAATCCCATCCACATCATAATCTCAGAAGATCATAATTTTTTCCTTATTTTTGAGTGCCTGAATAATTCTTTCTACTCACTTCTCCATATCATTAAGAAGAAAAGGATCTTTCCAATAATGAGCGATACGAGGATCAAGAAAAAAATCAGGTTTTTCACTGATATTTCTGACTCAAAGAAGTCTTTGAATTAGTGGTAGATTATTATCTTGATTAAGAATTTGATATTTCATAGAGTTTATGCAGACTTTCAAAGATGATTTTATTTGGTAATTGCAAGTAATCAGTGTATGCAATCATCTTGTGTTTTCAAGAGAAAATGTTTTTTGACCTTTTTCTAGAGGGTAAAAGATTTGCAGTTTTTGCTACTTTTATGTATACTTAGGTGAATTTTTAGTTTTTTGTCCGCGATGAATAGCTATCTTGAAGAGAGAAGAGATGAAAAAACTGGATCAAAAAGGGAGATCTTTGCTTATCGCCTTGATAAAAATTGAGAACAAACTTCCTGAGCATTGCTCAAAGTCCTCGCTGAAAGTCCAATAGGAGAGTGATTTTATGCTACAGTTTCAAAAGTTGAGCTGGATTTTAACGGGAAAAAGCTCGCTTTCGCCAAAAAAACTTTCAAAAATCCAGATAAAGCCGTTCAGTTTTCAAAATTCCAGCATAGTTTAGATATACGAAGACGTGTGAAAAGTGCGGGGCTACCAACTTGGCAGACTTATAGGCCAATCAAAGGGGAAAACCAAATTCTCATGACGCTTGGTAATAAAGATCAAGATATGCTTATTTCTCCTCATAATCTTTGAGAAAAAGAGAAAGTATTTTTACAAGGATGTAGAGGAAATCTTTTGGGAGATCAAGAACTTTTTTTTCAGGATATTTTTTCTCTTATACAAAAATCGAGCGACAATAAACTTTCCCTAGCTTGGGATGCTTGTTTTTTGAAGGTTCATGATCAGAAGGTCTCTCTTCTTGTCGGAGATTTTGATCAAATCGGAGTTTGGAAAAGGAATGTGGATGAGCATCTTATTTTCTCCTCAAATATTGAGCAACTTTGACTTTTTCTTCTTCAAATAGAAAAAAATCTGAACATTCAGCTCTATTCAGACTTTTTCACCTTTTTGATAAAACAGCAGAACTCTGGACTCATAAATCAAAAAATAGACCTCGAAAATCTTAAAGCAAAGGTACTATATACGATGAATGGAGCTTTAGACTAATGCTTTAATTGCTCTTGTATTTCATCAAAAAACTCCTATTATTCCCTTGCTTTATCACTATTTGTTTCTAGATGAATACGCCAGCAGAGATTAGAGAGATATTAGAAAAAAATCAGACTTTTGCCCTTTTTGGACATGAATATATTGATGGAGATGCACTCTGAGCAATATTAGGACTAGGAAGACTCCTTGAAAAACAGTGAAAAACAGTAAGCTATTTCACGCCTTATGAGCCTAGTCGTGTTTTTTCTTTCCTCAATTGGGAAAAAAAAGTGAAAACTGAATTTGATTATTGAAAATACGATGTCCTTGTCTTCCTAGACTTTAACTCATATAAAAGAATCTCAGCTTTTACCAATGGGAGAGAGGAGTACTTTGATCCAATGCAAAAAGTAATTATAGATCATCATAAACCAGAATTGGAGCCAGTTAATACTGCGATCTACCGTGATCCAGAGGAGATTAGTACTTGTTCATTATTATATGATTTGTGTTCGCAGTGGTGGCCAGAATTAATTGACTCTGAGGTTGCAACATATTTATATATGGGACTCTCAACTGACAGTGGAAATTTTCGTTATGATGAGGGTGAGCAATCAGTAAGAGTTTTTCAGATCGCAGCCAATCTTCTCAAACTCTGAGCACAAAAAAAAGTTATTATTGACGAAATTTTCCGCAATAAGACCTACCGTAGTGTCCAGTTTATGCAGCTGCTGCTTTCTAGAATGCAAAAGGTAAAATTCCAACTTCCTTCGGCAGAAAAAGAGACAGTAAATCTGATTTATTCTTTTTATGAAGATACTGAGTTGGAGCAGTATACTGTAGATCACGATGAGGCTGATTATGGGCTCTATATCATGCAGGATATTAGAAATAATGATCTTGTTGTCCTTTTCAAAAAAGTCGGAATTTATCTCAAAGCATCTTTGAGAAGTAGAGGAGGAGTTGATTGCGCGGCTTTAGCAAGGAGTTTCTGATGATGAGGGCATCACAATGCGGCTGGATTTAAGATTCAGGGCAGTGGATATCTAGAAAAAGATATCGCAGATAGTATCAAACAAATCGAGCAACATCTTGAACAAGTGATACATTAGTTCTTTATTTTTTATCGTATCTGATGTGGAAGTCGCTTACAACCTCCAAAAAAATCAGTCTTCAATTTACAATGTTCTCAGTTGGAGTTTTATTGATTTTTTGATTTTTGGTAAACGGAATCTACTTTTGGAGTCGATATACACCTTGGGAACCAAGTTCTGATCTTATTGGTATAACATGAGAAAAAATTATTGATCCAGATCCGGATCCTAGAAAGATTCGTATTTTCTTAGAAAAAGAATTTCCTAATCGCGATCATAGTTTTACTGTCGAAAGCCCAGAGGTGCAAGAATTGATGAATGCTCGCGTCGTTCAGTCAATTTCAAAGTTTGGGGACTATTATTTGCACTACACAATCAGGTGAAGACAGGTTTTTGTTCGTAATGTAACTCCACAGGTAGAGGCTCAGCTTTCTTTGATTTGGGTGATGGTTTGGTTGATTGCTCTAGGAGGAGTCGGTTCTTATCTGATTTCTCTCCTCTTTGTAAAAAACGCATTGAAAAAACTGAACAAGCTCAATGCTTTTCTTGGAAACTTAGATTTGGATCATTTGGATAGTACGATAGATATATCTGGGAGTCCGCATGATGAAATCAATAGAGTCAGTCAGAAGTTTAATCTTGCACTTCTAAAGATCAAAAAGCAGGCTCAAGGACTCAAGGATTTTGTAAAAAATGCTTCTCACGAGCTGAAAACACCACTAATGACGATCTCAACATTGATCGATATTTCTAAAAAGACGCACGAATATGAGGAAACGCTTTCCAAAATCAAAGCTGAGGCAAAGCAGATGGATGCTCTACTAGAGATTTTGCTCTTGATAACTCAGCTTGAAGAAAAGATTCAGCTTCCAAAGGAAAAGATTGATATTTCAGAATCGCTAGAAAGCTTGCTGTATCAGTATCAACTAACCCATCAGCAAAAAAATCTGAGGATAACTACTCAGATTCCACATTCTTTGCACAAAGAAGTAAATCCACAATGACGAACTAGGATTGTGAGTAATCTTCTTTCAAACGCCTTTAAATTTGTCCCAGACGGAGGGGAAATACATATCCACTTGACTTCTCAATACTTGAGTATTTATAATTCTGGAGAGCAGATATTGCCTGAGTTTAGAGCTAAGATTTGGGAGAGATTTTGGCAGGCTGAGGACTCTCATACCGACACTAAGAGTTTTTGACTTGGATTATACTTAGCGCAGCTTTTTGCACAAAAACAGAATTTTGAATTAAGATTAGATGAAAAAACTGAAAATTGAGTCAGGTTTATTTTAGATTTTTATACTTCTTAAATATGAAAACAAGTATTTTGCTTGTAGAAGATAATCAAACTATAGGTCAGAATATTCAAAAGTACTTAGAATTAGAAGGGTATTCTGTTTTGTGGGTGCAGAACTGATCATACGCAAAAGAGGTTGTTAAACATCAGGAGTTTGATCTAGTTTTGCTTGATCTAATGCTGCCTGGAACCGATGGTCTTGTTATTGCAAAGACGATTAAACAGCATCAGGAGCAGACTCGTATCTTGATGATGACAGCAAAGGGGCAGCTAGAAGATAAACTTGAAGGATTCGACGTCTGAGCTGATGATTATTTAGTTAAGCCTTTTGATTTGGAAGAACTTGTTGCTAGAATTGAGGCTTTACTCAGAAGATCTGTGCAAAAAGATGTTGTGAGTTACGGAGTTCTTACCTTGGATAACTTGCAGAAAAAAATATTTAAAAGTTGAGAAGAAATCAAGCTTTCCCTCAAAGAGTTTCAGATTTTGGAACTTTTGATCCGTAATAAGGGCATGGCGCTCTCAAGATTAGATATTATTGAGGAAATTTGGGGTTGAGATGCGGGATTTGAGGAGGATGGGAAGCTTGATGTGTATCTTTCTACCATCAGAAGAAAAATCTGAAA
Organism: uncultured bacterium; assembly: GCA_963531535.1. Classification (GTDB taxonomy): domain Bacteria; phylum Patescibacteriota; class Gracilibacteria; order Absconditabacterales; family Absconditicoccaceae; genus HOT-345. The sequence goes on from CAUSGX010000003.1 coordinate 31,037, forward strand.
AGAAATGATTGAAACGATCAAGGGCTATGGATACAGATTGATATCAGATAAAGATAGTAGTGAATAACTACTATTTTTTGATTTAAGATTAATTTAAGGTATATGGATATACTCGCCGGCGTTCATTTGAGAGTTATGGCTCTGTAGTTGGACTTTTATCTACTAAAATTGTAGAGAATGAAATTGAAAAATAAGTTTGTTGTTTCAGTATTTGCATTTTCCTGCTTTGCTGTGACTGGTAGTGGTGTTTTTGCCAGTGGTCAAGCTACGCAGTCAAGTATTCCTTTATTGCCAGAGATTGTAAATGATGCGCAGTTAGAGTGATCTTTTTTGCCGTCTATAGTAAAAAAACTTCCATTCAAAAATTTAGGTCTCAGCCCAGATCAAAAGCGTCATTTTGAAGAGTTATGGACAGCGTTCAAGCTTGTACAAAAACAGATGATTGAAAAAATGCAGCAGGCAGCTACCTTACAAGAAAAGGAATCTTTGAGAATTGAACGAGATGAAAGGCAGATAGACTTTCAAAGTCAGCTTTTAGCTTTTTTGCCAGAGCAATACAAAAATCAGCTGAAAGAACTCTCGGCTACTAAATTGAAAAAGAGCAAGGAGACAGAAGAAACAGATACTAATTCTACCAACTGAGAAGAGGGCTATGGTTTTCTGCGGTCTCTTTTAGATCAAAATGGACTAACTTCTGAGCAAAAATATGAAATCAGGATTTTGGAGATGAAAAAACAGAAAGCTATGCAAGAGCTAGTTCAAAAAATAGCTTCTCTGAGTAAATCAGAGATGACCACCTTAGAACAAGAGATTGAGCAGGTAAATACAGAGTTCCTCACCGCACTTAAAAAATATATTTCTGAGGATAAACTCCAGAAATATTTAGAGTTCCTCTGAGAAATTCAACAGCGAAACTCAAAAGTAAAGACAAAACCTGTTCAATCTTCTTAGGTTTTGGCTCAGACGATGGGTTAGAAAGAAGAAAAATTATTACAAGAAGGGAGAGAAATCAGATATTCTCTTTTTTCTGTTTTATTGATCGTTTTGCCTCCGTCTATCTACTTGACTTTCTATGGGAATTAGATATACTACTGTTCCTATGTTAAAAAAATGCTTTTATTTTAGCAATTTTCATGCAGAGCATCTTGGATAAACTCTATGATAAAACCAGAGATGATGCAATCTCTGAAATTTTGTCCCTCTACGACCAAGGAGAAGCCGTTGTTGTAAATTTTCTCTACTTCGCAGTGATTGCCTCTCAAAATCTTTTTGAGGATGGAGAAAAAACTGAAAAAGAGAAAGAATACAAAAAAATCCTCTTAAAATCAGATTTCTTACTACCTGATGGGATCGCACTTCAGCTTTTTTATGCCTTTGCCCGCCTCTGTAGAAAGGTAAAATCTCCTCATCCTTATTGGCTTAAGAATCTCAACGGAACAGATTTTGTGCCATATTTTCTCTCAGATCTCAAGAAAAAATACTGAAGTCAGAAAATTTGTCTACTTTTGTACTGAACTCGTCCTGAGTATCTCCAAAAAGCTGAGGATACTCTGAAATTTCAGTGATATAATGTGATTTATTCTCAAGATGGATATTCAGATTTTGACTGGGAAAAGGCAGATGCTGCACTTGAGGAATATCAAGATACAATCAATGTTTTGCTAGTTGCAAGATCAACGCCAAAAATCCCTCTTCAGGAACTCTGGACGAGTAGAAATTATCAAAAAATCCAGCAGAGGAAGCTTCTTGTCTTCAATACTTGAGGACTGCTTGACTTTATTGCAAAAGTCCAATCAAGAGCTCCAAAGCTCTGGAGAATCCTAAAACTTGAGCGACTTTATAGACTGATCACAGATCCAAAAAGAAATCTGAAAAAAGTCGCAAATTCCTTCCTCCTTTTCCCTTATCTGTTTAAGTATTGTCTTTTTTGAGGAGCGAAAAAGTCCTCGTAATTTTTTCAGAAAGAACCCTTTTTTACTATTCTAAAAGGGCTTTTTTATTTATCTGTGAAGTGTAAACTATGCTTCAAAAACTCCGTAAAACAAAATATCTCTTTCGAAAAATCTGTTGATTTCTCTTTTGAGGATTAGCAGTTATTATTTTAAGTATTAGGATTTTTTGAGGCTATATTCCGATGATGCGGTTTATCTCTCATCTCTTACCCTATCATGATTTTTATGGTAACGGATTTTTTTCTACCAGGTGGCTTCATACGAGGACAGAGGCACAATACTATTCACCACGAAATCCGACAGACGAGCCATGGTGTACTTTTGAACCTCCAGTTTTCCCGTCCCTTGGTAAGATACTAGATCATCCGAGTTACCAAGACCTTGCCTTTGATACTCCAATAAATACCAATAAGGACCATAGATTTTTTAAGCTTGCTTTGACGCAGGAAGAATTCTATCAGTCGGTTTTTATTGTTGACTCTGGAAGATACAAAATAGAACCGCTAAAAATCGCTGTATTTGAAGAGGAGTGGTGAGGATGATATCGCCCGCGTCGCCCCTCAGGTTTTGTCTATTTTAAGACAGATTCTAATTCAGAAGATTTCTTTGAACAAATTGACTACTCAGATAGAGAGCATTGAACAGTCTATTCCAAAACAGGTATCGAACGCGGAAGTATCATGACTTGCTTCAATAATAGATATTCTACTTGAGAACTTGCAATCATCCCGGTTGATAATTTGTATGGACAGAGATTAAGCAAACAGCATCGCTTTTTCGCAGAGCAAAAGATTTATGTTTTGTTTTATATGCCAGAAAATATCCAATTCACGGTCAAAAAAGAAAAAAATCAGATTCCTTTTCTCTAATTTTTCAAAACCTTTTATGCTCAGAGTTTTCTCATATTGACATAAAATTTGCTTCGTTTACTCTAAAATTTCTCTTCAAAAAAGTCCTCTTTCTCTTGATTTTTCCTCTTGTTTTGCTATTAACAAAGAAGTAGACTTCTATGAAAAAAATAAAAGGTAAAAGAGGAGAAGGTCAGCTTTTTTAGTTTTTAGAATTGGGAGATGAGACCGGTATATGCTGCTTTGGAGTATTCAGATGCTGAGAGAATTTATAAAGTGAGTGAAACCTTAGATAATGGCTTGCTCTTAGATATTTATATTCAGCTTCATTCTGAGAAATTCTTGGAATATCAAAAGGAAATTTTACAAGAATTTGTCGCTGATTTTCTAGATAAGACCAAGGATCAACCTCTAACGTCAAAAGAAATTGAGCAGCTTCTAGAGTCAGAACTCCAAAAACTTAACGCAAAATTTCAATCTTTCGCAGATAAACTTCGCGATGTTCCAAAGTGTGATTTAAGAGGATATGTACAGGTTATTGTTGATCAGGCGGTTAAAACCTGGATGATTGGAAAAACGACTCTGATGATCTTCCGTAATGAAAAAGTTTATTCAGTTTTAGAAAATTCATATCAAGAACAAACTAATATTGATCAGTTTTCTGACTTTATTGGAGGAGAGATTGAGAGGGGAGATGTATTTATGTATGCAGGAACAAAGCTCTCTGATATCCTAGATCAGCAGGACCTTGATGAACTTCAACAGGTCTTGAGCAATGAAAATGCGGCAGCAATGCTTGATGTACTTGGAGATATTCTTGGGGCAAGAGTTGAAAAATCTCAAATCTGATTTTTATCTTCTTTTAGTATTACAGGTATTGACCTTTCAAGAACTGTTTCTTCAAAAAGAGGAGGGAAACTCACGGCTCTTGCTTCAAAATATACTTCAAAAGTGTTTTGAAAGGTTAATCTTTGAGCTTTCAGCCAGAAAGCAAGACAGTATTTGAGAGGGAATATGGGGTATTATTTAATGGCTTGAGGACTAGGAGTTGTAATACTTTTCTTGGGATATGCGGTGCTTTCTCAGCTCAGAGGTGGAACACAAAGTGTAAGTTATACAACTGCCACTTGATGAACTGCAACATTGACGTTGGACCAGATCAAGACAGATATTCTAGCATTTGAAACGCTTGATCCTAATAGCGATGAAAAGTCGGTAAAGTATAGTGAGATTCTTCAGAAATTGAATCTTTTGGAGACTCAAGGACTTTGGCCGGAAGATGTGAAGATTCTTAAAGACTCTTTAAATTCCAAATATGAACAGTGATTTAATGTCATAACCATTAAGTCTTTGGCTCAATTTGATGATGATAAAACAGGAAGAAAAGCCTGACTACTTACCTTCTCTGAAACTGAAAAGGCAAAGCTCTGAACACCTATCAGTGTAAATGTTGCCTCTCAAATTAATATTTGAGGTAAGCTTTGAGCTTTGCTAGGTAGTGTAAATGAAAATACTAGAGGAACTCTTGTTGAGTATAATGTGGGTTCTGACGCTAAAGATTGTAGTTTAAGTTTGAGTAAAAAGGGACTCTTTTGTTATACCGCAGGAGGAGAGCTCTTCTTCGTCTCAAAGACTGGTATTGAGACTATGGAGACAACTGATGGTGAGCGATCAACAAAAGATATTGGAGGAATCGGTACCTACAATAAAACAAGTATCTATCTTTTCCAGCATTCACCTGCCAATTTTGCATCTGTATTTCTAACTAGATATATCAATATCGCTGGTTCTGAATCAAAATATAAAAACGGTCAAAATTATACTGTTTTGACAGCTTCTGGAGCAAGTCTGCCTAGTCAGATGGAGGGATTTGCGATTGATGGAAACTTTATGGCACGATGAGATGGTGCTTTGTATCAGTTCTGGAGAAGCTCAAATGTTTCTTCTAGACTTGACTATCGTCAGGTGCCTATCGTTTGAGGAGATAAGGTTTCTTCAACTTATTCAAATAATGTGAAGGTTTTGGTAAATAGTGCTTCTCCTTATATTTTCCTTTTTGATAGAGATAATCAGACCTTCACCGTTTATGAATCAAGTCCATCAAAGATAAATGATAATTATAAGACTTCATTCAAACTTTACTATATGTTCAGATTTAAGTTTGATTTGTCTGCGACAAATGCTCGTGTAGTTGATGTGGCAGTGCCAGAGGGCACAAATGATAGGCCAGAACTCTATATTTTGACTACTGATGGACTTAACAAAGTTAATCTCTACGAATTTATTGACTCGCTCAAAGCTCAGAAATCACTAAAAGCGGTGACAGAGTAATAGAAAAACAAAAAAATCTGATTTTAGCCTCTCACTGTGCTCAAAATGCTAGAATGATAATAAATACTTTTGAGAACTTCTATTCTAGATTGAGTTTTATGAGTATCTTCACTCAAAATACGGGATAAAAAGCAAAAATCAGATTTTTTTCTTGGAGATTATCTAGTTGCTGTAATCAAATTTAAAATCTGTGAAGTTGATTTATACTCTTTATTATGTTAAATGAAACCATTAAAAGCTCAAGAAATTAGAGAAAAACGACACAATTTTTGGCTCAGTAAACAGCACGAGCACCTGCCAGAAGCCTCTCTAATCGCAGACAAGGACTCAACAGCCCTTTTTAATGTTGCGGGAATGCAGCCTCTTATCCCTTATCTTGCTGGTAAGAAGCATCCTTTGGGAACAAGGCTTTTTAATATTCAAAAATGTGTGAGAACTGTTGATATTGATGAAGTGGGGGATAATTCTCATCTGACTTTTTTTGAGATGATGGGAAACTGGTCGCTGTGAGAATACTTTAAAAAAGAAGCCGTTCAGCGAAGTTATGAATTTCTTGTTCATGTGCTAGAGTTTGATCCTCGTAAGCTAGCGGTAACTGTTTTTGAGGGAAATGCTGATGCACCGAGAGATGAGTTTACTGCTCAGGCTTGGGAAGAAGCTGGTATTCCAAAGGAGAGAATCTCCTTCCTCGATGCAAGCAATAATCGATGGAGTCCTGGTCCTGTAGGACCTTGTGGATCAGATACTGAGATTTTTTACCGAGTGGGAAATTCAGAATTCCCTCCTGAGTGAAGCAATGTTGCAACTGATGAGGATAACTGGCTCGAGATCTGGAATAACGTGTTTATGGAGTTTTATAGAGATGAAAAAGGGGAACTAACAAAACTCTCACAGCACAATGTTGATACTGGAATGGGATTTGAGAGAATGTGTAAGGTGATGCAGAATAAGGAATCCGTCTATGAAACTGATCTTTTCACTCCATTCTTGGAGATGCTAGAAAAAAATACAGGACTTTCCTATGAGGACAATAAGAGAAGATTTAGAATTATTGCTGATCATCTGAGAACAAGTTTTATGCTCATCAATGACGGTTTGACGCCATCAAATCTCGGAGCAGGTTATGTTTTGAGAATGATTATTAGAAGAGCATATTATAATCTTTTCTTGCTCAAAAAGTTCTCTCAGAGTGATCTTGGACTCTTTGTTTCAAAGGCATTGGAAGCATTTAAGGGGCTTCGCGAATTTGATGAATTGACGATAAAAAGAGTTCTCTTGGCTGAGATTGCTCAGTTTGAAAAGACGCTTGCTAATGGAGAAAAAAATCTGAATGATTTTCTCAATAAGCTTGAAGCTCAAGGAGAAAAAGTGCTTTGATGAGGTCAGACTTTTATGCTTTATGATACCTATGGTTTCCCACTTGAGATAACTAAGGAAATCGCAGCAGAAAGGTGATTTGATGTTGATGTTGAAGGATTTCAGAAGGCTCTAGAAGAAGCAAGAGAAAGATCAAGAACCTCAGGAAAAGAGTTCTTTCAGAAGGGAACTGATTGGTCAAAGTATTTGGAGGGAATTCCGACAACAACTTTTACTGGATATGATAGTCTTGAATTGGAAAATATGAAACTTCTGAAAGATATCCAAACTGAAGATGGACAAAGAGTCTTAATCTTTGATAAAACGCCGTTCTATCCAGAGATGTGAGGTCAAGTGTGAGATTCTGGAACGCTCATTCTTGATAGTGGAGAAAAACTTCATCTGGTTGGAACCCAGAAAGTCGCAGGTGTAATCTTGCATTTTGTGGGATAGTATCCAAAAAAATAAAAAGCTGATCAAACTCAAAGATCAGTTTTTTCTTTTGAAAATAAAAAAGAGATTACTATACTCTAAAAAACTTTATTCCCATATTCTTCGTATGCAAATTACCTCGCTTTCTTTTCTTAAATCTGCTTCTAAAGTGGCAGAATGTCCTCCTGTTTCTTTGCCAGAATTTGCGGTGATTGGGAGATCAAATGTTGGAAAATCAACGCTGATCAATATGCTAATGAATCAGACTATCGCAAAGTCTTCAGATAAGCCTGGAAAGACGCAGCTGATAAATTATTTTCTTGTCAATGAAAACTGGTATTTTGTTGATTTACCTGGATATGGTTATGCAAAAGCTAGCTTAGAATCTAGAAGGAAGCGAATTAATGAGACATATGAGTATTTTCTCCAGAGGAAGCCATATATTTTTGTTTTGGTTGATGGATCGATTCCTCCTCAGAAGATTGATCTAGAATTTATTGCCGCGCTAGAGGAGGAGAAACTCAGCTATGCACTGATTATTACTAAGGCAGACAAGGCTAACCAAAAAACGCTCAGCCAAAATACTAAACTTCTCAGGCAGCAACTTCAAAAGATTACAAAAAAAATGCCTGAAATAATCCTTTCTTCTTCCGTTAAAAAAACAGGAAGAAATCAGATTTTAGATCTTATAGAGGCTAAGATCGCTGAAAAAATGATTTAATCAGATTTCTCTTGTTTTTTTCTATTAAATAACTATTATCACTATTTCAAGATAGGTGCTATTTTATTCAAAACAAAGAAAAATGGACTTTGACCCAAAAAAAAATTATTATGAAATATTAGGTGTAAGTGAGAATGCAACCGCTGATGAAATCAAGAAAACCTTTAGAAAAGAAGCGGTAAAACACCATCCAGATCGCTGATGATCAAAAGAAAAATTTCAGGAAATTAACGAAGCATATCAGATTCTTTCTGATGAACAAAAAAGACAACAATATGATATGTATAGAAAAGGTGGATTCTGAGGAGGTGCTTGAGGTTTTGATTTCTGAGGATTTGGCTGAGGTGGAGCTCAGTTTGATTTTTGAGATATTGGAGATTTGCTCGGAGGTATGTTTTGAGGATTTTGAGGTGGATCTAGAGCGAGAAGAAAAACCAAATGAGATGATCTTGAAAAACATATTGAAATCAGCTTTGAGGAAGCATATCTTGGAGTTAAAAAGAAGATTTCTTATACTAGAAATGTAAAAACTGAATGAGTTACTGAAGAAACTTGTACACACTGTAATGGAACAGGAAAAGTAGTTCAACAGGTTCAATCTTTTATGGGAGTAATGCAGACGCAGGTTGCTTGTCCTGAGTGTGGAGGAACTTGAAAAATCTATAAAAAAGATGGTAAAGTGCTTGGAAATGGTGGACTAGAAGCTAAAAAAGAAATCCTTGAGCTCAATATCCCAGCAGGTATCAAGTCTGAGAGCTATCTAAAGTATGCAGAAAAGGGAGATGAAGCATTTTGAGGGCTTCCTACTGGAGATTTATATGTTAAGATTTTTGTTGCAGAAAGTTCTAAATATCAGAGGAGGGGAGACGATCTTTGGGTAAAAGCTGAGGTTTCGCTTTTTGATCTTGTGCTTGGAGGTGAGGTTGAAGTGCCTCATCCAGAGTGAAAAACTAAGGTTAAAATACCGAAAGGAACTCAAATCTGACAAAAGATTCGCATTGCAGGAAAATGATTTGGTGAGAAGTGACTTTTCTCTCGTAGAGGAGATCTTATTTTAGAGCCAACGATTCATATTCCTAAAAAACTTTCAAAAGAACAGGAAAAACTACGAAAATCTCTCAAAGAGACCTCAACAGGAAAAGAATCTGATTAAGTTCAGATTTTTTTCTTTTTTTAGTTTATTCCTTAAAATTTTTGATCTCTTTGAGCTTTCCAAGCTTGATTTTATAGCAAAGTTTACCTTCATGAACTTCTTCTCCAATAACTCCTCAGAACTCATATATGGCAACTGGTGAATTGGGTTGGTAGCCATTTTTTATATGAATCTCCTCAAAGTATTTCGGTTCTCCTTTCTTATTTAATAGTCTTGAGGTCCGAAAAGGTTTTACTTCTCTATATTTATAGGCGATTTCCCCTTTTGCGAGTTTCCTGAAGCCTATATTGCAGATTCTCAGGGTAAGAATTGGTGTTGTTCAAGGCATCTCTCTATCTTATGATTTTATAGAGGTAAAAAAATCTGGTTTATTTTTATTTTTTTCTTTTGCTTTGTAAAGGAAATCTGATAGCGTATGGTTAGCATAGTTGGGAGAAAAAATGTTGTATTTGCTCTTAAAATCTTTATTCTAGACTGTATAAGATGAAAAATCAGCTTTTATTTTTTATACTTATGCATAATGAAAAAAGTACATTATCTCCTTTTGGCAGCTTTGCTTGGTGGTCTTCGGCTTGGAAACACTACTTCTGCTGCATGTCAAACGATTAGTTTTACGGATGGAAGCTCATTTTGCTTTGATATTTCAAAGAATGGATACGATAACTATAGGGCAGAGGTGAGCTCTTCTCGTCTAGGTTCTAGTTCGCTGAGTTGTACACTTACTTTGCCAAATAACTCTCGCGTAAATCTTCCAAATTGTCAGGGAAATTTCAGCTATGGAGGATCTGATATGAAAGTAGAGCTTAGGGCTGAGACCTCAAATTCATATTCAGTGCTTGTTGCAAACTATGATTTTAGAAATGGAAGGTTTACTGATGGATCTGATGATGGGAATAGAAAAAATGACTATTGGGGATACCAGATTGATTTCAATTCAGTTTCTTCAACTAATCCAAGCACAAATCAGTGGATTGATATGACTTTGAAGGTAAGAAACACAAGTTCCTCAAGCAGTAATTATTTTAATGGAAGGGTGAATTTCTCAGTAGAGGAGTATAGAGATGGATACTGGAGGTCTGCTTCAAGTTCTGATTATGATTTGGAGAGATCTAGTTATACTTTTTCTTCTTCTGATTGGGGGGAGAGGAGAATGACGAACTTCCTTAGATTTAGGAATAATGGACGCTACAAAATCGTTGCACAAATAGATGGAACAAACTATTCTGCATATCAGGAGTTTACTGTTTGAAATGGGAATAATAATAGGAGTAATTGGGTGGCAATAGATGATATTAGCACAACTTCTCCTAGTGTAGATCAATGGATATCACTTCGTGTGAGGAGGGATTGAAGTTACTATTCTACTCAGACGGTAAGATTTGAAGTAGAGGAGTATAGAGATGGATACTGGAGATCAGCATATAGTTCAGATTATGATTTGGACAGATCTAGTTATACTTTCTACAGTTCAGAAAACTCAAAATCATTCTCTTCATTCTTGAAGTTTAGAAAAGATGGAGAATTCAGACTTACAGCTAGACTTGATAATGGAGAAACTACTACAGCGACTTTTCATGTTGGTAGAGGAAGAAACAATAATACAAGTAGTCAATTAAGAGTTGAAAAATCTGGAAGTAGTTCAGTGAGTGTTGGTAGTTGGGTAGATCTTAATCTTACAGCATATCAAAGATATTCAAATTCTAAGAACGAGAATTACAATGGAGATCTTTCAGTGAGAGTAGAAAAGAAAGATGGATATTATTGGTCTACTGCTTCTAGTTCAGACTATGATGTTAGCTCTAGTTATGTGAGTTTTTATAGATCAGACTATGGAAAAAAATATCTCACGAATTTCATCAGATTTAATAGGAATGGAACTTATAGGGTAACTTTTACTGATAGGTCTGATAGTTCTATCTCTGATAGTATAGAACTTACTGCTGGAAGTAGTGATGATTGAAGGCATAATAATAACTATAACTATACTAATGCTGAATACAATAAGCTTAGGGCTGTTTACAACATTTGGCAGGGAGTTATCTCAACACTCAAGAGAGACTACCCAAGACTTAGAAATAGTAATCAATGGCTCTTAGAGAGTGACAACTTTTATAGTAATATGAGAGCTGTGATCAATGGAGAAAGGAATCCAGTATTCAGTTCTTGGGGTAGATTCTATCAAGGATTCATGAATTGGTTCAATATGACTATCAGGACAAGATAGAGAAATCAGATTTTAAAAAAGCTCTCTTTGATGTTGAGAGCTTTTTTTGATCTGAAATCTTTCTCTTGAAAAGTGGCGGAGAATGGCTAGAGTAAGGCTATTATTTATAGCTAATAAGGAATAATGAGAAACGGTAGCTTAGAAGCTAAAAGAAAAACTCTGAGGAAGGGCGGATTTACTCTCATTGAAATCTTAGTCGTAGTCTTTGTATTCTCGATGGGAGTGATCGTAATTATGCAAGGAATCAATAAGACGACCTCGTATATTTCGGAGACGGCTCAGAGGACCATAGCTCTTAATCTCGCAAAAGAAGGGCTTGAAGCAATGTATAATATCAGAAATACCAACTGGAGGAGACGATCAGATACAAAAAATATGTGTTGGTTAAAGGCTGATCCTATGGTAGATGAGGGAAATGATGGTTGTGAAAATGATAAGCGGTTTTCTGATATTGATGATTATATTGTTGAAAGAGATGATGAAAAATGATACTATTATGTTGCCCCGGAAAATGGTCGTGATGTAAGGCAGGAAATTGAGAATATGGGGTATAACAATAGTCTTCATTACAATGCTCACTTTTTTGAAAGTACTACTCGTCTTATTAATCGATTAAAACTTATAACACCTATTGTTAATAATCCAGCTCATCCAGAATATGCTGTATATTTCCCTTATAAGATGCATTTTGTAGATGGAGAGTGGGTATCTGGACGTACTTTTAGAAAGGATCCTACTGCTGTTCAGAGAGAAGTGAAGCAATACTGAACGTATCGAAGGTTTATAGCTATGGGATGATTATATGATAAAGAAACTCTTGGTAATGATAATTTCTGACTAAAGTGTACAAATGGTTTAGATAACTGATGAAGGTGTTGAGACTCAAGTCCAAAGGAGCTTCGTTTCTGCTCAAATGTATATTATTCAGAACCTTATCAATGAGCTGTTCGTGTCTGTTCAATAATGACAAATTTTATGAAATAGTATCTCTTCTTAGAGAACGGAGTGCATGCCGATAGATATTCTATCGTAATAGATAATTTGAGAAAAAAGAAATCTGACTTCAGACTTCTTTTTTCTTTTGATAATGTAATCTTAAATAAAAATATCTCTAGGCTTTGCACCTTCTTGAGGTCAGATAATTCCTCTTTCCTCCAATACATCCATAATCCTCGCTGCTCTAGCAAATCAAACATTGAGCTTTCTTTGAAGAAGGGTTGCCGAAGCTTTTCTCGTCTCAGCAATTACCTGAATTGCTTGATTGATAAGATCTTCATCATTTCCTCCATCTCCTCCACTAGAAAGCACTCCTCTAGCAGTCTCGACCTTACTCTCTAGTGCCGCAATAATCTCTGGATGATAAATATCTTCCTCTGTAAGATTTTGCATATATTTATTTCTAAGTTGTGAGACCACTCTCTCAATCTCCTCTGTAGACACAAAAGGTGCTTGAATTCTAATTGGGAATTTAGTTGAAGGATCCATATAGAGCATATCTCCTTTCCCAACAAGATCTTCCGCCCCTTTACGACCAAGGATTGTTCTACTATCTACCTCAGAAACCACTCCAAAAGCAATTCTCGTCGGAATATTTGCCTTGATCAATCCAGTAATCACATTCACTGATGGTCTCTGCGTTGCCAAGATAAGATGAATTCCTACCGCTCTAGCCTTCGCAGCCAAACGGTTAATACAGTTTTCAACCTCCTTCCTATTTGCCGAACTCGAAAGCATCATATCAGCCATCTCATCAATGATAAAGACAATACGATACATTTTCTCCTGTCCCTCAGCCTCCATTTTCTGATTATATTCATCAAGATTCCTAACTCTCTGATCTTTTAGCGTAGAATATCTCTTTTCCATCTCCTCAACAGTCCATTGCAAGAGCTTAATTGCTTTCCCACTATCATAGACAATCGGAGCCAAAAGATAAGGCAAACCTGAATACATCTCTAGTTCCACTTGCTTTGGATCCACCATCAAAAACTTAAGCTCAGCAGGGGTATTCTGGAACATTAGAGAGACAATGAAATCGTTAATTCCAACAGACTTTCCGCTACCTGTAGCACCCGCTACCAGCAAATGCGGCATCGACTCCAAAGCTTTCACCTGAACACTTCCATCAATCCCTTTCCCAAGAGAAAGATTAGTCGAATTTTTCTTCATCTGCATTGAAAATTCCTCCGTACTAATAATATCTCCAAGTCTTACCATAGAAGCTTTTGGATTAGGAATCTGAATTCCAATCATATCGGTACCAGGAATCGGAGCAATAATTCTAAGCGACTTTGATTTCAATGAAAGCTTAATATCATTACTAAGCCCCTCAATTGCTGAAATCTTAATCCCTTCCTCAGGCTTAATTTTAATCTGAACAATTGATGGTCAAATATCAAATCCCTCAATAGAAATCGGAACTCAGAATTCTGAAAGTTTTGTCTGTAGAGCCTTTGCTTTCTCAACTAAAAAGTTCTCATCTACTGTTTGCTGATTCCCTAGATTAGACTCCAATGCAGAATAACCAAAAGTTGGCTTATCTCCAGAAAATGAAATCACAGGTTTTGGCTTTTTTTCCTCAATCTTTTGAGTCACCTTAGTCTTAAACATTTCCTTGAGCAAAGATCCTCAGCTAGAAGTCGCCTGGACGACTTTCCCAGTCGCCTGAGAAACCTTTTCTAAGATATCATCAGTTGAAATATCAGGACGAGAAATAGTAATCGTTGGTCTTTCATCTTCTTTAGAATCAGTTTTCTTTTCTTTTTTAATTGGCTTTTCTGATTGTTCAATATTTATTTTAGGAAGTTTCGGTAAACGAACATTGAGTATATAAAGCAAATAAACAATTGCACCCAGTAAAAGCACAATAACAATCGCATATATCGCTGTAATATAACTTTGAGAACCATTTTTTAGTCCTTTTTCCAAAAGCCAAATCAGAGGCCAAGAAAAATATCCCCCATTTGCGGTATAGTTAATAGGCGTTTGTAAAGTCCAAAGACGAACATTCAAAAATGCAGAAATCAACATCAATAATGCAAAGTAATACTTTACAAGAAATTTTGCAAGATGTCATTTAACAAGGACTAAGATGCCAACTACAATCGCTAGTACAAAAAAGAAAAGAAGTCAGATTTCACCAAATGCGATCGTACTATATTTTGTAAAAAAGTTGAAAATGGGAGACCCCTGCGCCATTATCCTAGAAAAAAAATAGAGAATTCCCAGAATAATCATTCACCATCAAATATGATTTTTATTAACGGTAAAGGATCTCGCAGTTCTCCTCTGAGTTCTTCTTCTCACCAAAATACAAAAATCAGGATATAAAACATTGTTTTTATAGTAGCTATTTAGTCTTATCTTTCAAGGAAAAAAAGACTTTTTTCAAGAATCTTAGAAGAAAGTCCTTTTCATATGCATCTTAACACGTGAGAAATTTTATAGAAAGTTAAGCTCCCAAATTTTCAGCAACAAATTCCCAGTTAATAATATGAAAAATATTTTCTAGATATGCCCATCTATTATTTCTCACATCAATATAATAAGCATGCTCCCATACATCTACTCAAAAAAGGATCTTTACAGGCAAATGGAGCGGATTTTGAGCATTGGACATATTCAAAATCTCTAACTTTCCTTCCTGATTCAAAACCAACCAAGTCCAACCAGAACCAAAATTTCCAACTGCTGAGGAAATAAACTCTTCCTTAAAACTAGCAAAAGATCAAAAATTCTGATCAATAAGCTCTGCCAATTTACCACTAGGAACTTGATCATATTTTGGACTCAGACACTTCCAGAAAAAATTATGATTCCAAAATTGAGCAGCATTATTATATAATGCTCAACTAGAATTTTTTACAATAGCTACGATATCCTGCCCAGCAAACTCAGTATTTTCAATCAATTGATTAAGCTTATCAGTATAGGCCTGATGGTGCTTGTCATAATGGTACATCATTGTTTCCTCAGAAATATAAGGAACTAATGCGTCTTTTTCATAAGGCAAAACTATTTTTTCAAACATCATTATCAAAATTCTAAGAACTAAAACAAAGAAAACATAAAGATTCAATTAGGATTTACAAGTTAATAGTCAGAAAAGTAGCTTATTTTGGGATAATATACCTCTGATTATAATACGAAATATTTTTCAAAAGCCCTCTAAACCACAGCACATCTTCAGCACTGAACGAACGAATAATTTCAGACTTATCTTTTTTTCCAAAGAATTTCTGAGTATTTTTAGCAATAAACTTAAAGAAATCAGAATTATCATCTAGCTCAATCCAAATTTTGAGAAAATCTTGAAACTCCTCATAAACAGCTAAAAGATCAAGATAAATCTGATCAGCTTCCTTGATCTTAAGTCCCAAAATATCTCTAATATAGAATATCCATAGACAATCAATCTGATCCTGCTCCATTTTATCTTTATGCTGATTAAGATATGTCATCAAAAGCAGCATGCCAAAAAGAGTTTCTCTTGCAGCGCCAAAAATTGCCAACAAAACTGACTGCGAATAGTAGCTTTCAAGCTTTAGTGGCTCAAATTTCTCCAAAAATGACTTATTAAGCCAAAATTCAATCTTATATAAAGCGTCTTTAAGATTTGAAATAGCCTTCTCATCAAAAAGATTCACAAAATCAGCAAAAAGCTCCTTAGCTGAACTAGACTGAGCAAAAAACGGTGCATAAAAATGAGACAAAAAATCTGAATTTGACTCTTTTACCAACGCCGAAATCTTAGTTCCAAACTTTTGTTTAAAGTCATCTAAAATCTGCGTATTAGTAATATTAAGCCTCGTATCCTTAGGATTAATATCCTGGAAATATGCGGCTGTCATCCCCTCTAAATACAAAATCCCAGCATAAAAATCCGCAACAATCTTCTCATCGCTTCCTTTGATAGGGATAGAAAATTTATTTTTCCCAGATCTTACCTTATCATTGATATAATGATAATAGTAAAGATTTTTTCCATAAATATAGAGAATATGACCTAGATATTCAAGTTGTGCAGGATTTGACTCAACATTAAGCATCTCCTTAGAGACAAAAAGAGAGATTAAATCTGGTTTTTGAATTCTTGTATAAAAAGAATCCCCTCTAGCATTAGTAAATCCCCCTAAAAGAGTAATATAAAAATTCAAAAGCCTCTCAGTAACTTTAGACTCCCTCTTAATTCTCTCTGGCACATCGAAAGAAGAAATATCATCGCCATTATCTATAGCTGAGAGCATTTCATCGATATCCTCGAGTAGATCTTCTCTCCCCTCCGATCTAAAAAGCTTGATAATATAGTTCTGAACTCAAGCAAAAAATCAATGTTTATATTTTTTGTAGGTCAAAAGATAATCCAAAAGCCTAGGAAGATTTTCCTCAGACTTTAGAAAACTCTGAACTAAACTATCTAATTCAGTCTTATTAAAAATCTTTGAAACAATCGCCTCAACAACTAAAAACGGATCAGAATTTCCTATCAAATATTTTACCAGAATATCTGCCGGCCAAATATAGGTAAGGACAGACTGTTCAAGTGGAGAAGAATGTGGCAAATATTTAGTAGTTGCATAATTTTGTTTGAAGGCTTTGAGGATTTTTTCTCACTTACGATCTTGCAAAATTCGTTCAAGAAATTCAGATTCTTCTCCCTTTCCAGCAAAAAGCGTATTTAATCTTTTATAAAAATGGAACAATAAAAAGAAAAATGAAGTTTCCTTAAGCAATTCCTTTTTAACAGCATCAAAATCTGATTTAGAAATCTTGGTATCAAGCTGTTGGAAAGTAATCTTGTAAAAGTCAAAGAACACCTCAATAAACCAATTATAGTTTTCATTTTCCTGCTCTGATGGAAAAACTTTTACCCTTGAGGCAAAGGTAAAGGACAAAAGAAATACAGTATACAGAAGCTGCGTAAAATAATGATGAGGATATCCACGCAAAGTATCTGCAAAATACAAACTTGAAAGCAATGTGATACCATTGGAAAGGTTAGCTGGAGAATAGAAATGATATCCATTAAGATTTGCCGCTACACAATAGGCAAAATACGTTTCAATATCCTTTTGTTTATCAGTATTTCCATATTCTCAAAATCCCATCTTAAACTCCACAACATCCAAGTTCACATCAAACAAATTAAGCTTATAATTTTCAATAATTTTACGATTGATAATTGAGAAAAACTCCCTAGAAGAAATAAAGCCAACAAACATACTCGCTGGATTTACCATATTTTGAATAGTCGAATTTGGGAATTTTGTTAGTAAAAGTCTTTTAAAAAGATGCATTATTCATAAAAAGAATAAAAAAATCTGATTTTTGTTTCCTTTTTCAATGATAGTAAAGAAAATCTCTTTTTCAAGAGTTTTCTTTGAGAAAATAATTTAAAATGCTTGTTTTTATTGTTTCTGCTTGATTTTGTTTGTCGGATCCTTATAAGAAGTGCTCACAAAAAAAATAAAAAAATGACAAAGATCGCATTTGATTTAAATCCTCAGGACGGATCCCGTCTTATTGAGGTAGAGCTTAAGTCTCTTTCAAAAGATTTTCTCGAAAGAGAGCAGGAGAAGATCAACCAACATGATGTTTGGCTCTCTAATTTCCCATCTAAGGATGGACAAACAAGCTATGATATTAGGCTTGCAACCATTTTACAAGAAAATGGAGTAAAACAAATCGTCACTCAAAAGGGGTATGAACCTTCTGATTTCATACTTCTTCAGGGGAAAGTTGTTTGGGAGTATCGCGAGGATTTTCTTCGTAATAAATCTTACAAACACTACCAAGAGTGCAAGATCAAATTTTTTCAATCTTCTCCAAAAGCGATACTCGTTTTACAGGAAAGTTGATAAAATAGATCGTCAAAAATCAGTTCGAGTTTATCTTGAACTGTTTTTTTTAACTAAAAAAAACTTCTTGCATTTTGTATAAATATTAGTATGATGAAGTCAGATTTTGTTTTATCTCTTGTATTCAACAAAAATGCTACTATTTAATTTCCAAGACTTCATCTCAGAAATGAGAGAAAAAGCTGATAAAAAAGAGATCGTAGAAAAATATGAACAGCTTTATGGACCAATTCAAGGAGATATTTATGACCAAGTTCGATATACAGATTATCTGAGCAAATTTTCTTATGTAGAATATGCAACTTCTGAGGAATTATCTGATGATTTTGACTGGGATCTTTTGCAAAAGCTAGTATTGTGATCATTTTCTAGTGATTATGAACTCAAATTTGACCAAGAAAAACATGAATATGAGCTCTATATCGCAGTGAAGAACTGAGATCAGAGCGTTGTGAAGACACTTTCAGAACTTTGGTCTTTCCAGGTGCTTAGACTTTATGAAATCTATATTGAAGAGCAGCTTAATCTGCATATTCTTAAGGCTGAGGATGAGGATCAGGGAGCGATTGATGCACAAAGAGAAGTTATACTAAAGAAACGAGGGGCGATTTTGGATACTATGGATAGAGTTCAGCTTGCGGAGGAAGTAAAGGCTTCTCAAGAAGAGATGCTTGGAGATTTGATGGGACAGCTCTAAACCAAAAAAAATATAAAAAGACTGACTACAAAAGTCAGTTTTTTTTGAAAATATTTTTTGTAAAAATTTGAAAATAGGGATGATACCTAGTAAAATAAAAACTCTGAGAAAATTTGCTTTTCCTTATAATTCCGATTATACTTAATATGTCACTAAGGCAAAAGAGCTTAGGACTAAAAGTATCGGCTTTATGAGTGTTTTCTTTCATAAAAATATTTGAGACCAAAAACAAAAATACAA
This sequence comes from uncultured bacterium, assembly GCA_963531535.1. Classification (GTDB taxonomy): domain Bacteria; phylum Patescibacteriota; class Gracilibacteria; order Absconditabacterales; family Absconditicoccaceae; genus HOT-345. The sequence continues at coordinate 49,848 of CAUSGX010000003.1, forward strand.
AAAAATCTGACTTTAATCTTTTATCCTGTCTCAAAGAAAGAAAAGCTTAGACTTTTAGATTGCTAAAGGTTGCTAAGATACTTTTATTTATAAAAGAGCTTCGCAGTTTGCGGAGCTTTTTTTATTGAAAAAATTTGTTTTTTCTCTATAGTCAGATTCTAATTGGTTGAAGTTTTAAAGAACTAGGAGAAATCAGATTTAATTTGTTGTCCCTTGTATGCAGAAGATTGTCTATAAAACGCTACAGTCTCCGTCTAAGTTTGAGATTCCTAAGATAAAAGGATCTAGGTTTTTTGCGACAATTTTTCCGATTGATTCAAAAGAACAGGCAGAGATCTATATTGAAGAGATGAGGAAAACTTATTATGATGCGACACATAATTGTTATGCCTGGAGGAGTGGCGTGCAGGCAAATCAGGATCTTTTCTGAAATTGGATATTGACTTCCAAACTTCAGAGATCAAGTGATGATTGAGAGCCGGCAAATACAGCGTGAAAACCGATACTTTCTGTTTTGACAGGGGAAGAGATTTTTGATGTTCTGGTTGTCGTAACGAGGTATTTTTGAGGGACTTTGCTTGGAGTTTGAGGGTTGATTCAGGCATATACTCAGGCGACAAAAGAATGAATTCAGAATTTAGATTTTGTTTATAGATCGTTAGAAACTGAACTTGATCTTGATTATAATTATGATCAGCTTTCTTCCGCTCAGTATTTGTTTGATAAATATGAGTGTAGGGTTTTGCAGGAGCAATATTCTGAGCAGATTTGGCAGAAGATAGCAGTCAATGTCTGATATGTGGAATCTTTAAAGAGAGAATTTGTCGATAGACAGCTGAGATTCTCCTGTTAGGAGAGAAAATGAGGGGAGAGAAGAAAAATCTGATTTCTTCTTGCATTTTTATTGCCTATTCCTAAGGTATAATAGTCTAACTATTTAGATTTTTTGATATTTTGATGCCAGAGCTTAAACTTTATAATACACTTACTCGTGAAAAGGAGATTTTTGAGCCTTTGATGAAGGATCCGACGACTTGAAAAAAGTTTGTCGGGATGTATTCGTGCTGACCGACAGTATATTCTACGCCACATATTGGGAATTTTAGAGCAACTTTTACTGCGGATTTGATTAGAAATACACTAAAATACTTTTGATATCCAGTGAAGGCAGTGATGAATATTACTGATGTTGGGCATTTGGTTTCAGATGCTGATGATGGCGAGGATAAGTTAGAGAAGGGATCCAGAATTGATGGTATCTCGGCTTGGGATGTTGCAAAAAAATACGAAGATATTTTTTTGAAGGCAATGCAGGAGCTTAGAATTGAGCGTTTTGATGTGATGCCAAGAGCTACTGAACATATTCAGGAACAGATTCAGATGGTGGAGAGTCTAGAGAGACAAGGATATACTTACACCATTCCTGATGATGGGATTTATATGGATACAAGCCTTGTGGAGGACTATGGGAAATTGATGGGGTCGAACTATAAGAAAAGACTTGCGGATCTTAATGCCGGAGAGAGGGTTGATATTTGAGGTAAAAGAAATCCAACAGATTTTGCACTTTGGAAATTTTCTCCTAGAGATGAAAAAAGGCAGATGGAGCGAGATTCTCCATGGGGAGTTTGATTTCCTGGTTGGCATATAGAGTGTAGCGCTATGGCGAGTAAATATCTTGGTGAGCAATTTGATATTCATCACGGAGGAACTGATCATATTACTGTGCATCATTCAAATGAAATTACTCAGTCAGAATGTAGCTTTTGACATAAACCATGGGTGAAATATTGGCTTCATAATGAGTTCCTTCAGGTTGATGGGGGAAAGATGAGTAAATCTTTGGGGAATATTTATTCTCTTGATGATATCAAAGCAAAAGGGTATTCTCCATTGGATTTAAGATATTTCTATTTTAAGGCTCAGTATTCTAATTTTTTGAACTTTACTCGAGATGCATTGGAACAGGCGAGGAGTGAGAGGTTGGGACTTATAAAAAAGATAAAAAATCTGGTTTTAACTGATGAGGAGACTGATTTTCAGGAGAAGGTTTATGAGGCGTTATGAGATAATCTCAATACTCCAAAGCTCTTTTCTGAGATTCATACAGCGCTTCAGCATCCAACTAGAAAGATGCTTGCTCTTTTGCACCAGCTTGAGGTGAATGTTCTTAAAGTTGGGCTTTTTGACCAAGTTCTTGATGAAGAAGAGATCCCGACTGAGGTTTTAAGTCTAGCTGAGAAGAGAAAAGAGGCGAAGGCAGGAAAGGATTATGCTTTGGCAGATCAGTTGAGAGAAAAAATCGTTGATCTCGGCTGGGAAATTAAGGATGAAAAAGATGGATTTAGTCTAACAAAAAGATAATAGAGTGATTTACTTGTTATAAAGCTGAATAATGTTGAGGAGAAAATCTCAAATCAAAAAGAGGAAAAGACTTCAGTTTTTGGTTGGATTTTGTGGCTTTTTGCTTATGGTTTTTCTGATTATTCGGTTAGTAAAGAAAAGTAGAACGGAGAAAATACTTGATTTGAGTGGAGGAGTTATGCTATCCACTGGAGATTTTTCTTCGAGTTGAGGGAAGGCTGTAGAAATGAACTCTGGATCGGTTTCTGGCACAACTGCTGCGTCCGGGAGCGGAAATATTCAGGTTGTGAGTACTTGAGCTCTCGCTACAAATCAAAACATGGAGAGGAGTCAGCATTTCTCTATTCAGTTGTGTAATCAGATTTTTGATCTCTATACTTGTATTATTAAGAATGCTCCACTTGAGAATCAGCCTGCAATGCGTGAATCTCTCAAACAGACGATTCAACCTTGGGAACTGATGGCTGATACTCAGCTTCGCGAGACCTGTGAGGCTGTTAGTAAAACCGATATCTTTCAGCAGGTAAAAGACCATTATACTCAGAAAGATATGGGGTATTGATGTGTGTTTTAGAGAGAAAAGGTGAAAATTTGATTTCTTCTTGCATTTTATGTGCAAAATCATAGTCTGAAATTTGGTTTTATTTTGTATAAAAAGATATATGTGATACACAATTAGTAAAGTTTATGCTAGAGAAGTTCTTGACTCTAGAGGAAATCCTACTGTAGAGGTAGAAATTACGCTCGCTGATGGAAGTTTTGGTAGAGCTTTAGTGCCATCTGGAGCTTCAACAGGAGTTCATGAAGCACTTGAACTTAGAGACGGAGACAAATCAAGATACTCTGGAAAGGGAACTTTGAAGGCAGTTGAAAATGTAAATACAAGTATTGCTCATGCTATTGAAGGTCAGACTTTTGAATCTTTTAGAAGTTTAGATGAAAAATTGATTGCGCTTGATGGGACTGCAAATAAGTCAAATCTTGGTGCTAATGCTTTGCTTGGTGTGAGTATGGCGTTTGTAGTAGCTTGTGCAAATGCTGAAAAGAAGTATATTTATGAATATCTTGGTGAAGGGAAAGGAAATACCTTGCCATTCCCTATGATGAATATCCTTAATGGAGGTTCTCATGCAGATAATAATGTAGATATCCAGGAGTTTATGATTGTTCCAAATAAGGCGCCTAGTTTCCGTGAGGGACTTAGATGGGGAGCAGAGGTTTTTCATACTTTAAAATCAATTTTAAAGGCTAAGGGGCTTGTGACTTCAGTTGGTGATGAGTGAGGGTTTGCACCAAATCTTGGATCAAATGAGGAGGCTTTGCAAGTGATTATGGAAGCAATTGAAAAAGCAGGGTATGCTGGAAAGATTTCTCTTGCACTTGATGTGGCTTCTAGTGAGTTCTTTAAAGATGGAGTATATGATCTAGCAGGAGAAGATAAAAAGCTGAATGCTGATGAACTTATTGCCTTGTATCAGGATTGGTGCCAAAAATACCCAATTATTTCGATTGAGGATGGTATGGCTGAAGATGATTTTGATGGATGGAAGAAATTAACTGATGCTTTGGGAGAGAAGATTATGCTTGTTGGAGATGATCTTTTCGTTACAAATATTTCTAGACTTCAGATGGGAATTGAAAAAGGAATTGCTAATTCTATTTTGATTAAGCTTAATCAGATCGGAACCGTATCTGAGACACTTGATGCTATCAATATGGCTCATGAACATGGAATGAGATCTATCTCATCTCATAGATCAGGAGAAACTGAGGATACTTTTATTGCTGATTTGGCTGTTGCGATGAATACCGGACTTATCAAAACTGGTTCTGCATCTAGAACAGATAGAATCGCAAAATACAATCAACTCCTTAGAATTGAAGAACATCTTTGAGCTAATGCTAAATATGGAAAATAATTTTGAATGATATGATTATCAAAAAAAGTCTGATGTGAATCAGGCTTTTTTCTTTAAAGAAGAGATCTGTTTAATTGATAGTTTGATTTTATCAGATTTTTTTTATTGGTCAAAATGGATCTCTGATCGACTTTTAACTTTTGTGATGAGTGGATCTTTTTCTGGAGAGTAATCTTGATTTCGAGGATTATCTATCAGAAAGACAGGGATGTTGCTCTTAGCAATTGCTCTTGCATATTCTAAATTATCATCAATCATGAGCTGGATTCAGTATTTTTGACATACCTCCTCCTTGGTAAATTGAGGCTTCGTAGTATCGTGATAGTTGCAAAAGATAATTTCTTCAAAGATTTCTGGATAGTAGTCCTTGATTCGCTTCTCTGTTGCAGGCTGAACAAGTGGTCCTCTTGCAGTAATAGCGTAGAGTGTGTGCCCTTGTTTTTTTGCTTGTTTGAGTACTTCTTTTGCTCAAAGAACAAGCTGAATACCTCAATGCTCAGCTGAATATCTCATTCCATCTGTGAAGAAGCTTACGGCTTGTTCTTTGCTGATATCTTCATATCCAGGGATATTTGGAATATAGTAGGAGCTAAACTGTTCTCTTTTTAGAGGCTTTCAGGCGATTTGATAATTATGAAATTTTAATACAAAGTCTAGGGTTTCAGCGATGACTTCATCAATATCAACTCAAATATTCATCGGAGGTAAAGAAAGGTAAAACTAGATTACTCAGTCTCTGTCTGACTATGGTCGTTACAGTCTTCAGGGACGATTCTATTTTCAAATTCTGAAGCAATGATTCCATAGGTTGCCATATAGTTCTCCATATTGCTTTTATCCTCATTAAGGAGGTTATTGTAAGAAGTGTGGAGACTATTAAGTATATCAGTATCTAGACATCATTTCTCCTCTGCAACACTGATAAGTTCGGAGAATTTTTCTTCCAGCTTGTATCTTTGTTCTAGGAGTTGCCCATTCTTACCTATAATCTTATAAAAGAAGACTTCAACTTTCTGTGCGATTGTTCTGAATCCTGAGTAGATAGCGATCTTTTCTGCTGAGTTTTGATGAAGATAAAAAAAACAGCTCGTCAAGAGGATGATTCCGATGATGAGTTTTACAACATTGTCTAGGAAGGTCTTTTTCTCTTCGTGTGTCATGATGGATCGCTAGCAGAGTTTAAAAAATTATCTCTTCAAAAAACGAAAGCCTTCCTATATTCCTCGAGTGAGAAGTATACGTTGGCTTACGTTGAAATAAGGGAAGAAATGCTGATTACTCTTCATCTGAATCAGATTCTTCTTTTTTTGCTTTTTTAGAAGCTTTCTTTGCTTTTGAGTTGATGGCATCAATACCGCATCTGAGGTATGAGTTGAAGGTTCCAGAAATAGCGAGAATACCAACTAGAAGTAAGATAATTCCCCAAATGAAGGTTCTAAGTTGCCATAAAGCACAAAGGACAAGAATTACTCCGATGATCATTGTGATTTTCTCTTCGAGAGTTGAGTTTTTCCACCAGCTTACAAATCCTCCAGCTACCTTTTTTGTAGACTCACTCGCTGCTCAGAGTTTTTCTGAGATAGTATTTGTTGCTTCGTCGATTCTTTCTCCCATAGATTGGTCCTTTTTTGTCATTGTTTTATGTATATATAGAATAAAAAGATACTTCCTTTTATAGTTTTCACCTTAATATGCAAGAGATTTTTGAGATTTTTAGAAAAAAGGGAAGAAATCAGATTTTTTTTGTTTCCCCTCAGCTCTATTGTCGAGATAAGAAAAGTCCCCTTAGATATACTAAGGGGACTACTACAATACAAATAGATGAATACAATAAAATTACAAATCACTTCTTGTTTAATAAATCGGAATTTTTATCCGTTGTTGGAAGAGTTGGATCTCTTTTGCAATTCTACGTGCAAAAGATCGTATTTTCTTCCAGAGCTTCTTTGAAAAGTTGATGAGTTTCCTGGTAAGAACGCCGTAGCGATTCTTATTTTCTTGGCAGCGTTGAAGTCCGCAGAGCACCCAATAGCTGAATGCCTTGTAGAAATACTCATGAGAAAGCTTCGTCACTAAGAAGAATGCATCAAGCTTTTCACTCTCTTTTGCATCAAACTTTATATAAAAGGTGTGCAAAAGATTCGCTTTTTTTGTAACTTCCCCTATAAATATGGTATTATTTGCTAGGAGGTGGATTTTTAGGATATTCATGGCTTTTTTGTTTGACGGGTATCGTTACTTTAATTATTTCATGCAAAAAGTCAAGAGATATTGGTTCAGAGCTTTAGGCTCCCATTTTACTTCTGCTTATGATGGAGGTATTGAATTTGGAAACTTCTCCTTGACATTCTTTGAGGGATTCCTAGAGTGGGGAAGAATGTTTGGATGATAGAGGAGATATTTTTTTATTTGTGCAAGATGATGGAGCCATACGGTGGAATACAGACCAGAGGCGGATATTTGATACTTTTCAACGGTCTTTTGCGGGTGATACGATAGGCTATAGTCAGTTCCCTCTTGGCGTTTTTACAATGGATATACTACCTAGAACCTCTTATTTTTATTTTCTGAAGATGAAGATGCTCTCATTTCAGGAACTTTCTCGTAAAAATCTTTCTCAAAAATTTCAGGGTTACCGTATGCTTTGAACGCTTGCTCTCAATTTTACCAAGAAGTTTTTTCAAATAGAAAAAAAACCTGATCATATTCTTGCTGATGAAATCTTGGCTTGATACCTTAAATATCAAATTCTTTTTCTTAAGACTAGAGATCAAAACCTAAAAATAGAGATCTTTAAACAAAAAAAAGAGCTGATAACTCAGCTCAATGCTCATTTTCAATCGCTTGGATATCAGCAACAGATCACAGATATCCGCTTAAAATAGCTTAAGACCAGCTTTTTTATGCTATGTTATTTTTCTTTTTAAGCCACCAATCAGATTGCCTTGTCAAACGCTGAATATCTTCGCTATTTTTTAAGAATCTTTTTACCGCTTCCTCAAGGAAGATGGTATTTTGGCTTCCCTTAAAGAGAATAATCCACTTTTCATCAGTATTTTCTAAAATTTTTGAAATAGCTTTTTCTACTTTTGAAATTGAATCAACAACTTGGAGCTTCTCCTCTGGATATCAGATTTTATTTAGTTCATCAGCGAGATATTCGCGCATATAATTCCCTAATAAAATCAACTGATCTGAACTCTGATGAACATAGCCAGCTAAAAGGCGGTGCTCCTGCTGAGTAAGGTCTCCTAACTCCCTCATATCTCAGAGTACAAGCATCACTTTTCTCTTGTCTGGAAGTGATTTTTGAACTTGAAGTGTTGTATCAATGAGTTTCCTCATGCTGAGAGGCGAGGCATTATAGGTTGAGTCAATGATGATACTCTCATATTTTCCCTCAAAAAGCGAGCATCTTCATGGTTGAAGCTGAAAAATAAGAGGAGAGGAGAGAAAATGTTTATAGTCCAGTCCTTTGCCAGTTTGCTGATATTTCACGATATCTGCGATAACAAGCGCAACTCCTAAATATCCATAATTTGGCTTACCAAAGAGATTAGTCTTTACTTGATACTTTTTTCACTTAATATCTAACAAAAAATCTGAAATAAGTCCTTGATCTCGTCTGAGAGTCTCATTTTCAAAACTAATTTCAAGTTCAGGCTTTTTATGCTGTGTTTGGTACATAAAAAGCTCAATAGAAATCTGGTTTTTGAGCTGTTGCGCATAGTGATCCTCAGCATTGAGAAAGGCGATTTCCCTTGTATTTTTTATCATTTTAACTTCTTCATTGGCAATTGCCGCTGGGTCTCAAAATTGCTCAGAATGTACTGCATCTAGTGCTGTAAACACCCCGATATGTGGCTTGTTAATACTTAAAAGAAACTCCATTTCTTTTGGTCTATCAATTCCATATTCCAGAATAATAGTATCATAAGGTTTCTTCCCAAACAGCAGCTTCCAAAAAGTCTGAAATCAGACTTTAATCATATTGAAGATTGAAGGAGACCAGTCTTCTACTTGAAAAATTGAGAGTGACATACCAAGTTCTCCATTGAAATTTTTCGGAGAAGTATAAATATTCGCTTCAGGCAATGCCTTTTGAAGTGTTTGATGAATGATCATGCGACATGAGGTTTTACCTACGCTTCCATTGATTCCAATGGTAAAGATGTTATGTTTTTTTAGATAATTTCTAGCGCATCGCCCTAAATAACGATAATACTGAGATAAAAGCCAGTTTTTAAACTTTTTCATTGGATCTTTCAAAGATAAATCTCCCTAACTATAAGAAAACTTCCTTTATTTTCAATTTTAAGTATTCAAAAAACTCTTGTATCTTTCCTAGGCTTGTGTATGATAGAGGAGTTATAGTTTTAGATTTCTTTATTTCTTATGAAGTCAGATAATCCCTTGATTTCAATAGTGATCCCTACTAGGGCGAATGATGCTTATACGCTTTCGCGTCTTCTTCTAGCTCTAATGGATCAAACGTATCAGACTTTTGAGGTACTTCTTGTTTGTGATAGGAGGTTTACTCCAGAGGAATGGTCGGATTTTTCTAATATGATTTTGAGTGAACAAGGAGATATTTGATCAAAGCTTTCAGAAAATATGAGACAAAAAATCAGACTTTTTTCTCATCAAAATAGTGAGTTTATGCCCCTCTCTCCTTGATGAGCAAGTGCAACAAGAAATTTCTGAATTTGAGAGGCGAAAGGAGATTTTATTCAGCTCTTTGATGATGATAATACGGTTTGAGTTCAGTACCTAGAACAAGAAATCGCCTATTATCAGCAATATACAGAGATATTTGACCAAAAGATTGTACTGACGCCAAAATTACTCTGGAGGGATACAGAGACAATTCAAAATCAGGGATTTTTAAAGTATAATTATCGATTAGCGAGACCACAAGTATATTTTCTATCAGAAAATCAAAGCTATGCTGAGATCTCAATGTTCAGTGGAAATTGAGTCTTTTCAACTGCTGACTTGATAAAAGAGACCCTCTATGATGAAAGGTTTGCCCGAATTGCAGAGGATTTAGATTTTGTCTATCGTCTCAAGCAAAATGGCGCAAAAATCCTGAATATTTCAGTACTAGAACTTAGGCATCGAGAGAGAGATAAAACTCCTTTAGAACAAGCTCGAATCTGAACACCTAGATCTGCTGAGCAAAAGATTAAAAATATTTTCCTCCGAGTAAGAAAACATACAAATCTTATCCAAAAAATAATTTTTATCTTCTGGAGTTCTCGGGGGATTACCCTTTGGCTTTCAGTGAAAGCATTATATTATTGATGAGATGAGAAGTGGAGTATTATTGGAGGATTGATAAGAGGGTATTTGAGATGACGGAAAGTCCTTTTGTGATTCTACCTTTGAGAGAGAAAAGTGAGATAAATCAGATTTTTTTTGATTTATAATATGAAAAATACTACTAGAGGTACTAGTAGTATTTTTTGCTGAAGTGTTTCATTCAGCTACCAGGTCAACAATCTCAGTTAGATCCATTGTGAAGATCCCCTGTTCTTGTGCAAAGGCAAGTGCTTCTGTACAGAGAATTTCTCCATCTTTAGTTCTTCGGAAGGCGAAGATATCAGCGGATTTTAACAGCTTGAGATATACTTTTTGATATGCAAATTCATCGAGTTCATTAATGCTTGTAGTCGAAGTATTGAGTTGAGGGTAGGTGGATACAAGGTCCTCCATCTCCTCATTTAGTCTGGCACCCGAATTGCGTGCTAGATCAATATTTGCCTGAGCATCAATTAGCTCTCCAAAGAAGGTATGGTATTCTTTGAAAATTGAATTTATTGACTTGTTTATCACGGTATATCCTGCCCATTCTAAGTACCTGATGTCTTCTTCCTCTTGCTTACCAAAGCTTCTTGGTAATTTTTCGAAGAGATAGAATACTTTAGGTTTTGAGGTAAGAGCTGTTGCAAGATCTGCTTTGATCTTTGATCTAAATTGATCCAATTCGTCTTTTTGCCCCTCGACCGGAACTTTCGGTAAGAGGAGCTCTTGTTCGTTGTTTAGCATACTTTTCTTTTTTTAGATTTGTTTTAACAAATGGTCTAGCAATAGCCAGAGCCCATAACAGATTACTAGGATAATGATGGTCCCTAGAAGAAGTTTAGGAAGCTCCTTCCTATGATTCGGAACTTCTGTTACCTCTATGATTTCAGCTATTTTAGGCTTTTTTGTCCCCGCTACGCGGGTGCTATATGCTGCTTGTTTACTGTTTGGAGACTCTGTAGTGGAGTTCCTCTCTTGTTTTTTTGTTTTCATAGGCTATTTATTTTATATTTATAGACAGTATAATATATAAATATAGTATAAAGTCAAGTTCTTTTTGAGAGAAGGGTGCTAGTTTCGCTACAATTAGGTTTTCTTGTTAGAAAATAATCATAAAGGGACAAAACAGAAAAACCTGATATCAACTCAGGTTTTTTTTATTTTTTATTCTCTGATAATTACTTTTTCTTGTGTTAAACTTCCGAGATCGATCTCTGTTATTCCAGAGAAGTTTTTAAAGTGCTTTTTGAGCCGGAGATACTTTTCTAGCTGAAAAGGTACATTATCTCTGTGGAGGAATATCATCTTATTCCCCTCAAAAATAATGAAATTGCTTGAACCAGCCAAGTAGACAAATCTTTTCATCTCAGGGAAGGTCTCTTTGATACTGGGAAGATGGTTTTTATATCGCTCATATCCTACATCATAGAAGAATCCAGCGAGAGAGGTAGTCCCGCTTAGATAACCAGGTGTATCTACTACGAATCAAGTTTTACCGAGCGTTCGGTTTTGTTGTAGTTCATCTGTAAATCCATCATTTCGAACTCAGAATTTTTTCTCTCAGAGCTTAACTACAAAATCGGGCTCAATGTAGGAGAAATCGACTGAGATTTCTTGGGGATTGGTATAGGTAATTTTTGCATTCTTAACGAATGGATATTCTGTTTTTACTCGGTTGAGGAGCTCACTTTCTCATCCTACTTTTAGCGTGCTATAATATTTCCCTCTCAAAAACTTAGATGCTAATACAAAAAGCTCAGTATTTTCATATTTACTTCTTGTTTTTTGCGTGTAGTTAATAGTTTTGATTTGATAACTTGGATTATAAATCGTTCCTTTTAGGAGATAAATCGTTAAAAAACTGAGTAATACAATAATCCCAATGATTGCCCAGTATTTCTGTGATAAAAGAGATAAAAATCAGACTTTTTTCCCATTTACTTTACGAGAAAAACCAGCAATTTTACTTCTGTTAAAGTCTGATTGCTGAGATCTTTGTTTAATAAAAGGTTTGCTCTGGACAATTCCTCTTGCCATCAAAAGAAAGAACTAAAATTTTACATCTCAAAGATAGTAAAATGCTTGTGATTTGCAACTGGGAATGCGTCTATTTTTTTGATTTGCAATCATTAGAAGAAAGCTTATAGTTAGGAGACTTTATTCCAATATATTACGATGAAAAAGTATCGTCTTTTGAGAGTTGTATTGCACTTTCTTCTTATCAATGGACTTTTTTTCTTGACATATAAGCTCCGTTTGATCGGTGATTTTCTTCCTTGAATTCATCTACCAATCCCTTTTATTAATGCAGATGAACTGTGTCTATTTTCACTTATAGCAAGTGCTAGTTTCGTGAGTATTTGAGTGATTAAAAGCTTCTATCCACTCAATAAAAAGATTATAAATCATTTTCAAACCCTCAATAAAGTCTGGCTTTATTGGTTTATTTCAATTGCTTTTCTCTCATATTTTTGACAGGGATTCATTTTCTTTTTTTGAATATCAAGATTCATTATCCTCGTAACGGCAGTTCTCAGCTGGGTAATTATTCTTCTTTTTGATCAGTTGCGAAAAGCATTTGAGTTTAGATGGCAAAAAAAAGCCTGAAAACAGATCCTTGTGATTGCACAAGAGGGGCTGGAATCAGAGGGGCTTCTTGCAACAATCAGAGAGAATTTCGAGCTCCCTCTCAAGGTAATCGGACTTGAAAAAGTTGATGAGGTTGACTTTCAAAAATATGAAATCTGTATTATTATCTGAATGTTTCAAAAAGAGGTTCTACAAGCGATTTTTGAAAAAACGAGAATGAATGAAACCAGATTTTTCCATATTAGTGAGTGATTTTTTCTTGAAGATGTTGTCTATACACCAGAAATCCTCAATAACATCATCGCACTTGAATATAAACATTCAAAACTTGATGGACGATCTCTTATTCTCAAAAGAGTGTTTGATCTTGTGGTTGCGAGTATTGCGATTATTGTATTCTCACCTGTATTTTTGATCATCTGAATCTTAATTAAGCTAGATAGTCCAGGTCCAATTATTTATCGCTCAAAAAGAGTTTGAAAAGGCTGAAATCTTTTCACTTTCCTCAAGTTTCGTACGATGTATACGCATCTTAGTGTCTGATATTGAGGGAAAGAAGCTGATAAACTCTATCAGGATTTGATAAATTCGGGAGCAAATGCTAGGAATGGAATTCTACCAAAAATTCACAATGATCCAAGAGTCACAAAAATCTGACGCTTCCTCAGGAAAACCTCGCTTGATGAATTGCCTCAGCTTTTCTGTGTTCTTGTAGGAACTATGTCGATTGTTGGTCCAAGGCCTCATCTTCAAAACGAAGTAGAGCAGTATGCCCCATGGGAAAGGAGACTCTTGAGCATTAATCCATGAATCACCTGATATGCACAGGTGTTTTGAAGGGATTCGCTTGACTTTGACCAGGAGGCACAACTGGACCTTTACTATATTCAGAATTGGTCGCTTCGATTGGATATTTATGTGATTTTTGGAACTTTTGGAGTGATATTCAAAGGACGCTAAATTTTTATATCTTTTTTATATAAAAATGAAGATAAAAATCTGATTTTTGATTCTTTTTTATTGAGTTTTTAGTATTGGGTGGACTTTTTCCTATCAACCAACTATAGAGGATCAACAGGAATTGACTGCTCTCAAATCTCAGCTTCGTGAAGCGATTTCCTGAGATAATATTGCTCTCTGGAATCTCTATGCTCAAGCAAGAGATCTAGAAATTTGAATCCAAAAGCCGGAAAGCCTTAATTATAAGCTTCAGCATCTGAGGGATTATCTTTTGACAGTTCTGGAAGATAGGAGAGAGAGTGCAAAGAGAGATTCAAAGGAGAAGAAGTCAGATTTTTTGTCTTCTTTCCAGTGAAGTGGACTCGCTACTGCGGAAATTCTTTCTGAAAATTGTATTGGTCGATATCCGACCTTAGATACGATGAGTTTTGTTTATGACTTCCCAACTTCGCTTAGTATTGCAATCTGGTATAGGGAGACGAGTTGTGGTTTCTATTTACCTAAAAATGGAAATGGACCTTTCCAAATCACTAGTAAGCAATATGGAAGTTGAACTCTTGATAGAGCAGTATTTGAGCAGACTATTAAGGACTTTCTTGAATTTTCAAAAAAGAAGATTGATCGATATAATTCAAAGAATCCTGAGACACCGATTCGTCTCTGATATGATTCAATTAATTATAAAGATCTCTATAAATTTGCAGGACTTTACAACGGTTTAAGTGGATGAACTGTGTATTGAGAGATTTGACCTGCGAATCCAAAATATTTCCTAGAAAAAGTGCCGTGAGAACGAGAAAATGGTAAGAAAAACTGACTTTTCCTTCAGCTATTGAGAGTTTTAGAGTGGGAGATTAGGTAGTTATCTTTTTATTATTAATGATTTGTAAACAAAAAAGCCTGATTTATCCAGGCTTTTTCTTTTTTTATTCTTTAGATTTTTTACCATATTGTTTAAGGTAGGAATTGAGCCAAGTGTATAGATCTTCGGCTGTTATATCAAGTTCGTTAGTTAAGAGAGGGACTCCTGTTTGACGTAATGTCTTGGTCATATCCTTCTTAAGCTGTCAGTTTTTTAAGGTTTTGATATAGGGCTCGGGATCTTTGAAGATGAGGCAGACTCAATCAGGACATTCAGATTTCCTAAAAGTTGATTGATTAGGGTCGGAGCCGTCAAACTTTCCAAGGACGAACTCATCTATATCTTCTCGCTTAATTTCTCATACCGAGCGTCCAAGGACTGTTTGCTTATAGGTCAATCCACGAGTGGTCAATAATAACCCTCTCTTTTCTGCTGGGCGAAAGAGCTCTCGAATACTATAAGGGATCATACAAAATAGCACGATACTTACAATCCAGAGGACAACATGGATCGTATAAAAATAATAATAGATTGCACCGTTGATAACCAGTGAAAGCATAAAGTATCAAACTGCTATTCGGATGTTTTTTCTGAGTCTTTCTCTACTTGGAGCGATAAATTTCTCATTCATTTTCATGATGCATAAGAGATAAAATTCAGATTTTTCTCTTTTTTTAGCTTATTAGATATCAGTGAGCCTTGAAACTACTCTTTCTCTCCCCATCACCTTCATCACAGAGAAGAGGTCTGGAGTTTGTTTTGCTCAGCAGAGCTGAATTCTGAGGAACATTGCAAGGTCTCAAACTTTTCAGATGAATCCTCACTGTTTGAATTCAGCATTATTTGCTGCAAATCCGTATTTTTTTCAGATTTCTTTGAGTTGGTCAAACCAGGTTAGAACATCTCAGCTTAGGTCAAAGTTTTCAGCATACTCTTGAGTAAATGCTTTTCGTGTTTCAAGTGGGATATTCTCAGGGAAATCAGGCTTTTGAGTTTTTAGGTTTTCTCGCTCCTCATCATAGAAAAAGAGAATATTCTTTGAAATATCAGTATAGAGCGTAAATCTTTTTGGATCTTTTTCGGTATGTCTCTCAATATTGAGAGCTTGCTGAGTATAGTCAGGATATTTTTTCATCAAATTCGCAAGTTCTGGACGATATTTTTCAGCTCGTCCTAGTCCTTGAGCATAGAGCTCTGCTGTTGAAAGCAAAGAAAGATAGTTGTTATTGATATTCTGAATCTTTACAAAATCAAAAAGTGGACCAGCAACATTCATCTTTTCAAGTGAAAACTGAAAATCTAGAAATGATGAATCAGGATTTTCTTTTTGCCAATCTTCATAACTTGAATCAGCTAGCGTCAAAAGATACTGCAGTACGGCTTCTGGAGCATATCCTTCTTGAAAAAAATATTCTACATTCGCTTCTGGGTCTTTTCTCTTACTAAGCTTTCTTTTTTTTCAGTCCTCAAGCTTGCAAATAGCTGAGAAATGTGCATATTCAGGAGCCTTAAATCCGAAAGCAGTAAAAAGCTGAAGATGGAGTGGAACTGAAGTTAGCCACTCTTCTCCTCTGGAAACTGTTGTCGTCCTCATCAAGGTATCATCTACGAGATGCGCAAAATGATAGGTCGGAAGTCCATCTCCCTTGATGATTACAATATCATTGTAGTTATCGATCATTG
The DNA here is from genome assembly GCA_963531535.1 of uncultured bacterium. Lineage (GTDB taxonomy): Bacteria > Patescibacteriota > Gracilibacteria > Absconditabacterales > Absconditicoccaceae > HOT-345. The sequence goes on from CAUSGX010000003.1 coordinate 65,529, forward strand.
CGATCTTACCTCTGATTAGATCCTCAAAAACGATCTTCTTACTCGTATCTCCTGGAGAGCGAAACCTCAAAACAGGGAAAGTCTGGTTTTCCTGATTGAATTTTTCCAAAAGTTGGTCCGGAGTTTTGTCTCTTCGCTGTGAGTATTTTCAGTAGATCCCTGGTATAATCTTTGCGGCCATTTGCATTTCCCTAGTAGCATTGAGCTCTTCTTCAGTCATTCGGCATGGATAAGCAAGTCCCTCAGCTACAAGTTTTTTTGCGAAAACACGATAAATATCAGCTCTCTGAGACTGTATATAAGGTCAGTAGTTTCAGATTTCTTGTCCATTTTCACCGATTGGTCCCTCCGCAAAAGTAATCCCAAATTTTTTAAGTGCTAAAATGAGGAGCTCTGTTGCACCTTCTACTTCTCTCTTTTGATCAGTATCTTCAATTCTAAGGAAGGTAAGACCTGACTTTTGATTTGCGTATTTTCGTGAGATAAATGCCGAAAATAAGCCTCAAAGATGCAAGAATCCTGTTGGACTTGGTGCAAAACGAGTAACTGTTGGATTGCCTGCTCTTTCTGGATATTTTTGGAGAAGCGCTTCTACAGTCTCAGTCGTATCTGGGAAAAGGATATCAGCTAACTCTGCTCGTGTTGTCATGCTTTGTGAATAGTATGATAATAAAAAACTGTTTTTAAGTCTAGTCAATTAATGAAAGAAAGCAAGAAGAAATCTGATTTTTTTGCTATCTTTATAGCTTCTCTGAGAGAAAATAGGAGCAAAATGTTTTTTTATTTTGAATTATCTCTGGTCTTTTATTCTCACTACTATGGCAAAGAGAAGAAATCTTGACATTCTCTCATAAAAACATATGATCTTTTCTATAAACAAAAATATTAATCATTATGTATACAAAAGAATTAGACTCTTACAAGCCAAAAGCATCAGACTCTGAGAAAACAAAAGAGTTAGGTCCTAAAAAAATTATAAAAATATTTTTTTTGCCGGCCTATCAACTAGTTATCACACCAGCTAAAGACTTCTTGTATAAAGCAGTAAAATCGCCTTTGCTTTCTATTCATCGGCTTGCTACACTTGACTACTTTAAAAGTAAGGACAAAGAGCCTGATCCCTCAATCAGAGATTGGCTTAGGATACTCTTTTTAAGAAAAAGAGCATGGGAATATCGAGGGTATGGCTTGATCGGATTAGCAACTCTTTCAATAGCTACTATTGTTTATTGGAGAGTAGCAGTTGAAATGGGTACATATGCCTTCATGCTTCATCCTTTGATTGGAATAATCTGTGCTGGTGGAGCTGCCATCCCTTTATGTGGATTAGTAGCTCTGCTCCCGATATTTATCTGGCCAAAGATCATTCTCCGTGTACTTTTTGGCGATGTAAATCCTGGCGATGTAGCACGGAGTATAGATAAAGGCACATGGAAAAAGAATTACAACTCAAAGTATGAATCAGTATTAGCTTTTTTGCTTCTTGATCCTATCGGACAGTTAGCAAGAGACGTCTCATACGGGGGATCTTTCCTAAGTTATGTTGGACATTATAGCGATAAGATACCGAATGATTTCATAGAAAACAGTTCGATAACTTCTCGATTTGATCATCGTTTACAGATGCGAGTGCTTCGTCATAAGGGTGGTTATCTATTGCAACATCGCTATCTTTCAGATGAAGAAGTAGCTAAGGTGCAGAAGGATATACTACTTGAACGGGAGGAAGAAAAGTAAAAAAAATCTGACAAATACTCTAGGTTTTCCCTAGAGTATTTTTTTATTGTAAGTTTCGAGAAGTTGTGTATAAGTAGGTATTTATTGGTAAATTTGTATCCATGGAACTTGTAATTCTAAAGATAAGCAAAGAAAATCAAATTAGAAACTCAGATTTCTCTTCTGATTTTTTAGCAACCTTTAGAGATCTTCCTTATTATGAGCAAAGACTGCTGAAATACACTCTCCTCCAAACAAGATGGTGAGCTGATGAAAAAACGCTCTTGGAATCTGGGCAAGAGCATGTATTTTGAGGAGAATATTTCTCAGCTTCTTATAGCTCAGATTGGCTTGCTTTAGCTTTTTCAGAACAAAAGATTGGTATAGATATTGAGATTATCAAAGAAAGAAGCAAAGTTTTACTAGAAAAATATTCTGAAGAATTGGAGCTATTCTGAGCTGAAAGTTGGCATAATTTCTACCTCTTGCGAACTGCAAAAGAAGCACTTCTGAAAAAAGTAAACTGAATAAGGCTTGATCTGATTGAAGAAATGAAAGTAATCAAAGTAGAACCAGCTTTTGATCTCGTAATTGATAAAATAACCTTTAAGCGAAAAATAACACTCCAGTACAAAGGTGAAAACTATCAGGTTTTTTCTACTATTGATGGCGAGAAAGCAATTAGTATTGCTTTTTAGGAGTTTTTATTTGCGCGAAGAATACGCTTTTTTAGAACGTCCTTTTCTTGGGTATCCTGAGTAAGGGTTAGACCTTTCATATACGCTTCAATAGCTGATGTTTTCTGGTTATTTTCCAGCAAAAGATCTCCAAGCAAGAGATAAAATCCACTATCTGGGTAATCTTTTAATAAATGAGTGATTTGTCAGATAGAAATTTGATTTTTTTGTGTAGCAAGCTGTTTTCCTAGCTGCCCATATTGACAAACAACCTGATCTGATTGAGCGAGCTTTTTAGGACAGAGCTGAAGATACGCATTCACAAGAGATGTATTTTTAAGGTATGGAGAAGACTGTCCTTTGCGATAAGGTTTCCAGAATGCTTCTTGGAAAAAAGAATAAAAATCAGATTTTTTGATTTCTGGATATCCAGCTAATCTCTGCCAGCTTTTGATTGCTTTTTCTGTCTCTCCGAGTGCAGTATAGCTCAATACCAAATATCTCTCAGCATCAAGCATTATATCCTGATTTGTGATTTGTGAGAAAGAGAGCACTGCCTGAGTATAATTTCCAAGTTGATAATAGAGAACTCCTAAATGATAGAGATAATTATTTTTTTGCTCGTAATCAAGTTCAAGCAGTTTTTGGAAATAACCAACTGCTGAATCAGGTTTCCCATTTGAAAAATCAGTTTTTGCCAAGATTTGATATGGAAGAATATAATTTGAATACTCATTTGCCAGTGGAATTGCTACTTTTTTAGCTAATGCATAAAAACCATTCTTCATCAGTTGGAAGCCAATCAATCCTTCTTGGTAATAACTTGGCACAGATTTTAGGCTTTGATACTGCTGAAATGCTGAATCAATATCAGACTTATAGCTTTGATATTTTGGATCAGTAAGTTGTTCAAGATATTGCTTTGCCAGTGAATAATCTGCCTCTGCTAGAGCAAATGCGGACTGATAATAGACAAGCTCTTGAGCTGAAATATCGCCCTTTTGAGAAAGATCCCTCAAGAGATTCTTGAGATGAGAATACTCAGTTTCTGAGCCTTGAGAGAAGCTATTCAGGAGAATCTGAAATTCCTTGATAGCTGGGATAGTTTTTTGAAGTGTTTGTGGTAAACTATAGTAAAACTTTCTGGCCTTATAAAACTGCGTATCCAAAAGATAGGCATCAATAAGCAAATTCAGATTTTTTGGATTTCTGCTTTGCTGGGTAAGTTGTTCTAATACTGCTATTTTTTCTTTGATTGTTCCTAGGGTTTCGATATTTTCATTTGGAGCGACTTCTCAAGTTAGAAAATTATCCAGTTGCGGTGATACTTTTTCCTGCGATCAGCTTTGAAGTTGAGTATCTTGTGATTCGAGAGTATTCAGTTCTGGAAGCTCAGTTTTTTGATGATTTTTTCTACTATTGAGGAAAAGAAAAAGAATCCACGCTAGAAATAGTAGTCCGAGTCCCACATATTTTATGATTGTAAGTATATTTTCCTTAGAAGTTTTTTTCATCAATTATGATAAGCGATTAAATCATTTTAAGTATACTTGAAAGAAAAAAAAAGAAAAGAAATCTGATTTCTTCTCTCTTTTTTCTTCTTTTCAAATCTAGAAATTGTGATATTATCTCTATTATTTGATAAGCTCTGAAAGCCTAGTAAAAAAGCGGTCTAGGTCTTCTGTAGTATTGTAGAGATAGGTACTCATCCTGCAAGTTCCTCCAAGATGATAGTGTTTATGTAGTGGATAAGCACAATGCCCTCCACAACGGATACAAATATTTTTTTCAGCAAAAAACTCTCAAATTTTGTTGAAATTTTGCTCATCTCTGAGTACAAAGGAGAACAAAGCAACTCTTGGAGCAGTCTGTGAACCGATAAGCTGAACTGCGTCTCAGAGCTGTTTGAAATTCCTTAATGCATACCTGACAAGCTCCTCCTCATGCTGCCAGATCACTTGCATTCCTCCCGATAAAGCATGATCTGGACTGAGCGTTTTTATAAACTCCAAGGCATGAAGTAGAGAAACTGCGCCTACGATATTTGGAGTTCCTGCTTCAAATTTTTGGTTATTTTTTTGAAGGTCAAATCCTGAAATACTTACATCCTTAATTGTTCCTCCTCAGACAATAAGTGGCTCTAACTCTTTGATTCGCTGATTTTTTAAAACGAGGACTCAGAGTCAGGTTTGAGCCATCATTTTGTGAGCGGTAAATACCAATGCATCTGCTCCGATATCCTCAAAATCAATAGAGAAATTTGGTACAGACTGAGAACCATCTACCAAGAAGAAGGTCTCTTTTCTGAGTCTTGATTTGATTTTTTTGAGATCATAGATATTCCCTGTCACATTGGAAACATGCCCACATGCCACGAGCTTTACCTTATCATCATATTTTTTTTCAAAATCTGATCGATCGATTTCATAGCTTTCCTCTAGTCAAAAAAACTCTACTTGAATACCAAAGAGCTTTCCCAAAGCCAATCGAGGTAAACTATTGGCGTGATGATCCCAGATACTTACGAGGATTTTATCTCCTTTTTGGAGAAAGTGAGAATTTACTAGACTCTGCGCAACCAAATTGATAGCATAGGTCGCGTTATAGGTATATATAACTTCTTTACTTGAGGTATTCAGAAGCTCGGCAACAAGGTGCTTACTCTGATCATAGAGCGACTCTGAACGCTCCGAAAGATCATATAATCCACGATGAATATTTGCATAATCATGAGCAAGGAAACTACTCACACCATCAATCACCATCTGTGGTTTCTGTGTACTGGCTGCATTATCTAGATAAACTAGTTCTGGGTTATTGTTGAAGATTGGGAATAGGTGCTTAAACATACGCTATATCTTGGTTCTAAAGAGATGAAAAATCAGATTTTTTTTATTTTTTTTAGAGTTGCTCGTTTGCTTTAAATTCAAGGTTTTCTTTGATTTTTTTAGTAATTTCAGGATTTAATGCATACCCAGACATAAGTTCTCAATTCTCAAAGATGAACGGTCTAGAGCTCTCTCCAGAATAGTCTACATCATACTTTCCCATCAGATAGCTATTGAGTTCAGATCTATTCCTAAACTTGATCGCTTGATACGGCTGATCAAAAGCTAGCTTTTCAATAAACAATAACTGGGAATCACTTGTTGGAACTAGGACTCCAATATGTCCGATAAAGAGATTTGAACTCTCTGGATCTATCGTATCATGGAAAAATACTGAGATTAAACTTGCTTTAGTATTGATAAATTCGACACCTTTCTTTACCCAGTTTTCTTTTGCTTTTTGAATATTTTCAGATTGAGTAGCAGTTGCAGTTGTTGGGATCCTTGCAAAGAAATTCTCAAAGATTTTTACTTCCTTATCTGTAAGAATTGGTCTAGCTTTGAGAGATAGAGTATCAAATGAAAGATTCTCCAAATTTAGTTTATCAACTGGATTCTTGATTCTTATAAAGTTTTTTAGGAGGGAGTATGAGGTAATTCTACAGTTGTATCAAAGAAAGTCAGGATTATTTTTCTCTTGCACAGTAGGAATAGAAGAACTATCATATTCAAAATTTGCATCTTTGTTATATGTAAATCAAGAGCTTAGACCTTGATTGTGAATACTCGTATTAAACAGATCTACAGCACCAAAAAAATCTTCAATTGTTTTTTCATCAATGTCAGCAGCACTGAGCGCCTGCTTGACTTCCTGTTTTGATACCTCATCACTAATATTTGAATAGGTAATTCAAGAAAGCTGATGATAAGTAGTAGTTCATGATTCTATTGTCTGATTCCCAGTAAGTGAATGATCAACTGTTGGAGTCTGCGTTGAACATCAAGCTAAAATTACTCAAAGAGAGCAGAGGAGTGCTAATTTTTTCATAGTGATAAGATAGTTTTGATAAAAGAGATAAGTAGGCAATTAGTGGTTCTATGAGAACTCCTTTCAGAGAGGGAATGATTACCTTTTCAGCACTAACTTTGTAAATTTTTGAAGCTCTTTTGCAAGTCAATATTCAAAAACGAATGCGTTCCAAGCACCGTCTTCACTCAAAACACCATGTGGAATATCCTCTGGAATTTCTCAATTATTACTCGCTTCAACATCTCTAAACCAAGCTTTACTTTCGTAGTATTTTAGCAGTTTTTTAATCTGTGGTCTTAGAGCTTTTCGCTTCTCAAAGGAGGCATTTACTTCTTCTAGCATCTGATTCATTTCATTAAGAATGCTTTCCATTTCTTGAATTTTCTGAAGTTGTTTCATATTCATTTTGTATTAAAAAAAAGAAGATAAAAAGTCAGATTCCTCTTTTTTTATCTGAGAATAATTTTATTTCAGACTGATATAAATCCTAAATTTCTTATTTGCGAAGTCATATTCTTCGAGATCAAAGGAATATTTTCTTGGTAAATCTGTTAGGCTCCAAATCTTTTCTCGAGCATTAGTCACATCTTGTGCACTATTGTACTCAAACTCAAAAATCTTGAGATTCTCCTCATCTACAATAAGTGAATCAAAATCTGGTACTGTACCTTTAGTTTCAAATCATAAATATACATCATATGCTCAGCTTTGAAAGTCTTTTTCATAATTAGTATATACAGCGTAAACCAATGGAGAAACCAGATTTTCTCAAAAAGCTGACTTAAGATCTCTTTTCATAAATTCTCATCGAAGAGCTTCTAAGTCCTTATAAGACTGATGATTTTCATTTGTTGTCCTCGTAGAGAGTCCAGAAATAATTTTTTGCATGTTATAAAACAAAAGATTTAAATAAGATTCTTTAATTTTAGGATATCATTTCCTAGGATAATATCAAGGTTTTCTGTAATTTTCTCAATATCCCAATTCCGCCACTGAATTTCTTGAAGTATATTGATCATTTCTTGATCAAATCTATAACGAATGATCTTCGCAGGATTTCATCAAACAATGGAATATGGCTCAACATCCTTGGTTACAGTTGCATTTGCTCAGATAATTGCTCAGTTTCAGATTTTAATACCAGGCAAAATCGTAGCATTGTAGCCTATCCAGACATCATTTCAAATGATAGTATCTCATTTATTCACTCATTGAATTAATTCAAAAGTCTTTTTCCAGTCTCAGTTTTGAGATCTTTGAAGTGACTCCATTCGCTCACCACCGAAAATTCCAAAAGGATAAGTAGATATTCCATCGATCTTATGATTTGCACCATTCATAATAAACTTTACTCCAGTTGCAATTGCACAAAATTTACCAATAATAAGCTTATTCTCTATCATTGGGCTACGATACAAAACATTTTTCTCAAACTTTTCAACTCCCTCTGGATCATCGTAATAAGTGTAGTCGCCAACAACAATATTCGGATCCTGAATGAAGTTTTTTAAAAAACCGAGTCCCTTGTAGGCTGGAATTGGAAATTTCTCATTTGGGTTTGGTCAAGTCATAATATTTACAAAAAGAAGATAAAAAGTCAGATTTTTTATTTTTTTGTATTAATATTTTTCAGATATTTTCTGATTCTTGATCTAATATTCTTGTAAGGAGAGCTTGTGTTAAGCTGAACGAGTCTTCAAAAAGTTCGTTTTGTATATCGAGCCTTCCCATAAAGTTCCTCATTTGTATGGTTTTCAAGCATCTTTATAATTGATATATTATTTTCTCTGAGCAATGTTTTCAAAGTAGAAAAATCAAGGTGGTCATAGTCTTTATAAAATCTTTGAGCGAGATTTCCTAGTTCATTCCGCTTAAATCAGATTTCTGGTAGCTGGAGTTCCTCAGGAGTTTCAAAGTTCCTCTCCCATTTCAAAACCAGTTCTCATCGTCAAATAAGATAAGAAATCAGATTGTTGACTGATACTTTTGTACCTTTTATTTGTCATTCAAGTTCCTTACGATTAGCGAGCTCAGCTGGGAATATTTCTACATCTTTCCATAAAGTCGTGAAATGCTTTTTGAACTCTGAGATAAGCTCATCTTTATTACTAGGTATTATTAATTAGTTACTTCTTAAACTGAACTAAATATTCTTTTGTTTTAGCAGAAATTCTTCTGCTTTCTCTGGCTTTTTGAATAGTTTTATTTTGTACAAACGGTTCTAGAACTTTACTCTCAATCAGTGGAATTGTTGCTTCATATTGTTTTGCGAGGGCTGTAGCAAAGTATCGAGCTTGCATCATCTGAATATAGTACTCTTCACTTTTAATTTTTGCAACGAGATGAAGCATTTCAGGTTTGAATTCTTGATCTAAAAAGTTTGAGAGCAGGAGTCCTATAGCATAACGCACAGTGTAGCAATGAGAACTCTTGATCCAGATTTTGATTTGTTGATAGGTCTCTTGTGGGTATATTTTAAAGATCTTTGGAGAGAAGATATCACAAACCTCCCAATTATCGATAAAAGGCAGAAATTGCTCAAGTTTAGAAATTGCAGATCAAAAGTCTTTTTCCTGTTCAATGAAAATTCAGTGCAAAAGATTTTCTTCCAGATACTGATGAGGAAGTTGAGATAAAAAATCTGACCTTTCATTAGAATTTCTGAGTTCTTGAGCTAGTTTTCTCAAGACTGGAATCTTTGTTCATAAAATGTTTTTTGGCTCAATAGTGGGAATGAGTCTTGCATTGAATTTTGCATTTTTCTCATCTCTAAGCTCCAGTAAGCGTTGGATAATATTCATTGTAACTAAATAGATATAAACCTAGCACTCCTGTCCGTCAAAGACTTTTCTTATCTCTTCAAGTGAAATATTCCCTTCTCTCAAAAGTCTAATCTCTCAGTCTTCATAAAAAATAATCGTTGATGGGGTACCAGTTAGAGTACTAGTATCCGAAATCTCCATATCAATTTCCTCCCTAATCTGTGGACTGAGTTTCTCTAAGCTCGTTATTGAAGGTTCTCAAGAGATATTTGCACTGGTGGTCAGTACGATTCCCCCAGCTCATCTGATAATATCAAGTGCAGTCTGGTTTCTTGGAATTCTAACTCAGATGGTAGCTAGTCACTGATCAAACTTTTTTGTAAAATCTAGTTTCGCTCTAAAGATTACTGTAAGCTCTCAAGGCCAAAATTTCTCTAAAACAGGGGTGATTTTCTCTAGAACATCTGGTTTTTCATCAATAATTTCTGTAAGCCTAGAACGATCGTCAATCAATGCAATAATCTTTTTGCTATGGTCTCTCTTTTTGATTTGATAGAGCTTTCCCACGGCGATTTCATCAGGAAGTGCTCAAATTCCATAGACCGTATCAGTTGGAAATACCACAATTCCTCAGTTTTTCAAAAAGTCAACCGCCATTGCTATCTCTTCTCTTTTGATATCCTGCATAAAGTCTGCAATTCTAAAAAAATAAAATCAGATTTTTTATTCTTTTTTCTCAAAAGATAAACTAACTACTGTGATTATAATTACATAGAGCATTGAAAGTCAAACAATAAGCCAAATTGAGGTGTTGGTTTTTGCGAGATGTGAAATTGCAATTGCGAAGAGGATTCCGAGTATGCTATAGATTATTGAGCGAGGCATTATTTTTTTTGTAAGTTCTCTTTTCTCTTCTTGGGTGAATGTTTTTTTAATCATTTTAAATTAAATAAAGAATAAAACTACTCTGAGTCTAACCTATTTTGCTCTCAAATCAAGAGGAGTTATTTTTTGCCTAAAAAAGGAAAAAACCTGCTTTTACTTCAGGTTTCACCTATTTTAGAATCTAATTTCTAACTAAAGAATTTTCTATAGATCAATATTCCTCAGCAAATGATAATGCCAAGATTAACGAGAATGAAGAATATCTTTGCAAAAGTTTTCATTTTGCAAGCAGAAAGGTGGATAAAAACTTTAGGCTAGTGTCTAGATTGTTTCACTTTGTTATCGCGAGAGGAAACCGTGGCGATGTCTGCTCCGAAGTTACTTCGTAATCCAGATGATATAATTACTCAGCTTGACTATAACTAATCTTCTTGAGTTTCTCTTTAAACTCTGCTGATGGCGTGAAAATCACCTTAGGTTCAATTTTTGAAGTGTTAAATTTTTTCTTATCTTCTACTCCCTCGCTAGAAAGACTCAAACGGAAAGACCCTAAATCTCAAAGTTTAACACTTTTCCCCTCGGCTAATTGCCTTGGTAGTTCTGTGATAAGATTTTCAATCACATTGATGATGTCTCAAATCGTAAGCGAAGATCTCTCTTCTACGAGCTTTGCGATTTCCTTTTGTGAAACCTTTCCAGTATTCACAGGATTAGCATACCATTTCTTCTTGGTTGGATCTAAAGGATTTGCTCTTTGTACAAGTTTGAATTTCATACTGTAGTGGGAAAAGAGTAAAAAGCAGACAATCTGTCAGCACTATCACTGTAGCATTTTCTCCTCTAAAGTCAAATAAAAAAGATATACGGAAAGAAATATATTTCTATCAGTATAGAAGTAAAATTATATACGGGAAGATATTTATTTGTATATGGGAGAAAATAACTTGATTTTCTAGAGTAGCATAGTATTATATCTACTGCCATAAAAATAATTAGAGGTTCATTAACAATAATACAAATTAAAAAAGATTTTATATGAAACATATCTATGATGAAAAAATTACTAATAGGTGTAGCTATTACCTGCATTATCGTCATTGGCGGGTGGCTTCTTACTACCTCAAACTTTTTTATCTCTAAAAGCCCAAATAATTACCCATTTTTTGAGGGTAAAATAATAAATCAAGATACTGAGGAAGAAATATCAAATCAAGATATATGAGAAGTCCAAAACTCAATCCCCACAGTTCATCTTATAACAAAAGATAAAGATATAGGACTTGAGTTAATGCCTGAAGATCAACCTTTAGGAAATGATGCTTCTTGAGGACGAATTTCAACTTATGGTTTCGGTCTTGAGCAATTACATTATACAGGTGGGTATGTTTATCTGTTGCGATCAACATTTTCTGAGGACAGTGAAAAGTTTGATATTTGGAGATTCCCAGTAGATAAGGAAACATTTCAACGAAAGGCTTTAGAGGATGATGTTAGTATCTTTGATAAAAATTATTTTTATCAAATCATAACCTATCGCCAAGATGGTGAAATATATGCCGAACTCAGAAGAATAAAAAGATAGCCCCTTTAACTGACCAAACCAAAAAAAAACCTGAATGAAGTTTCAGGTTTTTTTGATATTGAGGAAACTAGATATTATTTCTTGATTCTATTGAGAGTATAATAGCTTCCGTCATAATGGTTAATCAACTGATAGTAATAGTCCTTGTCCGAGAGTACATAATAAGTATCACCATAAGTACCGTCTCAAGTCTTTTCATTGACCTCAAGTTGTAGTGTTTGACCATCTACAGGAAACACAGCATTCCCATATCTATAACGGATATAAATAGAATTATTATAATAAGATATCTTAGGATCTAAAAATTCTCCTGCTATCAGAAGTTGTCCCGTGTTTTCAATCTCTCAAGTGTAAGATTTCAAGTCCCAAGGCTCACCAGAACTCACATAGGTCTTTATCTCCTCAAAAGGAAGAAGCTTAAAGTCAGGCTTCTTTCTCTCCCTTACGATTACTTCATCATGGCGAGAAGAAGAGCTTCGTCTGTATATCCAGTTTTTATCGCTTCATAAATAGTAAACATACTGCTTTCCACCATTTTGAAAGAACGGAAATCCCTTATCTCTTTCATAATATTGATTCTTCCTAAGTGATAAAGTAGGATCGCTCATAAATCAAGTATTCTGCGGGACAAAGGAGAATGTCTGAGCATCTACTAAAAATTTGTATGGAGAAAAGAGCAACCAACCTCACGTATACATAACTGTACCAAAATAGTATTGCTGTCAAATATCTCCTATAGCTTGAGCGTTTCAAGAAAGAGATAAAAACGCTTTATCTGAAAGCTTTTGATATTTCCAATCAGGGTTGGTATAAAATTCATTATATTCTCACTGTAAAAGCTTGAGAGAAGAAGTATCTACATACCCAGAATGTCTGTAAAAGTGGTAAATTGCTGGAGATTTTTTCTGGTTTTGAAGATTTAATGGACTTGTGATTACAGTATGTCCTGATTGAAGGTGATATTCCTGAAGTTGTTGAGGAGAAGAGGGTTGGCTACTTCAGAGAAGAGAAAACAATCCTAGTAAGAATAAAAGCTTTAGCATAACTAAATTGGAAAGATATAAAAAACTCCTTAGAATATTATTCTAAGGAGCTTCAAAGTCAAGTCAATGTCACTACCTAATTTATCTGCATGTGGATGAATGCTTCTGCTTAATCAAATCAAAAAAAACCTGAATAAATGTTCAGGCTTTTTCTTTGTATTGCTATAGTTCGGCTTACTTTTCATCTAAGAAAAGTCCTACAATCACTGCTAAGGGAACTGAGAGGATAATTCCCCAGAATCCCATAATCGTAGCTCAGAATAATGCTGATACGATCAGGAGAGCTGAGTTTACTCCAAGTTGTTTTTCCATCAAAAGCGGCGTAATCACATTATTTTGTACCCATTGGATAGCAAAGAAGACAGCTCCGGCGATGATCATTCCCCAGAAACCATGATAAATCAAAGCGAGTACTACTAATGGGATAATTGAAAAGATAGGTCCAATATATGGGATAATATCCATTAATCCAGTAATGAGCGAAAGTGAGAGCATATTAGGGATCTCAAGTCCGCATCGCTTCATGATCCAAAGTGCTGCATACATCGCGATAATTACAAACACAGAAAGCAGAATCCTTGCCTTAAGCCAAAGTGAAAGTTTTTCATATATATAGTCAATTTTTGCTTGAACTTTCTGCTTTTGCAGGTCTTTTTTCCCTTTTAAGAAGAGACCAATCAGATATTTTTTCTCAATTGAGAAGAAGACTGCTAGGGTAAAAACAATCGTAAGATTAGTCATAACACCTAAAAATCCTCAAACAACAGAGAAGATGCTTGATGAGAACTGTCTTAAATATTTTGTAGAATTATCAAGAAGCGTATTTAGAGAGCTGAGAATAGAAGATTGGAAATCGCTATTAGCCCAGTTAAAGCTTGCCCAATTTTCGATAAGATATTGTTTTACCGCTGATGGAAGCCAAGTAATAGTATTTATAGCATCAGGTCGAGTATTACTAAGAACAAAAGTCTGAAGTTCTTTTGCGGTTCCAGATATCCGGGTGATCAAAAGTGAAATCTGCGTGATCAAAAATGGAATTACCAGAAAGATTCCAGAAAACACAAATAAAAGAATCAAAAAATAGCTGATCCCAATAGCTAAGCCTCTATTTTTAACCCTCTTTTGCAAAGATACAATCAGTCCTTCACTAGAAACTGAGATAATCAGTGCAGCAACCAGCAAATAAATGATATCAAGAGACTGATAAAAAAGATAACCAACGAGCACAAAACTAGCACCAATAAGCCAAAACTTTACCATACTTTTGGTTGGCATACTACCTTGAAAATTCTCCTGAGAAGACCCATTACTTAAGTTTTTCTCTGGAATTTTATCAGGAAATTTCTCGTTTGCTACTTGTTCTTTCTCTTTTTGAAACTCAAGGCTATCTAGGAGCTCTTGTTCTGAGATTTTTTTCATTGGCTATGCAAAAAGGAACTAAATACTGATTGAAATTCGGTTGAAAGATAGGTTTTTATCTGACTTTTATCTTTTTTTTCTAAGAGATTAAGCAGAGGATCTAGCTTTGATTTCTGAAACATTACAAAACACTTTGAGTAGTTAGTATTTCATGGTTGCTGGTTGATAAATTCTTCATAAGAAGCGATCAATATCCTCTTGATCTGATGTCTAATGACAGCTCTTTTTGAGAGTGCTAATGGAATGTGAAAAGAAATCTGATGATAATCGCGGTTTGGATACTGAGCACAATAAAAAATCAAGAAAATCCCACGCACAAACGATTGTCTCTTCCTCGTCAAAAACCTGACTTCTTTTCCCTCTAATCTTTCTTTCTTCTTAAGCACAACAACAAAATATTGCAAATAAAGCACACCCCATCTTATCAATTCTCATCGTAAAGTCAACTCTATTAAAGCGAGGAGTAAACGATAAAATGAGCTCTTTTAACTCATATTTTGATACAAAAGTTCAATTTCTGCATATTGCTTTTCCCGATCAAAAAACTTCTCAGGGTGGCTTTCATTCTCAGATTCCTTGAGTTTTTTGACAGCAGAGAATAGGCTCGCTTTGTCTCAAGGTCTCATCATAATTGTTTTTCCGCCAGTAACTTCTGGAAGCGAGCTGATAGCAGTTGTGATAAGCGGTGTCCCCAGCGCTAGTGTTTCCGTATGCACAGATCAGAAGCCTTCAGACAGCGAAGGAGCGATCACTCCATCAACTTCGGAAACAAGAGCTCTCAATTCGGATTTTGGTAGTCCATTGTATGTTTTAACGCGTTTTGCAGCTTCAGGAGGGAGCTTTTCTAAAAGAGAAAAAAGCCTGGTTTTTATCTCTGTATCTCTTTGTGCTGGAATAAAATTGAAGATTAGCTGGAGATCTTCTGATTGTGTTAGAAGTTCAGGAACCGCTTCTAAAAGGGTATCGATTCCTTTAGAAATCCCCGTATGTCAAAAATAGAGGAGAGAAAAATACGTTCAAAGTTGGTATCTTTCTCTGATAGTATTTTTTTCGGAAGCTGAGACTTTTGATCTATCCCAAAAATTATGATCAACTCCATTATAAATCAGTCTAAGCTTCTCATCAGCAATTCAGTAGGCAATCCTTAGGCTATTAAGCGTATACAATGAAACACAGTGATATATTGAGTATGGAAGCTGGAAAATAAGCCATTCGAAAACCTGATAGATTCGAGCAGATCGCCATGGTTTATACTGTTTCCAGAGCTGTCCAAAGATCTCATGTACAGTGATCAAAACCTTTTTCTTGAACAAAATTCCAAGAAGAGAAGCAGGAATCGCTCCTCAATAGGTACTGGTATGGATGAAGTCAATTTTTTCTCTTTTTAGAAGTTTCCTTCCTGTCCAAAAACCACTTCGAATGAATGATTTTCTTCATCTTCCAGTCCTAATAATTTTGAGATTATCCTCCTTTTCAAGTTTTTTGAGTTTTGGATCATAGAGTGAAGTCAAGACAATAACCTGATATCCCTTTTCTACACTGCGAGAGATGATCTGCTCAAAGACTGTCTCTACTCCTCAAGCATGCGGAAGATAATAATCTAAGAGATAAAGTATCGTCTTTGACATCCAAATAAAAAAATAAATTAAATTAGTTGAGGAGCTCGATTTCTCTGAGCTCTGCTGAGAGCTTATGAATTTTAATATGGAGATAAGTATCCAAATCTAACTGATCAATCCATTTTGGCCATTCAATAACTACGGTCTCAAATTCAGAAATCTGATTTAAAATCCCTTTTTCAATCAGTTCTTCAAAGCTCTTAAGTCTATACATGTCTATATGAAGGAGCTTATCAGCATAGATATTGAGGTATGCATAGGTTGGGCTCTGGACGAGATTTGGATCGATACCAAGTCCCTCTGCAAATCCCTTAATAAGGGTCGTTTTCCCAGCTCAGAGCTCTCATTCAAGCAAGAGTATGCTATGATGTTGTGCAAGAGTTTTCCCATATTCATGCATCTGTTCTGGATTCTCAATTTTCATCTGCAGGTTTCAAAAGATAAAAAACCAGATTTTTATTGTATTTTACTATAGCTTTTAGATGCTAACTTGCAAGTTATTTTCTAAGGATCCTCGATACTCGCTCGGTGCGATCTGATGCAGTACTCCAGAGAAAGTTTCCTCATCAATCGGATAAAAAATTCCTTTTTTGACACGAGACATTTTTAGTTCTGGTTGAGAGATAGTTATTCAGGTTAGGCTTTTGGTGATTTTTACTCCAGCTAGGAGAGGAATATAGGTAGGAACAGTTCTTTTTTTGAGTTCATAATCCCAAATATAATCATAACCTGCATCTTTTGCCCTCATGCCTCGGTCCTGATCAAAGAGGAGATTGCCGAGTGAATAAAATATAGGTTTACCTTCATAAATTTCAAATTTTCACGGAATATGAGAGTGATTCCCAACAATAATATCTGCTCCAGCATCTACTAAGGCATGAGCTAGCTTGATTTGTGCTTGATTTGGCTTCTGATGATATTCTGCTCCTCGATGAATTGAAAGGATTTTTGCATCACAGCCCTGATCTTGCATCTCCGTTAAATCTCAGGTCATCAAGGCAAGATTATTGGGATTCCAGGAGAGTCGCTCTCCACCATAGATATTTGTATTCCCATCATAAGAGTATGCCTGAAGACACAGTTTTAGTCAGTTTTTTTCTGTCATGTATCGATTCTGGGCGTCGCCAGTACTATTCCCAGCACCAAAAAATCAGATCCCATGCTGATGCAAGGTTGCTCTGGTCGTGCGAACTCCCTCTCCGCCAGCATTACTTGTATGGTTATTTGCCAAGGACAATAAAAGCTGATTGCCTCCTTGAATATCTAAAAGTGTTCTGATGCTTCCTGTATTTGCACGAAATAGAAAGGTATTTTCAACTTTTTCATTTGCTTTTTTTGAAAATTGGCTTTCCAGGTTTGCAAATAAAATGCACTCTCCTGAAAGATAACATGGAAACTGATGAAAGGGATTGTAATTATCGCCAGTGAAGATGCGATCATAACCTTCTTTTTTAGCCCAAAAATCAATGCCTCTAGCAAGCATAATATCTCATCAAAAAATGAATTCGACACTAGGATCAGGTTTTTTTTCTGATGAGATGCTAGAGATGATCTGGTCTATAAATTCTTTTGGAGAATGCGAAAAGAAACTCAGTAAAACGGATCCTCAAATCAAAAAAAATGAACTAAGTAGCAAGAGAATTATCCTTTTTTTCATCAAAAAGCTCTAAGTAAATATCTCTACAAATACCCAAACCATAGATAAAAGCAAGTCAAAATACAAAAACTCTGATTTTCTGCTTGATATCTCTTAGAATAAAAATTAAAAAACTGCTGGAAAAAAGAGAGAAAAAGAATATAAAAAATCTGAATTTTAATTTTTTTGTAAAATCACAATGTGAAGATGGCATAGTATTGCAGCGAGAAAGGCATCATGAGATGCTGCAAAATCTAGAATTTATAGTATTATTGGGAAAAAGATTCAGATGGCGGCTAAAAACTGAGCTGATCCAAAAATGAATCCTTCATTGGAAATGATTCTAGAAAAGGCAAGATATAACGGTCTCCCAAAGGATGTTATTGAAAGGGCAATTCTCAAAGGATCTGGACAACTTGAAGGAGAGGAAATGAAGGAAGTATTCTATGAAGGATACGGACCAAATGGTTCAGCCTTCTTGATCAAGACTGTAACTTCAAATACCAATAGAACATCTCAAGCAGTGAGAACAGCACTTCAAAAGGCTGGAGGTTCTATGGCAGAAATTGGAGCTGTTGCTTGGCAGTTTAAAGAGCAAGGGCTAATCCTAATAGATGGGAAGTCTGAGATGGTAGAGGATAAAGGAAGACAATTAGAAAAGATTACTCCTTTTGATCCTGAAGAGTTGGAAATGCAGGTTATGGAGCTTCCTATTGAAGATGAGAGTATAGAGGAAGGTTCGGCTGAGGTCTATACTTCAAAGGCTGATTTCATAACTGTGAGAAAAGCTATAGCAGAACTTGGTTATCATATTACAGAAGCAGATATCCATTTCTTCGCTGAAAATCAGATTAGTTTGACCGGAGAGGATGTTGAGATATTTGAACGCATTCTCGAAGCCTTAAATGATGATGAAGATGTTGATCAGGTATATCACAATGTAAGCTTGTAAAACAATAAAAATAAAAAATCTGACTTCAAAAGTCAGGTTTTTTTGATATTTTCTTCTGATAGTTTCTCGTTGTTACTAAATCTCTTGATTTACTCAATATGATAGCTCCATCTTTTATCTCTCTGTAAGTATGGAAATAGTGATTCAACATCCTCTCTAGTGACCTGCTGATATTTCTCTAAGATATCATCAAGCGTTTTAATCTCTCCATAGGTTAAATACTGATGTTCGAGGAAGTCTGCCATCTCATCTGAACTTTCAATTCCCATTTGAATTCCTCCAATGAGATAGTTTTTTGCGTTTTCCAGTTCCTCATCATTAAATCCTTCTTTAATGAAATGGTCAATCTCTTCATGGATTTTATCTACTCCAAACTCGAACTTTTTCTTATCTAATCCAGTACGAATCCAAAAAAATCAGAATTCCTTTACACAAGCGTGTCAGGCTCTAATAGAGTAGCAGAGACCTAGTTTTTCTCTAATGTTTTGAAAAAGTCTTGAAGACATATTCCCTCAAAGAATAGTACAAAGCACACTTGCAGCCTCTCTCTTTTCTTCTAGCCCATTTAAACCTGGCATTGAGATGATGAGATGATTTTGTTCAGTTCATTTTTTGAAAAAATCAGATTTTTCTAATGGTAGATTTCGTGAAAATTCAGGTTTCTCCCTTTCTTTTTTCTCAGATAGAGGAGAAAAGAGTTGAGAGATCATAGACTCAAGTTGCTCCTGATCGAGAATTTTCCCAGTGATAGTGATAATCAGGTTATCCTTTGTATATAATGCTTTCTTATAGTCGAAAAGGGCTTGTGCATTAAAGTTGTTGATTGTTTCCTCGTACCCAATAATTGGTCTTCCATAATTTCCTTTTCAAAAGAAAAAATGTCTCCACATATCATCGCGAAGGCGAGCTGGCTCATCTTGATATCTTTTTAACTCCTGAATCACTACCCCTTTTTCCCTTTCAAGTTCAGCGTGTGGAAACTGTGCATCTATCAACATATCAGCAAGGAGTTCTACTCATTGTGTTGCAAAATGAGGAGCAGACTTGATATAATAAGCGGTTCTATGCTGCCCAGTTCGTGCATTAAATTCAGCTCAAATCTTGTCCATTGCAGTTGCAACAGCCTTTGGAGTCGTCCATTTCTTTCCTCATTTAAAAAACATGTGCTCCAAAAAATGAGAAATTCCAGCTTCTTCTGCTGTTTCATAGACAGAACCTGCTTTTACTCAGATTTGAATGGTGATTGAATTGCTCTCCTGCATAGGAGCAAAGATGCAGGTAATCCCGCTTAGTATTTTTATTTCATACTTCATTAGTATTTAGAAAAAAAGGAATAAAAAACTGACGCAAAGGTCAGATTTTTTTATTATTTAAAGAGTTTAATTTCTTACTCTTCTTTATTTACAAAGTTCCATGCATCCTGAATCCCTTCAAGGATAGATTTCTTAGCTTCCCATCAAAGAATTTGCTTTGCTTTTGATGCATTTGCTACGGAGATAGCTACATCTCAATCTCTTCTATCAACGATTTCATAGTTAATCTCATCACCTATGATCTGTTGTGTCATCATGATCATTTCAAGTACAGAAGTCCCAGCCCCAGTTCCAATATTAAAGACCTCAAAAAAGCTGACTTCATCTTCTGAATTTTGCTTCTTCTCAAGTAGCCATTCAAAACTTCTCAAATGAGCCTCAGCTAAGTCCTCAATATGAATATAATCTCTAATACAAGTTCCATCAGGGGTTTGATAATCATTTCCAAATACGCTAATTTTTTCAATCTCTTTTTTTGCAACTCTTAGGAGATAAGGAAGCAAATTGGTCGGAATTCCTTTTGGATTTTCTCCTAATTTTCAACTATGATGTGCTCAAATTGGATTGAAATATCTTAGAGAAACCGCAGAAAATCATTTATGAGCTACCATATCCTTGAGCAAAAACTCAGTTACAAGTTTCGTTGTTCCGTAGGGGTTTATGGCGCTGAGACGGTCTGTTTCAGTAAAAGGTGGAATATTTCTATCAATATCGTATACCGTCGCACTAGAAGAAAAAATCAGATTTTTTACCTTGTGAGTATTCATAACCTCAAGGAGATTCAAGGTTCAAATAATATTATTCTCATAGTATAAAAAAGGATCATGGCAACTCTCAGAAACGGCTTTCTTTGCTGCGAAGTGAATTACCCCAATGAATTCATGTTCCTCAAAAAGCTTCTCAAGAAACTCACTATCTCTTACATCTCCATCAAGAAAAGGTAGTTCATAACCTAAGATTTCCTTGATACCATCTAGAACAGTAGTTTTGTGTGCATTTGAGAGATTGTCGATCAAAATCGGCTCATATCCAGCCTGCGCAAAAAGTACTGCGGTATGCGAACCAATATACCCAAGACCTCAGGTAATCAGTATTTTTTTTGATTCCATTTTATGCAAAAAAGAATAAAAATTTGCAATTCTTCTCTTTACTATACAGATAAAACATATCAAAGTCAAGAAGATATTTTGCTCTTTTGAATTCACTTCTTTTTATTATAGAAAAAATAAGACAAAAACTGATTTCCCGTCTTATTTCTCCTTTGATTGAGGGACTTTTCGTTCTCACTCTTTTAAGTCTCCTAAAATATAGTCTCCAATACGGATTCTTTTTAGATCTATAACTTCATAGCCAAGTGCCTTAAAAATTCTTCTAATATGTCTTTTCTTCCCCTCATTCAAGACAATATTCAGCTTTCAACTCTCGGCTTGTTGTAGTGAAAGTGTTCTTAAAAATTCTCCTCCTTCCCAAATTCCAGCTAAAATTTTCTTCTTTAGCTCTCGATTAAATGGACGATTAAGAGTAATAAGGTATTCTTTGGTAATTTTAGAGCTCGGATGTTCAAATGCATGCACAGTTCATGGATTCTTTGCTAGCAAAATTAGTCCGCGACTTTCTTTATCAAGTCTCCCAATATAGTAGTAGTTCTTGAATGCTTCTGGTAGTAAACTATAAAAAATCTGATTATGAGGATCCGCTTTTGAACAGGTATATCCCTTAGGTTTATTGAAAAGAATAAAAGCTGGTTTTTTATTTTCTGTATTAGATACATCCGATAAGATGTATTCTTTAATTCTCAGGTCTGGAATTTCAAGCAGATCTTTCTCAACCAGTTCAGCTTTATAGTTG
Organism: uncultured bacterium; assembly: GCA_963531535.1. Classification (GTDB taxonomy): domain Bacteria; phylum Patescibacteriota; class Gracilibacteria; order Absconditabacterales; family Absconditicoccaceae; genus HOT-345. The sequence goes on from CAUSGX010000003.1 coordinate 86,839, forward strand.
TTTACCTTTTCATTGTTAATAAAAATTTTCCCATCATCAATGAGTAGCGTTATTTTTCTCCTTGGGAGTTGATGTTTTGTCTGTAGGTATGCTCTGAGTAGCATATTTTTTTGAGGAATAAAAAAAAGAACACCCTTTATAGATGTTCTCCTTTATACTTGCTTGCTTTGAGATTACAAGCGTTTTATAGTACTAAACTATTTAGCAGCGTTAAGAGCAGCTTGTTGAGCAGCTTGAACAGCAGCAACATCAACACCAGCATTCTTAAGAGCTTCTTGTTGAGCAGCTAGAGCAGCATTAGCAGCTTCCATAGCAGCTTGAGCATCTTCTCCAGTGTAGATAGCTACTCCAGAGTTTGCTTCAACTACTTCAGATGGTTGTGCTACAACAGGATTAGTTGTTTCAGTATCTCCGCTAGTAGCGTCAATCACTACTTCTTCAACAGTTCCTGTTGTGATCTCAGCATTTGCTCCTGAGTCAAGAATAATTTCTGGAGCTTCAGTCTTTCCACATCCAGCCAAAACAGCAACAGCAGTTAGAGCTACAGCAGAAGCCAACATTTTCTTTGTCATTTTTCCTAATTCATAATAATATAAAAATATGAATGCCCCTTATATACGAAAATGCTTCCTTATTGCAAGTTTTTTTTTATTTTTTTTCTCTTGCAAGAAAAAAACAAATAACTATCCTTGGAAACAATACTAAGAAATCAGATTTTTTATTTTTTTTCTCCAAATTCTATTATGAATATAGATCAGATTTCTATTGATCCATCTTGGAAGCAGGTACTTCTCTCCGAGTTTCAAAAGCCTTACTTTGCTGGTATAAAGGACTTCCTCCTCAAAGAATTTCAAGCATGATATACTGTATTCCCAGCTGGAAAAGATATCTTTAGAGCTTTTAATGAGACTCCTTTTGACGAGGTAAAGGTAGTAATCTTGGGACAAGATCCCTATCATGGAGTAGGAGAAGCACATGGATTAAGTTTTTCTGTGCCTGAAGGAGTAAAGATTCCTCCTTCTCTGAGAAATATTTATAAAGAGTTGAAAACTGACTTAGGAATTGAGCCTGTATCTAGTGGCAATCTTGAAAAACGAGCACATCAAGGCGTATTCCTTCTGAATGCAGGTTTAACAGTGAGAAAAGATACCCCAAATTCTCACAAAGATGCAGGTTGGCACCAATTTACTGATGCGGTTATCAAGATTCTTTCCGATCAAAAGGAGTGATTAGTTTTTATTCTTTGGGGAGCTTTTGCTCAAAAAAAAGCTGAACTCATTGATACCGATAAACATTTCATTCTAAGCTCGCCTCATCCTTCGCCATTCTCGGCCGATAGAGGATTCTTTGGTTCTAAACCTTTTAGTAAGTGTAATGAGATCTTAGATAGTATCTGAAAAAAACAGATTGATCGAGATCTTAGCCATTAGAACGATGTTTAAAAAAATAAAAAATCAGATTTTTTTCTTTATTCTTCTCCAATATATAGTATGTTCAATTTTGGAATCCTTGGTATGAATGCCAGAAATCTCCAATATATCAAAAAACAAAACCCTAGAAAAGCAGTCCGCCTCGCTGATAATAAGCTACAGACTAAAAAATTCCTCGGAGAGAGAGGAATTCCTTTTGCTGAGACCTATGCCGTGATCAGATCTCGTAAACAGCTCGTAAACTTTGATTTTTCTACTTTGCCTGCAAAGAACTTTGTCCTTAAGCCAAACCATGGGAGTAAGGGAAGGGGAGTTTGTATCCTTAAAAAGCTATGAAAGGGACCACTTCCAGAGGAGAAAAAATCGTTTTTTTGAAGATGGTTTTCTTTTTCAAAAAAGAAAGAAAATTCTGAAGAAGTTCAGCTTTTTGGACTCCAGTGAGCTACCATATCTGAAGAAGAACTCAAAAGAAGAGTCATTGATACTCTAGATGGGAAATACTCTATGACGCTTACTGATGAGGCAATTTTAGAGGAGAAGCTTGTTCCTTGAGAGGGATTTAAAGAATTTTGTGAATTTTGACTTGCTGATCTAAGGATTATTGTATTCAAACTCGTTCCTGTCGCTGCAATGATCAGAATTCCTACACTCAAGTCTGGTGGAAAAGCGAATCTAAATGCCTGAGGAATCGGTTGTTGAATAGATATTTGAAGTGGAAAAATTACTTCAATGCTCTATAAAAATAGGATTTATACAACAAAATTCCCAGATGAATATGCTCATTTTCAGGGCAAGAAAATCCCTTTCCGAAATGATATTTTGCTCTATTCCTCAAAAGTGCAGTACTTTGTAAATCTTGGATATCTAGCACTTGATCGAGTGATTACAAATACTGGACCAAAACTTCTGGAAATTAATGCGAGAGCTGGGTTAGAAGTGCAAAAGATTGCAGATATCAGACTTAAAAGTGTGTTACAAAAACTCTGAGATTTGAGAATTCAAGATCCAGAAAAATGAGTCGATATTGCGAAAACTCTTTTCTCAAGGGAGGCCTCTCAAGAACTCAAGATGAGTAAAATCCTCTATCTTTCTCAATCAGCGAAACTCAAATTATATGCAGAAGGGCAGGAGGAAACCCATTCAATCCTTTTGGAAGTAGATTTAGATAGTAAAAAAAATCTGATTTCTCCTGATTTATACCAGAGAATAAGTGATTTTTGAGCAAAACAAATTTTTATTGATGCACCAGATACTGATGTGTTAATTAAAAATCTTAAATACGAACTATGAACCTGAGAAAATAGAGTAGTGATCTGACAAAAAACTGCTTCAAAATTTCTTATCAAGCCTCTAAAAAAACAGGAGCTTTCTGTAAATATTCTCAACCCCAAAAAGATTATCGCAATGGAGACCGCACAATTGCACCTTATTGATGATAAAGTTGAAAAACTCTCTAAAAGGCTCAACCTAACTGCAAGGCTAAGACCAGTGAATTATTTTGGAGAGCTAGACCGCTTTATCTCAGAAAAGTGAAATTATAATCCGGTTTTTGATTATAAGTTCCCATCTTTGCAGTTGCAGGATAAATGGGCGTCAGAATTGCATGCTTTCCGTGATCAGCTGAGCAAGAGCTATTTGAAAAGTCCATTTTTGCAGCTCTTTAAGGAGAAGCTTGAGGAGCTCGACCATAGGACAAAACTTCTAAAGGCATATACTAATCAGGATTTTTCTCTTATTGAAAAAGAAAATATAGCATTGTTCTGATCTTTTGATCCAGAACTTCTCAAAATAAGCAAGGAAAAGCTTTTTACTGCTTGAGGAAAAAATAAAGAAAACTGATCTCCACTATCTTTTCAGCAAGTTCGTGAGTATATTGAGAAATATCTTACTGAAAGAGGAATTTTCTGAGTAGAAATCGTTGAAAGTTCCACAACTTTCTCGAGAATGTCAATTAGTATCTGAAAAACTGCCAAGATCAATATTTCTAAAAATATTCGTTTTACTGAAAATGAGCTTAAGCTGATTCTTGCCCATGAAGTAGATATTCATCTGACAAGATATTTGAATGGATTAAAATCTGGACGAAATATTTTTAAGTCTTGAACTGCTTATTATCTCAAAGACGAGGAGTGACTTGCTGTATGGAATGCTCGCCAGCTTGTTGATGATGAAGAGGAAAGCTTGGCTCTCTATAGAAAGTATTATCTCCTTGCTGAGGCAAGATCGCTTTCTTTCGCAAAGATGACCGAATTAATGTATCTTCTAAATCCTAATAGAACATTAGAATGAGCGTTTAAGAGTATTTTGAGAGTAAAAAAAGGCCAAATTCTGACTGAGACTCCTACTAATACCTGTATTTGGATGAAGGATAAGGTGTACTTAGATGGATTTATGAAAATCAGTAAGGCTAATCTATCCGAGTTAGAGCTACAAAAGCTCAAAAAAGGAAAGATAAAGCTGGAAGATCAGAATTTTATTGTGTAAAATTACAAAATAAATTAGAATATTTGACTTATTGTAAAAATGATATATAATATCTATTAGAAAAAATAAATTAAATTTTAATTCTGATTCTAATAGATAATGAAAAATGTAGTTTCGGTAAGTAAAAATCCTGAGGAATCTTATTATAGCAGGTACTCCCAAGTGATTGCTGATATTAGGGAGAGTCTTTTTTCTGCGATTTGATATGAGATTAAAGATGATGCAATTTTTCATAAAGCATATTTTTCTTCAGAAGTGCCTATTACTCCTAAGTTTTTGGAAGATAAATATGCCCAAGCTGATCAGAAAATTGCAGAGCTAGAAAATCTTAGCCAAGAGATTAAGCAGGAAAGTAAGCTCAATAATGCGCAAAAAGAGCTTTTGATTCAGAATCTTCAAAAGGCTATTTGGACGTTTCAATATCACCAAAATGCGATGTATTTAGAGGCTGAGAAAGCTTGATATTCGCTATCTAAGGAAGATAGGGAAAAATATAATCAGAAAAAACTGCAGATGGAGGAAAAGATTTACGGGAAGTCTATTCTGGAGTTACCCGAAAGAATGCAGAAGATTTGAGAGAAGCTCGCATCTGTTTCAGATGAGAAAAAATTTCAGCAGCTAGCTCCAGAAGATCAAAGTTTTTGGAGGGAAAATATTCTCTCATACTTTCAGGGGAATAATCTAAAAAGTGAAAAGACTGAACATAAAGAAAATAAAGAACAGTCAGCTTTTATTGATGAGAAGCATATCTTCCCTCTTGTTGAGATTGCTCTGCAACTTCAAGGAATTTCAAAAGAGGAACTTGTGAAGATTCAGCTTTCCGATACGGTTTCAGATGTAGAGGAGAGAGATGGTATCTATTTTGTTCCTAATGCTTGGAATGAAGAAAAAATTGATGCTTTTTTTTCAAGTATTAACATGTCAGAAAAATTCAAAGTTATTAAGCAGATTAAGGGAACAAATAGTGTTTGAATTATTAGTAATTCAAGGAGAAAAATAAAGTTATGAGCGCCAAATAAGGACGGGAAATATGACTTGAAGAACAGTGTCCTCCCTGTCATTTTTGATCATGAGATTGCAACTCATGTTAATACTGGGATCGCAAACCTTGCTAATTTGAATCTCAAAGATTCCGATAGAATGGATCTTGAGGAAGGGATCGCTAAGCTTAACGAAACTTTAGCAAAAGGGGAAAGTTTAGATGATCTATATGAGGCTGGAATTTGAGATATTTGCCAATTTTTCTGAGAAACTTTAGATGATGACGATCTAAAAAGGGCAGTTCAGATTTATTATACTTTATCTGGTACAAGTGGAAGTGTTGAAGATAGAGTGAGGAGAATCAGGAACTGAGTCGCTATCGGAGAAAAGTGAAGTAGAAGAAAGGATCTGACCTATGGAAACTCAAAGGAGATCATCAAAGAATTAGAAGAGCTTTCTCATACCCCAGAGGGAAGAGAAAAGATTAAAAAATATATTAGAGCTTTTTATGCAACAAAGCTTGGATATGATGCAATTAAAAATATTGATGAGATGCTTGAGTGAATAGGGAAACTCTCTGATCTCGCTCCTAACTATCCAGTATTTGCGGGAAAAATTCTTTATTGGAAACTCTTTAAAGGAAAGGTTGATAGAAATCTGATGGAGGAAACAGATATCCGTTCAATGATTGAGTCTGAGGAGATTAGTTATGCTCAAAGAAAATTACTGATGCAAGCATTCCACATTATTAAGGAAAATATGGAGATTAAAGATTAAAAATAGTATAATTAAAAAAAGAGAATCAAATCAGATTCTCTTTTTTGTTTTTACCATCTTTTCCAACTTGGACAAGACTGCTGAATATTGATATGTGCAAATCCATTGAATTTGATCGCTTCCATGATTGTCTCCTTCATAAGTTTAATATCTTTGTCTGGAACGCTTCTTACAAACTTACAGCCTGCAACTTCTGCTAGATTAACTGGATGCATTGGAGCGATCTCATTTCCCTCAGGAGTTGATTTTGTCTTTGCTCAGATTGGAGTTGTACAAGAAGCTTGCCCAGTAGTAAGTGCATAATTTTGATTGTCACAAGTGATATGCACAAATGGAATATTTCTTCTACATGCATGAATCAAATGTCCAACTCAGATTCCATAACTATCTCCGTCTCCAGAAACTGAGATCACGGTTAGTTCAGGATTAGCCATTTTTACTCCAGTAGCAAAGGGAATCCCTCTTCCGTGCAAGGTTTCAGAACCATATCCTTCCATATATTGACTCATTTTACTATTACATCAGATCCCAGTCACTACAACGAGTTGATGAAGCGGAATTTTTAGCTCAGTAATTGCTTGTTTGAGTGCGATATGAATCAAAAAGTCTCCACATCCTGGACACCATTGTATTTTATTAGTATTATGTCTCATTAGAATTTTGTTATCAAAAATAAAGAAGCATTAGTCTTGAACTGCTTGAATTTCCTCCTCAAAGAGAGGGTATAATGTGACTTTCCTCTGATGTGAGATTTTTGAGTTCCAGTCTCCATACAGCTCACATTCTTTACGAACCAAATCTTCAAGCATTCCACTATGATTCATTTCAATAAAGATCAAATTTTGAATTCTTTCTCTGTTTTTCTCCAGAAATAGTTTTAATCTTGGATCAAAAGGATAGAGTGATTTCACGATAATGAGACCATATTCAGACTTATTTTTGATCCATTGCTCTAGTGCATAGCGGTTGACCCCCATTGTGATGAAGAATTTTTTAGCTTCAGGATTGATGACTTCATATCCATAAAAGTTTTCATTGAATTCATTTTGGATAAAAGTCTGCATTTTCCTTGCTCTTTTCTCCATCATTTTCCCCTTGGTTGTAGGTTCTTCATTAGTAAAACCATACTCATCGTGTTCATATGAGCTCGCAATAAAGGTTGTCCCCTGTCTTCCAGGATAGCTATATGGAGAGATTCAATCTTCTGTGATTTCAAATCTTTTGAAGGTATCTTCAGGGCTTTCATCAGCGATCTTCCCCCTTAAAACAGGTTCAGAAATCAGATTTTTCTTTTCTATAGTAAGATAAGACTCAGAGAGCTGTTTATCACTTAGCAAAATTACTGGATGCTGATAGATATCTGAATAGTTTAGAGCTTTCCCGGCAAAATTATATGCTTCTTCAAAAGTTGAAGGATAGAGTACGATTGGCTTGGTATCTCAAAAGCTCGCATTCAAAGCATAATTGATATCTCCTTGCCCTGTAAAAGTTGGCGTTCCAGTACTTGGACCATCTCTCTGAGAAAGGACATATACTCATCCAATTTCAGCTTGATTTGAAAATGAGATCGCCTCCGTCATCAAAGCAAATCCACCTCAGCTTGTTCCACACATAGATCTTTTCCCAGCAAATTTTGCTCCGAGCATAGCCATACCTACTGCGATTTCGTCTTCAGCTTGGAGAAAGGTTACCTTTTTATTTTTTACTACTTCATCAATAATTGAAGAAGCTGGTGTCATTGGATACGCAGCATAAAATTCCAAATCTGAATCCATCGCCCCTTTTGCAATGCATTCATTTCAGTACATAAAAATCTTTTTTTCTCAGATCAGTTTACTACAGTCGATCTGTGGAAAGTCAGTATTTTCTTGTCTTTTGATATATTCGTACCCAGCTTCTAGATCAGCATAATTCTGATCCATGATCTCTTCAGAGAATGATTTTAGAGAGAATTGTCTCTTTAGAATTGCTTTCCCCTCATCGATGGAAAGATTCAAGAGTTTTAGAGCTGCTCAGAGCGTAAAGATATTTCTATATTTGCAGTTCTCATCCTTGATCATAAAGGTGTGTCTCAGATCATAGATCGGCTCATTTTTACTAATAGAATACTGATCATATGCCAAGAAAAAATCAATCTCCTTTCTGATAAAGATCTGATTTTCATCAGAAATATAGAGAAAAAAACAGTTATTGTCTCATTTGATGATTGATGCATACTCCTTGTCTCCAAGTACGGTATATCCCTTTTCACTCAAAATCTCAGCGAGAAAAAGTCCCGCAGTATTTACTCCAGATCCAGCAGGACCTGAAAATCAGATACTTACTTTCATATTTGTTTTGTTATTTAATCATATAAACTCTCCAAGTATACAAAAAACTCTCTGATTTGCAAAAAGAACAAAAATCAGATTTCTTTTTCTCCTTGACGAAATGAGAAATCGTGGTATTACACTTCTCTTGAAAAAAATGCCAAAATGAGTACATACTGTAGGTAAACTTTTATCAGAAAGCAATTACAAAAAATATGAGGAAACTATTTAGTTTTTTGCTGTTATCAATTTTTTCTCTAGCATGGGGATTCGCTTATACACCATTTTCTGAGCAGGAACACGCACAGATTGATCAGCGACTTAATCAACCTTTATCCAAAAAAGAAAAGAAAGAAAAATCAGATTTTTTTTCTCGTTTGGCTCAAAAGTCACTTGCTATCCGTAAAGTCTTCCTTCCAAATCTAAAAACTAAACTGTATTGACCAGCTTTGAGGGCTGAGGATCTTGCCTCAATTGAGGATAGAGTGCGTACTTACCAAAACTTCACTACTGGAAGAAGAGAAGAAATGCTTGAAGAGTTACTCAAAACTCAGCAAATTTCTGAGGAGATCTCAAGGTCTTTGCAGATTGAGAGTTTCGAGAGTTTTGAGGGGTATGCAAAGACGATACTGCCTACGCCAGTATTCTGGTTGCCGATAGATCAGGTAGATATTAACCTTTTGCTTGGGTGACCGGGAACCACTGGACTAAAACTCAACTCGAATAATCTTATTCAAGAATCTGCAGTGGTATTGCCTCCATGAACTGTTGTGAGTTTGATGAAGAAGGTGGATAACTGAATATTTACAACATACCAGATCCGTACGAGAGAATTTGATGCTGGAAGATGAGCAAAATATGGATACTTTTTAGATTCAAGATTTATCCAAAAAGTAGATCAGAAACCTGCCGAGAAAATTCAGCTTTTACCTTCACTTGAACAAGTGAAAAAAAATCTCCTTGCTGCCTCTGGTACAGTATATGTTTGGGGCGGATCATGGTGGCAGGGGATACCTGAAATTGAGAAATTCTTCCCCTCAGCTACTGGACTTACAACTTTAGAAACTAAGAGGAAACTTTTTCAAGGAGTTGACTGCTCTGGACTGCTTTATCAGGCGACTAACTGATATACGCCAAGAAATACTCGTAGCCTTTTGAATTTTTGAAGACCAGTTCCTATCGCTGGTAAAACGATTGATCAAATAGTGAAAATTCTAAAACCTCTTGATCTCATAGTTTGGGATTGACACATCGTGATTGTTTTGGATGAGAAGAGGACGATTGAGAGTAGGTGAAGAGGGCAGCTTCCTGGAGGAGTAGAGATTGTAGATACCAAAAAGAGGCTTGAGGAGATATTTAAGACAAGAAGTCCGGTCGATAATTACTATGACTCAAAATTAGCAAATCATAAGAAATTTGTAATAAGAAGGTGGATTTAATTGGTAGTTATTGTTCTCGTGCAATCCGTTGATAAAAAGGGAGAAAAGTCAGATTTTTTCTCTTTTTTGCTTTTCTTGATTTTCTCTTGAAAGCAAAAACTTGAATGCTATAGTTAGGGATGATTTATTTCATGATATGACTATAATGTTCAAGATCTCATATTCACCAAATCTCAAGTGAGAAGTTTATATTTCAGGGAGTAAAAATGCTGCACTTCCAATTCTTGCTGCGAACTATGTTGTAGATTCTCAAATTCAGCTTGAGAATATGCCAGATATTAGTGATATTCACAATATGAAGCGCCTTTATGAGGAGGCTTTTGCAGTATCAAAGGAATACTTTGATCTGACTGGTCAACTTGCAACCAAATTCAGAGCTTCAATTCTTTTGATCCCTGTCGGACTTAAAAAATTCGGAGAAGTCAGATTTGTTTGATCTGGTGGATGTAAGATTGGGAAAAGACCTCTTGATACCTTTGATGACGCACTTCAGAAGGCTGGTGTAAAAATTGAACAGTGAGCATTTAAAACTTTCAAAGTTGTTGGGAAACCAAAGAAAAATATCATGCTTCAAGAGTTCTCTGTAACAGCAACTGAAGCATTGATTACCTATCTTGCATTTTTGGATGATGTAGACTACGATATTACGGTATATCAAGTTGCAACTGAGCCTCATGTGAAAAACCTTATTGATTTTCTCAATGTAGCAGGAGCAAAAATTACAATGGGAATAGATCATACCATCACTATTTCTCCAAGTAAGATTAATATTCAGCAGGCCTCTTTTGAGATTATTAGCGATTATATAGAGGCGGGAACTTATTTTGCAATTGGTGCTGGAGCGGACAATTCGGAATTGACAATCAAAAATGTGAATGTTGATGATCTTAGTGCAATGTACAATATTGCAGATAAGATTGGAATTAACTTCAAAATCATAGACAAGCATACTATCACAGTAAATTCTTATAATAAGCCAAATTATAAAGCAACAAAGTTTGAAGTCAGAATTTTTCCAGGGTTTCCTAGTGATCTTCAATCAATTTTTGGAGCATTAGCTACTCAATTTAACGGAGTTACCAAGATCTTTGAAACGCTCTATGAAGGAAGATTCTGATATCTCAATGAACTTGAAAATCTCTGATGAAAAATAGAGATTCTAAACCCTCATCAGGCTTTGGTTATCTGACCAAGTAAGCTGCACTGAGGATATGTTTCAAGTACTGATCTGAGATGAGGAGGAGCGATGGTTCTTGCTGGGATTATGGCTGAGGGAGAAACTTCTATCATGAATGAGGAGATTATTGCTAGAGGATATACCGATATTGTGAATAAACTCAAAAAAATCTGAGTAAAAATTGAGCAAGTCATATAAGAAAGAGGAGAGAGAAACCTGAGAGAATCAGAGTTCTCTCTTTTTTATTTTCTCTTGACTTTTTATTCTATATTTGTATAGTATCCTTCTCTGTCTTACTTTGATGGAATGCTAATTCTTCCTGCTTCCAAATAGTAGAGTTTCTTCTGCTGTTTTGGGAGGGTTATTATTTTTGAAAAGTATAGACTAGAAGTTAACTGAATACATAACTATTAAAACAAAGCGTTTTATGAGTACAATCAACAATGCTCGTAAGGGATTAAACAAAAAGAGTCTAGCAGACAAGCGTACTGCTGAAGAACGGGAAGCTGCAAAGCTTGCAGCCCAGAGTTTAAAAAAAGAAGGATTAACTTCTGTTTCAGAAGGAGAGACTTCAAAACCACATTCCCGAGAGGGTTCCCCTAGGAAGAAGGGAGCTAAACAAGCTCAAAAGAGTCCAAAAATGCCTCCTAGAAGGATTAAAACGGCTCATTCTGAGTTTAAGCTTGTTCCCTTTTCTACACTTAATGATGCTACGTCAGATCGGGTATCTATATTAGCTTATCATAGTAGTGCTAGAAAAAGTGGTAGAAAACTCGTTATAGCCTTAAAGGCTAAGCCAACCAATGCACTAAGTGTCAGACTAGAAAAGCTTCCGTTTGGTAGCTCGATGGATAACTTTGATTTTTCAGGTAGTTATGTCTATCTAAAGATCAAAGATAGTGATATAAAGATCTATCGTAAGGTTAGTGATGGTGTTTTGTATGCGGAGTATCCATGTATTCCAGAGCAAATCCAAAAGACCTACGAAAAGATCCTTGGGGAGGTGAAATTTGTTTGATCTTTATTTTTGATTGAGGCACCCAATATTCTGGGTGTCTCTTTCTGTTATTCCTTTTTTTGATGATTTGTGGGTATAAGCATATATTTTTTGTGGGAATTTATTTTTTTGAGATAGGGCTTCATTCCTTGTGTTAAGAAATTGAGAATCTGATTTTTTTCTTTTTTTATAAAAAGTCAATATAAATCTCTTGATTTTTTTGACTTTTTACATATATTATATATAATATATTTTGAATATAGAAGTTATTTTATTCTTTATATAGAAGAAAATGAATGTAAATAATCTTGAAAA
>CAUSGX010000004.1:0-68305 GCA_963531535.1 uncultured bacterium
TTGTAAGATTCAATTGCCAAAGATTGAAGGTGCGGATTATCTTTCTTTTATAAAAAATCCTTTGCATCGTTCTGTATATTCTGTTTTGCGAGGTGCGACCTATGTCTGAGGTCGAGATATGGGGCAATGAGCACATAAAGGAGTGGATATTGTATCGACTGTAGGAACCCCAGTTTATTCAATGGGAACTGGTGAAGTAGTTCAGGCTCATGCTAAGGGTGAATGGGGAAATGTTATTACAATCAAACATCAGATTTGAAGTCGCTTTATTTATTCAAATTATGTGCATTTGAGTGAAATTTTGGTGCAGGTAGGAGATAAAGTAGGAGAGGGGCAATTGATTTGAAAAATTGGGAATACTGGGAACACAACTGGTCCGCACCTTCATTTTCAGATCGATACTAATGAAGGAAAGCATCCTTACTATCCGCAGACTGACTGTGAGGCTGAAAATCTTTTTCAAGTTGTAAATGAGGCGAAATGCTGGTCATTGATCCAGAAAAATACCTTGGATCCGATTTTGTTTTTAGAGACACAGGGGAGAATTTTTCAGGCAGAGCAGTTAAATGAAGGCACTAGTTCAGCTGGGTATTTATTGACTGCAGCGGATATTAGTTGAGAATTATCGTATCCTATAGTAAAGCTTGGAAAATCTATTGAATTGATGATTAAGAATAAGAGAGGAGAGCAAGGATTTCTTGAATGAGAGATTAAGGTAGAAGTTGGAAGTGGAATGCAGGTGTTTCCAGATCGTATTACTTATTTGGGAGAAAAAAGAAAAATAAATCTGACTCCTGCAGTTTCTGGTCTTCATCGTGTTAAGGTTTTTTATAATGAGCGTTTATTGAAGGAATTTTCAATTTTTGCTTTAGATCAGCAGATGATTACCCTTTTGACGGAAAAGGCAAAGCAAAATCCCGCTTTGGAGCAGATATTAAAAAATCTCTAAGTATAGACTTAGAGCTTTTTTATTCTGATTTTTTTATAGTTTTTTTCTGAGTTCTAGAAGTTGTCTTTTTTGCTCAGCTGAAAGTGCGGAATGTTTGAGTGCTAGCTGGAGCCACTTTTGAAGGATTGGGAGAATGGCTTGGAGAATGATTTGGTATCTTTTTTCAGTGGTTTGATGCTCTTCAAGCTGTGCATCTCGCCACATTCCAAGTTCGTTAAGAGAGGAGATTTGTTCTGGTGTGAGCTTGTTATTTAATGCTTGTGCGAGGAGAGAATCTGGTTTAGATGCTCAGATGATCGTAATGATATCAAAAAGTGTTGTTGCTCCTTGGAAATCTCAGAGATATTTTTCTAGTGCTCATTGGTAAAAAAGACTAACAACCAGTTCATCTCTATGGAGTTGGTAACGATCAGTGTTTTCTTGCTGTTGTTGTCTATTTTGTTGATTTAGAATAAGCTTCCCATCTGTTGTTTTGTATCTCTTAAACTGAGCATCAAGGATTTCAAAAGCGAATCCAAGCTTTTCTGCGAGGAGTTGTTTATAGTGCTCTTGGATGGTGAGGCTATTAACTGAGATAATGAGTTCAAATAGGGTATTTATGAGTTTCTGTTTGTCGATAGGTGAGGTCATATCAAGTTCTGATCTCATCTGATGATAAATTCCTAGGAAACCGTCCTGGGCATTCATGAGACAAGTTTCAAAAGCTGATTTCCCCTCTGGAGTGTTTGAAAGTTCATCAACATCTTTAAATCCTTCTGGAAGTTTGATAATTTTTGGGAACATGTTTTGTTGATAAAAGAGCTTGAGGGCTCTTAAAGTTGCCTGGTGACCTGCATTATCGTTGTCAAAAAGGAGAAAGATATTTTCAGTATATCTCTTCATAAGTTTGATATGATCTTGGCTGAGAGCAGTTCCAGAAGTTGCTACTCAGACTGGTGTTTCAAGCTTTGCTAGTCAGAGAACATCCATTTGCCCCTCCACAACAATCAGTTTTTGTTGTTCTCTGATATAATTTTTGGCAAAGTTTAGTCCGTAGAGGAGTTTTGATTTTTCAAAGGCTTTATGTTCCGCACTATTCAAATATTTGGGTTTGTCTTCAGGATTGAGTACTCTAGCTGAGAACCCAACAATATTTCCCATGGTATCGTAGATTGGGAAGGTGATCCTATTTCTAAAAAAGGCATAGATTTCTCCATTTGCATTTTTTTTAGCTAGAGATGCTTCTAAGAGATCATTGTCTGAAAACCCTTTCTCTCTCAGGAGTTGGATGAGTTGGTAGTGCTTATCTGGTGCATATCCGATACCATATTCTTCGATCAGATTTTTTGAAAGTTTTCTATGAGTAGTTAGGTAGTCTAAAGCTTGAGTTGATTCTTTGAGCTGAGCGAGAAAATATTGCTGAGTAAGTGAATGCATTCTTTTGAGCTTTGCTTTTTGGTCGCTTTCATCGCTGATTTTTTGGGTGTTGAGATTATATTTTTCGATATCAATATGCTGGGTTTTTGCGAGTTCTTTTACAGCATCTCGAAAATCAATTTTTTCTATTTCTTGGAAAAAAGTCAATGCGTTTCCCCCTTTCCCACAGCCAAAGCATTTGAAGATTTGCTTCGTAGGTGAGACCATGAAAGATGGAGTTTTCTCATTATGAAAAGGACAGCAACCAGAAAAGTTACTTCAGGCTCTTTTGAGGGGAACGTATCTACTGATGAGCTCGACGATATCAGTAGAGGCTAGAAGATCGTCAATAAGAGGATTTGCCACGAGCTTGAGAAATACTAAGATAAAACAATTAATTTCAGTATGATGATTTTAGGCTCGATTTCAAGCGGTTTTTCCAATAAAAAGTCAAGTGGTCTAGATGTCGATACTCTTTACTCATAAAAAAACAGAGAAAACTGTCCCTGAAAATCAGATTTCTCCTTTAGTTCCTCTTATCTATCAAAGAGTCCATCAATATGTTTTTTATCCATCTTTACAAAGAAGGGCCTCCCATGCTGACAAACAAACATTCATGGAATCATTGAAAATCCATCAGCTACGAGTTGCTCCATTTGTAGATATGAGAGCTTATGCCCCGCTTTAATTGATGCTTTACAAGCTTTGGTCGCATAGATTCCATCTAAAATATGATCAAAACTAATCTCGTCCAAGTAGAGTACATAATTGAGCAGAGCTCCCATATCAATCGGATATACTACAAAAACCTTTGGTAACGCATAAATCGCAATCACATTCTCACCAAGCATTCAAATATCAAATCAAAGCTGATTCAATTCTTCTATTTTTTCTTCTAGATTGGCTACTTGAGTAATCTCAAATTTTAATGGCTGAAGAAGAGGTTCAGAACTGAGATCTTTTTCGATTTTCATTTTCTCAAATGCAATCCTTTCTGCTAGAGCATGTTGATCAATTAGGTAGAGCGCATCATCAGCCTGTAGTGCAATATACATATTCCAGAGCTGACCAAGGATTTGATATTCTCAAATCTCCTGATGGAAAAAGAATTCTTGCTCTTTTCTGTGTTCATCCAAGCTTCCAAAGTGGCTAAATGAAATATTTTCTTGTGGAGAGAAAAGACTAGTAGAAAAAGGCTTTTCTCTATTTTGAACCTGCTCTTCTTCAAGATGGACTCCTTCAATCAAACCAGAAAAGTCAGTTTGAGAAAGCTGAGCTCCTCTCTGGGCTTGTCAAAAGGAAGAAAAATCTGATTTTTGTTGAAGTTCTCCTTGCTTCCCAAAAAATTCATTTCCAATACTTCCGATCTTATGATTGCCGAGCAGTTGCAGGATACTCTGATAGACTGCTCTATAAATCTGTTGTGAATTCATAAATTTTACCTGCAGTTTTGCAGGATGGACATTGACGTCAACCTCTTGAGGATCGATCTCTAGCATCAAAATTACTAGCGGATATTCTCCAGGAGTGATCTGCCTACTATACGCATCCATAATTGCTTTTTTGATAATTTTGTCTTGGACTGGACGAGAGTTTATGTAAATTTTGATATTTTCAGCAGAACCAAAACGCAAGGTGGGATCTGATACAACTCCAGTGATCTTGAGAGAATCTTCTTTGTATGCCAGAGGAATTAACTTCTCTGACCAGTCTTTTTTGAAAATATCCAAAATTCTGGTAGATAGCTCACGACTTGGCTTGAGATCAAAAACGAGTTTATCGTTCTTTTTCAAGATGAATGCCTTATCATAGTGATAAAGTGCTACATCAATAAAATAATTATAGCAATAGTAAAACTCAGTCTGTGCAGATTTTAGAAACTTGAGTCTCGCAGGCACATTATAAAACAAGTCCTCAACTCTAATTAAAGTTCCATGTTCAAAGGGAACTGGGAGATGAGAAATCAGATTTTCATTGCCTCTTCTCACGAGCTTTGTTCAGATTTCAGCATATTGAGTCTTGGTTAGGACCGTAACTTTGCTTACTTCTGCGATACTAGCCAGAGCCTCTCCCCTAAAACCATAACTCTCTAAGGAATACAGATCTTTTTCACTCTCAATTTTTGAAGTCGCATATCTTTCTAGGAGTAAATCCATATCAGAAAGCTCAATTCCAGTTCCGTTATCTTCTAGTGCAAGTAATGATTTACCTCAGTCGTTGATTGTGATTTCAAGTTTTGTAGCTTCTGCATCAAGAGAGTTTTCTACCAATTCCTTCAAAAGTGAAGCTGGCCTCTGTACTACTTCTCAAGCCTTAAGTCTATTGATGACATAATCAGGTAATTTATGAATACTCATAGTTCACTACTTACAAAAGAGAGATAAATAGCCATCTTCAATATTCTAAAAGATAAAAAATCAGATTTTTTCTTCTTTTCCCAAAAATTATAAGGCTAATAATCTGATTTTCTGCTTGCTTTTTGATGGCAAAAATTCAATATATATATACAGACTTAAAGATTTTTATCAAGCTTATTTAGTATGCTTTCTGATATAAAAAGTTTTATTAAAATATACGCTCCATATCTTAAGCGGTGACTGGGAATAGTAAATGTGGCTCTCTTGATGATCGCGGTCCAGACCTATGTAAACTATACATCTATTATTGAACAAACCTCTCAGGTTCAGGAGCAGACAAAAAGGGTAAAAGATGAAATTAGCTATTTTAATAATTTTCAGCTCAAGTATCTCAATTCCGCTCATGCAAAAAGGCTTCTAGCCCATGAAAATAATATTCTAGATAACGGAGAAGCAATTATCCTCTTCAAAGCTAAACAGGAAGCCGAACAAAAGGAGCTAGTACCTGCAGAAGAATCGGAGAATACTCCACGGGAAGAGTGGAAAATATTCTTTAGTGAGAAAATCAAAGCAATAACACCAGAAAACTAAAAAAAATCAGATTTTTCTCTTTTTTAGCCTACCATCTCGCTAAAATGCTTATACAAAAATATTTCTCAAAACTTTTTCTCAGCTGAGTGATAGCTCTCGCTACTTTCCAGATGTCATATTCCCTTACAAATGCTCAAGCTACCTCATCCCCTCAGCCTATACAAAAAACACAGCTAACGAAGGATGAGTTCATATCATTCCTTAAGGATCTTGATATTTCAAGTCCGATACTTTATGGAGACCATCCACTATCTCGTTATGAATTGACGAGATTGCTCAATGCAGTAGAGTGTGAAGATTGTTTTTTACCTTCTCCTTCTACAGTTAGGACCTATACCCAACCATTCTGGTCTTCTTTCATTCAGCTTCCATGAAAGGATTTTAGAGATATTGGATTTAAAAACGCGCCTCATGAGGGGAAAGATTACTATTATTGCGTGGCTTATATAGGTGATAAGACGTATATGAGATGATATCCACTGGCAATGTGAGCAACATCTCCAAAATGTGCTGGAAATTTCTGCGGAGCTGGAGGAGTGACCAGGGCTGAGTTTTACCAGACATTAACGAATCTCCTCTCAGAGAGGGTCGCTAGTAAGTACACAGTATCACGAGGAGATATCAAAGATTGGCTTAAAAGGCTTCAAAAATCTGACTGGGCATATCGTCAATTTAGCGAAGATGAACTCCAAACCATCCAAATTTCTCCCTCTAGAGTCCAGAAGCTCAAAGACGGTAAGGAACTCAATATCTACCTAAAATATTGTACCTATGAGCCGAGAATGTGCTGATTTACAACTTTCCCTCAGTTACAGTCTGGAGTTTGGCCACTCGGACAGGTAAATCTCCTGATTCAAGAGGGGATTATCACCGCTCAGGATATAGCAAATCTCTCTCAAGTAATTACTCCAAAAGAAGCTGTAGACAAGCTCTATTATATCTATATGCTTCACACAAAATGTAATGCAGACCTAGACTATGACTGTGATTGAATTCCTAATCATAAAGATAACTGTCCGAATACTTACAATCCTTCACAAGCAGATATGGATACTGATGGTTATTGAGATGTTTGTGATGATGATATTGACTGAGATGGCGAGAAGAATCCTATTTGATTAGTTGATGAGACCTGAAATATTGATTACCAAGTAGTAAAAAATCAGACTTCGACCGATAAGACTCCTCTTGGTGTTTTAGAGCAAGGGAACTATGCATTTTTACAGATAAAAAGCATCTGAGATGTTGCACCTTATGAGTTAAAGGCAGAACTCACAACTAAAAAGGCTCAAAAACTGGTTGAATGGG
Source organism: uncultured bacterium (assembly GCA_963531535.1). Lineage (GTDB taxonomy): Bacteria > Patescibacteriota > Gracilibacteria > Absconditabacterales > Absconditicoccaceae > HOT-345. The sequence continues at coordinate 6,601 of CAUSGX010000004.1, forward strand.
ATTTTTGAGATGGGCAAGTCGGAAAATGAACTCGCGTGACGCACCATTATCAATATCCGTGAGTTTATACTATTAGAGCTAAGACAACAGGTAAAAACTGAGAAGTATGAGTTGTTTCAAATCAGATTTTTATCTGAGAATCACTAAATACCAACTATGCCCTCAATATAAAAACTCCTAAAATCCAGTGAGACACTGCGACTTTAGAGGCTGAAAGTTTAGGAAGGATTGATAGTTTTAAGTGGAGCAATTCTGCAAATACTTCATCAAAAACTTCAGATACCTCCTGAAGTTTTGTTACTCAATTGCTGAGCTGAGCGAGGAATAATATTACGCTCAAGGGATTTTACCAAGGGAAATTAGTGGCAGTTGCTTCAATAGATATTAGATATCATAAGGGGAAATATATTTCATCGAGTCTGATTTTTTCTCCCTTTCAGAGGAAAGTAGGAATGAAATCTATCGTATCAACGAGACTTTCGGGGCTTATGGTGGGAGATATTAGGTCAATTAAGCGAGATCTCTGAGATGGGACGAATTTCTCCAATACTCAAGTTGTGAGTTCCCATACTTATACTGAGGCAGGTGGAAAAACTGTAGTCCAGAGGATTGAACTTGATGATGGACAGGAACTCATTACGACAAGCTCTTTTACCCTTCAAAATCCCAAAGCATCGTGAAATTATGCTGTGAATATCTGATATTTAAGTTTTACAAAATGAAAAATCTGAATCCAGATTTCTCCTCTTTGATTTAAGAGTCCGATTCCTCAGATAGCTGTTTCCTTTACCCCGAGTGAGCAAATTACAAAAACACAGGTAAATCCTGACTGAGAACCGATTTATTATGATCTAGGATATCAGGGGGCATTAAAGCTCAAGTCTACTGCTCAAGTATATACAGGTCTCATGCTGAATTCTGAGAGCATGATCTCTCCTAGCTCAGATACTACCCAAGAAAAGGACTCTTTGATAGATACGAAGGTGCTTTTCTCCGGGCTTAAGTGTGATCTAGATAAAGACTGAATCCCCGATCTCTATGATAGTGATATTGATGGAGATGGAAAACCAAATCTTCTCTGACTTGTTATTAGAGAAAATGCTGACTGTAGTCTCGTCCCTGGAGATAATGTGAATATGAATCTTTATAATCAGCATTTTTGAGTTTGTAGCCTGGATAATTGTCCTCTCGAGTCAAATCCAGATCAGATCGATCTGAATGCTAACGGAGTTTGAGATAGCTGTGAGTGAAAAAGTGCCTGTTGAGACGGTAAAATAGACCAATGAGAAACCTGTTTAAGCTGCCCGCAAGATGTATGAGAATGTACCTCGATCTGCGGAAATGGAAAGGCAGAGCCAGGAGAAGATTGTGAAAATTGTCCACAAGACGTGCCTATCTGTGAAAATACCTGTTGAAATGGGAAAGCTGATCCAGGAGAAACTTGTAAAACTTGTCCCGAGGATGTCCCTATATGTGAAAAGACTTGCTGAAATGGGAAAGCTGATCCGGGAGAAACCTGTAAGACCTGTCCTGAAGATATCCCAAATTGTCCGAGTCTTTGTTGAAATGGGAAAATAGACCAATGAGAAACTTGTAAAACTTGTCCTGAGGATGTGAAGAGATGCTTCTCTCTGTGTTGAAATGGACTGATAGAATTTTCTCTTGGTGAGGAGTGTGATGATGGTCAAGAAAACTGAAAAAACTGAACCTGTTCTTCTACCTGTAAAAATCTAACGCTCTGCTGAAATGGGAAAATAGACCAGTGAGAAACTTGCAATACTTGTCCTCAAGATGTGCCAACCTGTGATCGTGATGATGATGGAATCCCAGATGTGTACGATCAGTGTCCAGATATTCCAGAGGATAAGAACGGAATCGAAGATGAGGACTGATGTCCCGAGATCCCAACTCCTTGTACTGAGGATTGAGATTGTCCGTTGGTAAATCCACTTTGTAACTCTTGTCCGTGCCAATTTGCGGACTTTAGCAATACTCTTCACAAAAATGATTCCCTCAGAGCTAAACTCTTTGATCAAAAGAGAAGGGTGGAATACAATTACTCTCCATTTGTGGATTTGAGGCAATTTATATACTTAGAATAGGGAAGTTCTCAGTTATTATCGATCGAAAGTAAGTTGATCAGAGAATAGTTAGATTACTGCAGTCTGCTTTGTAGATCTTGCAATAAAAACAAAAAACCTCTCTATTAGAGAGGTTTTCCTTTATTATTCAAGGGAGATTATCTAACAAGTATATACCTAAGATCATCAAAACTTTTTACTTTACATTTACCAGTAGCATCAGGCTTAGTAGATGTGCTATCTCCCTTATCAACAGTTTTACATAGAGCACTTCCACTGAATTGATCAGCTTTTGTATCAGCAGCTACTGTCTTCAACATTTCACTTGTACTATTCGCCTTATCTAGAGTTTCAACTTTCGCAGCAAGGATATATGCTCAACTTATTACTCCTCATGCGGATTGTATCAACTTGTATGTAAATTGCCCTTTTACTCAGTTGCTAGATCCCACTTGTACAGCAGTCGTTGCTTTAGAAGGATCTGAAGGGAGATTCTTAAGATATCCTCTGTCAATTAAGGCTGTAAGTTGTGACGCATCTCCATTAGTTGGTTCTGCAGGATATTCCCCCTTGTTTGCTTGATATGACTCAAGTCCATTAGAAATATCTATGATTCCCTTTTCTCTCGCTAGGTCTCTAGCAGCCGCCTGAGCTCCTGTTAGTCTAGGCAAAATAGCAGCAGCAAGGATACCGATGATCACTACTACGATCAGCATTTCTACCAAGGTAAAACCTTTTTTGAAGTTTTTCATTGTGATTTTAGAATAAAAGAATAAAAATCATTACAGCAGAAGTCTTACTTTTATTGTGCTTATTTTCAAGTCAAAATAGGCTTTAGACCGCCATTTTAAATTGACGAAGAAATGGAAATCCATCAAACTACTAGACAAAAAAGGGAAAAGTCTGATTTTTATTCTTTATTTTATAAAAATGGGATATTATACTTTTATTCCTCAAGGATCATTCTATCTTTCCAGTTCTGATAGATGATTTCAAGGTCCTCTTCGCCATCATACTTTGGAAAGAGTGAAGTCCCCATCTCAATTTTGAAATCCGAGCGATCAGCAATGAGAGCAGTATTTTGAATCCATTCATCGACTTGCTGAGGTGAGTAGCCATTTTTGAGAGCAATAGAGCGGATTTCTTCCTCCGTCATCAGATGATTTTCCGTAGTTGGGACCCTATGATTTGGATCAAAAAGCTTTAGATTATCTTTGATCGCCATCGCAAGTTCCTGGTTGGTCTTGTCCTTTGGTAACGGATAGGCATAGATATTGCTGATAATACAAGGAGTCTGAGTAGTTTCTCATAGCTCAAGAATCGTCTTATTGATCTTTGCAATGTTTGGATGTGTTTTCTCATCCTGAGCAATAATTTCAAGATAGAAATTTTCAGTTCACAAGGTTGTTTTGAGCATCCCAATGATTTCCTGAATCTTGGAGAGTGGTTCTCAGTTTAGAAGCATCTTTGAAATTCGTGATTCGACACCTCAACAAAAAGCCAGAATTCAGTTTTTGTATTCCGTAAGTGATTTCATATCAACCTTTGGTCTAAACTCAATTCCCGTCTGAGAGGCGTAGGTCACCAGCTGGAGAAGATTATGATATCATTCGGTACTCATTGCGAGGAGAGTTGTTGAGCCAACAGACTTCAAGTTGGCAACATTATTAGCATCGAGAGCAAACCCAATCTCAACCCCAACAATCGGTTTTATTCCCTCATCTTTCCCCGCCATATAATGCTGAAAGGCTCCGTAGACGACATTCAGATCCGTGAGTCAAATTGCAGTGAATCAGAGCGATTTCGCGTTTTTAACGATATCTTTGGGCTTACCGATTGCTTCAAGAAATGAATAGGTGCTGTATCCATGCAGATGAACGAACATTTTCTGATTTCAGAAAAAGGTAAAAATCTGATTTTTATGATAGTTTTTTCTTTTTGATATGCAATGCTTTTTTCTCCTCGCTTGCGAGTGATTTTTCTTTATGAGAAACTAATAAATTTATTCTTGAATTTCGCTCTCAATGAAGTAATTCTTTCGCGAGTGAGTGAAATGAATATAGCGATTTAGGATTATTTAATCCTGATGAAAACCTAGATTTCAAAGGAAATATTTTGAGGTCATTATTTCATTCTGTTTGTGATGACGATCAAAGGGAATATTTTATGTTTTGTTTGCAGTGATAAATATATACTAAAACCCAAAAATAAAAAAACGCAAGAGAAAATATCTGAAATAAACCGACAAGCTTGCACAAAATGCAAAAGCGAGTATACTTTCAGGTGAGTATTTTATTCTCTTTGCGTATAGATGATGCAAATGACAAAAAACAAAACAACAAGCACAAAAATCAGATTTTTTTGACCTTTGAGTAAGGTGATGCTGGGGGCAACAGGAGCTTTCTTGCTTGGAGGATTTTTATTACTTCAGACCTGGGCTGCTCCTGGAGATGGTCCAGTCGTGCAGTATAGCTTTGAAGATGCAAGTAACCTCGGAAAGGACAGCTCGTCTGCTGGAAATAATGCGACTAACTACGGAGTAACACAAACCCTCGGAAGAGTTGGGAAAGCTGGGTATTTTAATGCAAACTCAGTTTTTTTAGATCTAAGTACTCATGCTTCAAAGCTTAATCTAACAGAAGGAACAGTTAGTTTTTGGGCAAAAATTGATTCAGATGCTAAAGACTTTTCTTCAATTCTTTCTTGGTGAATCTCTACGACTGATGCGTCAAATGTTGACCTAGGATATATTTCTCTTGGAAATATGACGGCTGGGTATCCAGATGAATTATTGAGTTTAGCAAATGTATATAGAACTTGAGGTTGAAATTGGCAGGTTTTCGCGAAGACAACTAGACCTGATTCTTTTTATAAAGATGGTAAATGGCACGCCTATACTGTAACAATGGATAGTGCGAAAAATCTATGACTTTATATTGATGGAGAGCCTCAGACAATACATGATAACGGTCAAAGTCTGATTCCTTTTTTCTTGTCTCATAATAACGGAAAAGTATCTATAGGAAGGTCTTCCAATGAATATCATAGGGCTCTTTGAGAAGGATTAAAATGATCAATCGATGAATTTAAAATCTATAACTATGCCCGCACTGCAGCACAAATCAAATCTGATTACGAGCAGGAAGCGAAACCGACAGTAATTATTCACTATCAAAATGCTGACGGGGAAGAACTTATGTCTCCGACTGTGCATACCAAGACAAGTAACGGAACTGAGTTCCAGCTTGGGCAGACATATTACTTTGATCCAGACGACCTCGTAAGTAGGGCAGATGGAGGAATTTATCAAAAACCTGAGAAACAGAGTGTTATTTTCTCTCAAACAGAGAGAATGAAAGAGATTACCTTTGTTTATCCAATCAAGCCAATGCTAGTCCTTCACTATACTTTCGATGAAGGGGGAAATACGGTTGCGGATAGTTCTCAACTTGAGACCAAGAATCCAGGTACCGTTATTGGAAACTATACCTGGGATGAATGGGGAAGAGTAGGTGGAATGTACACTGATACGGCTATGCAAACACAAAGAGGACTATGAATCTGAAATTCTGCAGCTTTTACAATTGCAGGATGGATTAAGACAGATGATGATTGAGGACAGAGGTATTTTATCACAAATACTGCTGATGCTCACGGATATAGGTTTGGAATTTCTGGAGGTAAGCCAGCTTTTTTATTGGGTACCTATCATTGAGGAAGGAGACTGACAGAAGATAACTGTGGATCTACAAACCTAGCTGGGAATAGGTGGCATCACCTAGTTTGAGTATTTGATGCTAAGGGTAGAAAGGTAACCTGTTATGTAGATGGAGTAAAAGATGGGGAGAGGGTACTTCCAGATTATTATAATAATAGATGAGATGATTCAGCTTGGATCGGAGGGAAGAATAGGAGTATGGCAACTTTTCGAGAAAGATGATCACTTGATGATGTTAGAGTGTATAACTATGCTTTGAGTCCTCAGAAAATTAAGGAGCTCTATGATAGTTTCCCAGCGGAGGAAACTGCTGCCCCAGTAGGACTTAGCCTTACAACTACAAGCCCAAGAACTACGCTTGTAGTTGGAGAAAAGGTTGTTGCAAGTGCAAATCTTGATCTAAATAGAGGAGGGAAGAATTTGAAATTAGTTATCAGTGTCCCAAAGAGCCTTCAACCAGAGAGTAATTCAATCTCACTTCTCAACTGAGAGACAGTAACATCTGGTAGTGTAAATATGGTTGAGCTTTCAGATAAGAGAGTTTATACTTATTATCTAAAAGATAATATTAAAGGACAGATTAAAGCTGATTTTTCTGTGTATTTCCCTTGGTTGGTGACAGATCATTTAACTCCAGCAAAAATTACCGCTGAAATTGTTAAGGGGGATGCGTCACTTGTAAATAAAGAACTTACTTTTACAGCATGGGCTCCATTTAGACTCAATATGCACTGGATTCACTATACTAAGCCTGGAAATAATTATAAGGTAAAGTATGCTTTAAATGTGTATACAGAGACTTATTTCCCATGGGAAAGTCCAGCTAATTTTAGATTTCTTGATAGTAAAAATCCTGCATTATATAACTTTATTGCGACTATCCCATTGCCACCTAAGGCAAAATATATCAGTAGTTCTGTAAATAATGGACATGGTAGTGCTACACTTTCGCTTACATATGATGCAGATAAGCATGCTATGATTTTCAGAGGAACCCCAAGAATGGATACGCTTTGGAATAATAGACAGTTTATAGAACTTGAATATACAGGACTTCAAGCTGACGATGTAATTACAGCGAATCCTATGACTTTTACTGGATATCTTGCTAGTCCAACAGGAAAAATCTATACAGGAAGTCTGAATTGGGTTAATCAAACAGTAGAAGCTGCGAATGCTAATATAAATTTAGGATTTCATCTACCACAGGGGTCTATTGTTGATGATCAAGATAGGCAGGAGCTTTTCGGACTTTGGATAGGTAATGGATGAAACACAAAAGTAAAAAATGCAAGTGTTGAATTTACCATCCCTGAGTGAATTGAGGTAAATAGTATTAGACTCCCTAATGCAACAGAAAGTAATGGAAATGGTCATGAAGTATTTTGGCCTCATACGATTAATTTTGACTACTGGACAAATAGGGGGAAAACTGGTTCTATCAATGGAAACTATGGTGCTGGATATGGGAAGGTAGAACTTGGACTGTCTGATGGAGAATCTATTAAGAAATTTGTAATGAAGTTTCCGGAAATCAATCCGTGAGATACAATTCCAGGTATGATGGGGCATGCGAACCTAGGGATTAGATTCAATGGAGATGTTAAAAAAATTAAAGTTAATGGGACTCCTATTACACAGGATACAACTCTAACTATGACTGGTATGTTTAGAGCAGAGTGATTGCCAGATCGTCCTATTGCATGAGGATTGACCATCGCAACCAAGTCATATGCACCGACTTATATTCAAACCTTTTCTCATAATTGAAAAAATTTCACTCCAGGACAAACTCTTAGAATGCGTACCTTCTTCTGGATTCAGCCAGGTTGGCATTATAATAATGGAATATTTTTAAAAAATCCATCATTATTCCTATTTATTCCTCGCGGATTTGAGTTAGATACTGCTACACTTGGAAGAACAGTGACAGCAGGTTCTGCTACTATTTGAACTCCCTATAAAGTTACGAACCAAGTGGCTAATCCTCCAGCAGGTCATGAGGTATGGAGAATAGATATTACGGCAGATTTGTATCCTCATAGTCCTAATATTTATATAGATTATAACCTTAAAGTAACTGATAGTACACCTCCATGAACTTATGTATTTGGAGATAAGGCTGTATTAACAACTGATAATTTAAAATATCAGCCCTGGCATGCTTGGGCAGTTGGTGTAAAAGAAGATCCATATAAGCTTTATGGATCTCCTAAGTGAAACTATATTATTCGATGAGGAGATGCTTCTGTAATTATTACCGCAACAGAACTAGGAAACGGAGTCTGCTCAAAAACTTCAGTTGATGATCAGTGATGTAAAGGTTCATTTATCCAAGATGACCTCGATACTCTCTATAATTATAAGTCAGGAGGGACTGGACTTTTACAGACGACTCTTTGGAATGCAGGTGCAACCGTCAATAATTATACCTATACCTTCAGAATTCCAAATGTAAATACCACAAATACCAATGGAATAAAAAATGAGTGGAAGCCAACAATTAAATCAGTAGAGATTCTTGGTGTAACAGGAGCTACTCATACAGAAACGCAAGAAGCTCATGCGACTTTGCTTAAGATCACGATTCCGACTTTTGCATCTACTGATCGCCCTATTATCAATATTGTTTTGCAAGCACCAACTTTTGATGATGATCAGGCATATAGAAATACCTATGTTGATACTTACTATACTGTGAATGGAACTCAGAAGGTTGGTAGGACCGTAGGACTTAGGCTTGTTCCTTCAACCTATGATCCATGAGTGAATAGAAAATATAGATTCTGTCTCCTTGCTAGAGAAAAGAATGAAAATCAAGGAGTCTCATTTGAAGAATGTAGTGCCTTATTTGATTTCTATAGAGAGTCAAAACTAACCAATGGAAATTGGACAAATTCAAATGGATGGAGACTTGCAGATGATCCATCGAAAGATAGGAAATGGTACAACGAGACTGTCCCTCCTATTTGTTCTTGGCATGGAATTATTTGTCAAAATAATAAACTTGTCTGATTAAATCTTGCAAATAACAATCTTCAAAAGACATTTACAGGATCATTTGCTAAACTTAAGAATCTCGAAACCCTCAATCTCTCAGACAACCCAAACTTCAACGCTGAGTTTAAATCAGAATTCAAGACTTCTCTCGCAAAGCTAAAGGAAATCAATCTATCATCTACAAAGACAAAAAATCTGAATAATCTCCCAGAGAATTTAGAGAAGTTTACAGCTCAGAAGCTGACTTTGAGAGAGATCCCAGTTCTTCCTACTGAGTTAAAGGAGCTTGATCTGAGCAATGGAGACCTCAATGCACTTCAGAACATCTCTCCATTCTTCCAAGCTAGAAAATTGGAGAAATTGCTCCTACAAAATTCGAAGCTTAGAGGAGTAATGCCAACAAGTGTAAACTTCCAGTCTACGATTAAGGAGATTAATCTCAGTAATAATCAGTTTTCAGGTAAATTGCCATCATGGGTGAAAAATCTGACTTCTCAAACGATAAAACTCAATTTTTCAGATAACTACTTCATCTGACCGTTCCCTGATTGGAATGTAACTTTCCAAGCGGGAAGTGAGATTATCTTTAAGAATAACTATATCCATACACTTTTTGCCGATCCAAACTTTAATCATATTAAGAATCAGCTTGGGAACTCGAGAAATTATGCTCCTCAGTATAAGCTTGTAGCTACGGCAGATGGTTCTTCTCAGGCACTTTCTGAGTTGCCAAATATCAGAGAAAATTGAGATGTTCGTTCCTTCCTCATAAAGAAACAGGTCTTTACAAGTAGAGAATGAGGAAGGTCTACTGATTTCGTATCTGAGGTAGAGCTCATAAATGTTCCAGATACGAACATTGAAGTAGGAAGGAGATGAAAAGTCTGATTTACTGTTACTCTTAAGCGTTGATTTGTTACTCAATTCAAGGTGCAAACTGACCTCACTGATGGACCAGAGATGACATTAACGCTCAAACCTTCAAAGGACTTTCAGGATGAGAATGATCCAAACAAACCACAAAATCAAGATAAAAATATGGTTTGACTTACTGGACAAAAAAATTCTCTTGGAACTGGACTTACTTTCGAGCTTAAGGGAAAATATCTTGCACAATATTTCTCAGCTGTGCACTATAGTTTGTGAGGAAATGATGTCTGATGAGGATTCTTCTGGAGAGAGGTAGAGGATCTTGCAAACCCGGTCATTATCTCAGATGGATGAACAGGAACTCGTACTTGTTACGGTAGAATCAGGGGATTCTATTATAGTTCTCAGAGAGGAGAGAGACTTTGGCCTTTGGACCAGGAATCTCAGGGGCAACTTAAACAATTAAGCACTACCTATGCTGATCTAACGATGCAGTGAGGTCGATATACAAGGTGTGAAGGTCAGGAGAATAATATTTATGGAAAGATCATCCATGAATATGGTGCTCCTACCAAAAAGAAATATGATTTGATTGCTGGAGTTTCCTACGATATTGTAAGAAATAAGGTCTCAACACCATCAGCTTTGAGGTGTAATTTCCAGAGACTCAATAATGCGATTCCATTTGGATATATTTATGATTCAGCAGGAGGAATCGGGTTGCTTGGAGCAAGTATTAAGTCTAATGTGATGAAACTCGCGACAGCTTGAGATGTATCAGCTTTTTCTGAGATTTATAACTTCCATAATGCTTATCTCAAAGAATTAGAAAACTGAAAGTGTGTCTCTGATATCTTTGATCATGATGGTACTCAGCCTCATTATAATGAAGGATCAATCTCTGGACATTCAAGCCAGATCCTGGACAGATTGCTTGATTTTGGATTCGGTTCCGCTCAGACGACACTCTTTAGACTCTGAATTAGAGGTATTATCTGACTGTCTAGTGAATTGAGTAATAGTAATAGAGGAAGTATTGAGGGAAATCAGGCGATTACTTCATTGCTTCTCAATACGGATACTTCTATTGCTGGAGTGATCAATCTCGCTCGTCAGAGGGCAGAAGATCTCTGTAGAAATAGACGACAACCTATTCCTATGGGATATCAACAACTTGATCCAGCTACAGATGTGGATATTCTTTGTTATGATGGAGCATTGAATGGTAGTAGTAACCTACTTCATGTAGATCATTATGATGTGGGTAAGCATAGAAAGAAAAGAATAGGAGCCATTGCAGTTAAAAATGCTGATGTTTGGTTGAATCATACTCAGTGGCACAGTGCTCCTCCTGTTAACTTATTTATTGACAAGGGAGACCTGCTCTTACCGGCTTCTTCACTTACCGGAGAACTACAGTCATTTAATTCTGAGGGATATCTTCTTCCTGCTAATGTACCTTTCTGATCAGGGGACTCAAAGGCCGCCTTCTTAAGGGGAAATTTCATTGTAAATGGACTAATTCTCTGAAAGTGAGCTGCTTGATATTCTCCAATAGTAAATAAGGTTATTGTTCATGGAAAAGTAGCTTCGTATAATACCTACACGACTCCTACAATAGAAAAAAGAGATAGTATCAGATGAATATTAGAGGCTGGTAGAACTATTGACGAGGCTAAGCTTAATTTTATTGGGCTTGATCAGCTCTTTACTCGATCATGTAATTCAGCTAGAGGAGTTGGTTCAGACTGAACGATATGTGAAGGAGTTTCCGCAGATAGGTGAAATTCATTTATTACCAACAAATCATTCGGACTCATAGATATGGATTTCCCATCGCCACTCTTCAGATAGGACATCTCAAGAAAATAAAAAAATAGAAAATAAAAAAAGAAAAGTCTGAATACTATTCAGGCTTTTTTCTTAAAATATGATCGATTATAGATTTGTCCGATTGATCATAATCTGGTTTACTAAGAGCTTATTTCGATTGTTGGTAGAGATCAGTGATCTTTCATTACTAACGATGGATAAGTAATTTCCGCAAAGTAGTTTCTCTGAGCAATCTGGGAAAAATGCTTCTCTACTTCCCAAAGTTCTGGGTCTCAAGAGATTCTTTATACCAAGTAATTGCTTTTTCTAACTCCTCAACTGTAAAATCAGGACAAAAAAGGTCGCTAAAATAGAGCTGTGCATATCCAATCCACCAAAGCATGAATCCAGAAAGTCTTTTGGCATACTGTTGTTTAGTTCTGATAACGAGATCTACCTTTGGTAATCCTCCAAAATCCATATGCTTTTCCAGATTTTCTTGAGTAAGAGATTCGCCAGATGAAATCAGATTTTTTATCCCTCTCAAAATCTCATCCTGACCTCAATAATTGATTGCAAGTACGAACCAGCGGTCAGTCGGGTAGTGATATTCTTTCTGTTTTTCAATAAGTCGATTCCTGAGGTGATCTGGGAGTTTGCTAATGTCTCATGCAACTTTAAAGTTAACTTGCTCCTGATGCAGCGTATCATAGAGTTTCTGGGTGATTTGCTCGTATAAAACAAAGAGATAATCAAGTTCTTCTTTGCTTCTATTTTTGAGATTCTCGGTACTGAGCCCCCAAAGAGTGAAAACTTTAACCTCAGTTTGCGTGAAAATATGGATCGCAAGTTCCATCATTCTAGTGAAGCCTTCTAAATGCCCAATAAATTGCTCAAGTCCTCTTTGTTTCGCTCGAGTTCTATTCCCATCTGGGATTATTGCAATATGTTGAGGTGTTTTCATAGATGATAAAAAAGCTAAAAAACTGATTCTCTCCCTTTATTTTACTGATTCCTCCTACTTATGCTCATGAGGCTCTTGCTAGAGAGGGTAATTTGAGACGCTCCAGGAGGTATTTCATTCCCAGCTCCACTATACTAGTGAATCACTTCTTATTTTCAAATCAAAATCTCTATCTCAATCCAGACCTAAGTTCCTTATCAGATTTTTTTCTATTGACTTATACCTGGTTTTATATATAAAGAGCGAAGTTTTATTTTTTTTCTCTACAAAATGCCAACATTGATACTTGTTTTCTTTTGGATTATCGTGATTTGACTTCTGATTTTTCTTTTTTATCTTCTCAAAAAATATCTCGGTAGAATAATTATTATCTGTGCATTTGTACTTTTACTTTATGGAATCTACTGGATTATCAATCCAGCTGGAGCAAGAGGAATCTTCAACGGAATCATTTCGCTCCCAACTACGACAATTAGAGCAATAAATGGTCGATTTTCAAAAGATGCTTCAGTAACTGGACAAAATAATCAAGAAATCTGATCATTATCTGGTGATATGTTGCTTCATTCAGGAACAGTTCAGTTAAAGGAAGGTATAAACTGAGATACTAGTGGGAATGTCCAGTTAGCAGTTAATCCATCACCTGCTCAAGATACTGCTTCACAGACATTAAATCAGTCAGAAACTATTATACTCAATGTTGAACAGCCTAATCATCAGGTAGTCTCAGGACAGATCGTATCTCCCTCAGTTGATCAGTACAAAATAGGAGATAATACTTACCTTTTCCCATCAAAAGAGTATAAGGTCTCAGCATCTGCGAGCGGAGATATTCTCGTTCAGAAGCTAGATGCTAGTGATCTATTAGGAGAAGATGAAGATGATGGAAGTTTCGATATCATTCCATCAAATCCAAAAAAGTCAAAGAAATCTGATTCAAAGACTACAGATAATTCAAAATCATCTACAAACAAAAAGTCTTCTGGATCACTCTCTGCCTCTGATCTCAATGAAGCGAGTCAAATCTTTAATTTCTAATTGAAAACTCCCTTTAGGGAGTTTTTTTAGAATAAATTTTCTCTGAGAGAGGAATCTGGTTCTTCTCAAGCAAGGTCTAAGATAGGCCTATTTCTATCTTAATCTGGATCGCCCCATTCATTTTACTCATTTTCGATGACACAGCATCATTGCGCGTGACAGCGAAGCAATCCAGATATTCTCAAACTTATTCCAAAAAACTGGATCGTCACGGCTCATATTCATTCGCCTCGCGATGACATAGCGTCATTGCGAGCGATAGCGAAGCAATCCAGAGCTAAAGAAATTATTGATTTGCATATTCAAACCCTTCTGTCCTTTGGATATTTCTTCTTTAAAAAAATAAAAAAATCCGCTATGGCAGCGGATTTTTTATATCAAAAGGAGAAATTTCATATACTCCAACAATCTTTTTCAGGAAAAGTTTTCTATGTAGCGGACAAAGTCAGATTTTTTCTATTGCTTGATAGTGGGCTTTTGTCCCATAGCCCTTGTGTTTTGCAAAACCATATGCAGGAAATTTTCTATCCCAGTCTGACATAATATGATCTCTCGTTACTTTTGCGAGGATAGAAGCCATAGAAATCTGCATTAATTCAGCATCGCCATCAATAATTGTCTCAGTTTTTATTCCCAGTTCCTTACTCAGTCAAAAATCCTGCTTCCCATCAATGATCAAGGTGATTTGATCAGAATTTTGTTTTTCCCAAGTTGCAAGGAGTTTCTTTACATCATCAATGTGGATTTTTTTCTTTGGCTTGATGTTCAAAAATTTACAAAAAATCTGATATAAACCTTTTGTAATAGCGATATTCAGGCTTCTTGTCACTCAATACTGATCGATTATTGCTGGTTCAACGCTCCAGCTCCCTCAGGAGATCAGTTGCTTAGATAGCAAGTTTTGGATATGTTGATAGGCATTTTCTCTTTGCTTTTCAGTCAGTTTTTTGCTATCTTGAAAAAGAGAAGTATCGCCTCGGCTTCCCTTCTCTTCTCAGATAATAATCCCAATCCTCATTTCTCCAGCGAGTGGTCATCTTCCCACCTCATCAATATAGATTTTCATTGTTGCTTATTTTAAATTATAGTTTTGTGGCCAAAAGAATGGAGACTTTGAGCATCACTTTGTAGTACACATGATCTCAGAAATCTGAGTTTTGTCTCCTGAAAGATTGATCAATGTAACTTTCCAATCTTCATTAAAATGCTGATTTCAGCTGATAGTATAGCTCAAAGTGTAGGAATATTGCCTTGTATTTTTCGCATCATTTACACTTCCAGGGATCAAAAAGATTGAATTCAGATTGAGGTCCCCTACAAGATTCCTTGTGAAAATACGGATATTCTTTTTATTCCAGTGACTATCTCGTGTTGTGCTATTTTTGAGTGGTGCATGTACGAGACGATTCATCTCAGTGAAATTCTCACTTACTAGATACTGATAAAAATCCTGAATCAAATTACTGTCTGCAGTACGATCAATATGCTGTGTTGAAACAACTCTCACCTGATTTTGCTTATTCCCAGTTGTCTCTCCAGAAACTGCTCAAGAAGCCTGATTACCTGCAGGAGTTTCATTTGTTAGAGCTCCAGAGTCAATAGTGATTACCTCGGTATTTTCTGGAGCTAGGAGATTAATGCTCTCAGTTGGTGTCTGAGGAGTGTTATACCCTCTACCGTAGATAAAAACCTTGTAAATAGCAAATAAACAAAATACGAGAGCAAACAGAAATACTACGATAATCCAAGCAGGAACCTGCTTTTCTTCATCTCTTTGAGTCTCATTGGAGTTGAGCTTTTTCTGAGTAAAGCCACTAGTGTTCTGCTTTTTTTCTTTTTTCTCTCTATCTCATCGTGTTTCTTGCTTCCTTGGAGTCATGATTACGAGGTTAGTAGATAAAACATCTTTCTACTGACTATAGCGACCCTTTTTGAGAAATCAAGCCTTTTTGTTAAAAAGGAAAAAAATCAGATTTTTTACTTCTTTTTGAATCAAGAAATTTCCCCAAAATTTGCAAATTTCTGAAAATTGGCTATAATTAAGCTATGTTTTTATATTATGATGATTGTCGAGATGGGACTTTCTAGAGAAACTCAATCGCGAAAATGATACTATCGTTTACTTTTGATTTTGATCATTCTTGGAGGATTAGCGCGAGCCGGACTTTGGGGATATAAACGGTATTTAGAAAAACAATCCTTACTTCTAGATACACAAATTTCCTCAAAAAATTTAGAAATCCAAAAAGTTCTTGAAGATAAAACCTTCCAGCAATATTTACAGGTTCAGAAGCTTGAAAACCAGAGATCACAAATCCCTTGGAGCCAATATATTCACAAGATTCTTGAGATCCTAGAGAGTATCAAGTCTGTAGAAGCGAGTAGAGGAGGGGTGGAGCTTTCAGATTTTAAAGTAGATCTTAACGAGCTTTCTCTCAATGGAGTCGTGAACAACTTGAGGATTCTTTATGGAAACAGACAAGGATCCGGAGGACTGATTGATAGTTTTAATCAACTTGACTTCTTGACTGATATTTCAATCAAAAATTATGAAAAAGCTGAACAAAGCCAGAGTCAGCGCGCATTCCAATTTACTTTATCCGCTAAAGTTCAAACTAATGCTACAACAGGATCAACAACTCATAAATAGTCTCCTTGAGCAACAAAATTCCTCAGCATATGCTCAACAAACTGCACAAGAATCCACCGAATCCCAGATCTCGATTTCTAGGGTAGTAACTGCAAAATATAAAGTATATGTGATTATCTTGCTTATTTTGTGAGTAATCATGGGAACAAAATTTTTGCCAAGAGCTCGATCTGATTTTCAGAAGGCTCAAGAGGATTTTGACCAGAGAGGAGTTAAAATTCAACAATTAGATGCTGAAGCTAAGGAATATAGCGAACAAAAGGCAAATCGAACAATCGTGAACAAGATGAAGGACAGAATTGTTGCCTGTGTAAATGATGGAGGGGATTGTGAAAAATTACCTGCAGTTCTACAGCCTCAACTCAAGACGATCATCGCATATCTTCAGCTCGGAAACTTAAATGCTCCAAAGATGTGGATCGATGAAAAGAAAGTGCTAAGAAATCTTGATCAATTTATCACGAGAAATAATCCATCTGAGGCTTCTTCTAGTAGGAATGGAGAGGTGCAATGAATTAAGCTTTGAGAACCTAAGCTCATAGATGAAAAAACAGGTTTCTATCAGTTGCCAATTGATCTTCAGATGGTCTTTGGAAGTAAGGATGATCTTATCTCTTTCGTGGATAATATTGAACAATATATTATCCCATCAGAGAATGATCGTATTCTCTACCATATTGATCAGGTTTCCTACGATATTATGGCATATAATGAAGAACAAACTACAGAAATCAAACTCAGTGCCTACTATTTTAAGTAGAGATGTCTCTTAAGATATACTAAGTATAGTATAAAACAAAAATCAGACTTTTATCCTTTTTATCTCTATTGATACATAAATGAACGAAAAGCATCAACCAAACTTCATTGAAAGAATGCTGATGGGTATCATGCAATCTGTAGATACACAGACTTTTTCTGAAAAGGATAAAATTCTTTTTTACAAGCAGCTTGTCTATATGCTCAAAGGAGGTGTCTCAATCCTCCAAGCCGTAGATACGCTCAAGAGAACAACCAATAACTATGCGCTCAAAAAGGTTACAACGAGTATTATCTTTTATCTCAATGAGGGAAAGAGCTTTTCGTATGCGCTTTCTAGGTTGCCAGAATATTTTGATGAATCAGATGCTGCTATTGTAAAAACGGGAGAAAATACTGGAACTCTCGATGTTGTTCTTCAGGAACTCGCAAACGAATATACCTATCTTGGTTCTATCAAAAATAGATATAAATCAGCCTTGACTTATCCGATCATTTTGATTATTATGGCATTTGGTGCTGTGATATTTTTGTTTTCAAGTGTGCTTCCCTCTATTTTGGAGATGGTAGCAGGAGATCAACAACTTCCACAGATTACCTTGATCCTCAAGTCAGTTTCAGATTTTTTTGTCTGATATTGGAGAGAAATTATCGTTTGTGCAATTACAGGTTTGATTGTTTTGATGATTTATGCGAGTACAGAAGTCGGAAAAAACAGACTCTCAAAAGTACTGATATGACTGCCGATGATTGGAGCTATGACCAAGACCTATTACCTTATCAAATGGGTCAGATATACTAAACTGATGATTGGTTCAGGACTAGATTATCTTCAAACCTTTAGATTACTGAGGTGAGTATTAGATATTCCGCTTTATAGAGAAATGATAGATAGCGTGATTGCTGGACTCCAGCTTGGAAAAACTATCTATGATGCGATCAAAGATCAAACACATATTATTTATCCCAATGTTGCCGTGATGATTAAGGTCTGAGAAGAAACCGCACATCTGGAGGAAGCAATGGAAAATATCATTAGTATGTATCAGGAAGAACTGGATACTTCGATTACTCAGTTCTCAAAAGTCCTTGAGCCAGTAATCTTGATCTTTATGGGGGTGATTGTAGCCTTTGTAGCGAGTGGAATTTTTGGAGTCGTCTTCTCAGTAATGGAAAATGTCTGAGTTTAACAGTTAATTTTGATCTTGATGTCAATGAAAAAAGGGTTTACATTAGTTGAAATGCTGATTGTCGTTGTGATAGTTGGAATTTTAATGTTGATCTGACTTTGACTCAATCGAAATCAGCTCGCACAGCTCAAAGCAGCAACGGTTGTTGAGGAGGTTCACACAAGCTTTGATGAAATTTTTCTTCAAATTTTAAATTCTTCTTCTCATCAGGCAAAAGATCCAAATAATCCTGATGGACCATGGATCACTAAACCATATTCCTCACTAGAACTTGTAATTACTCCAAAAAAATCTCATTCAGATGAAGTAAACCAGACTTCTCAGTCTGCTATGCCAATAAAATATCGCATGCTTTCCGATCAGGATTCTTCAGAGCAAAATCTTGAGGAAACTTGGACTCCACTTGGGGAAAAATATGAACTCACATTCCTCTCTGGAACAACAATCAACGGGACAGATGAGAAACTTGGTTCTCCAGTTATAGTAAAATTCATGCCATTCCAGACTTCATGCAAGATTTCTTCTCAAGATGCTTCAAATCCTGAATACAAAAGCCTCTTTTTTACTATAAAGCCAAAGGGCTGAAATGAAGCTAGTTTTTCTCTTCAAAATACCTACTGTAGACTTGCTCCGCAGTCCTCATCTGATTAAAATGAGGTAGTCTGAATATATTTTATAATTATTGATTCTCATCTCATCTATGATACCAATTATTATGCAGATTCTGCCACATACGACTTGTTCTGGTAGAGGAGAAGTTATGCTCAGATGTGAGAAAGCGAGCTTAACGCCAAATTTACAGATTCAGATAGAATCAGCATTTTCTACCCTTTCAAAAAATCCAGATACGAATATCGTTTTTGATACCCACAAAGACCCGATTGCTGATTGGATCTATATCTATGCTCAGGCAAAGCAGCTTGATGCCTTACTTAAAGGTATCTTAGAACCTAGTATTTCAGAACTTAAAAATTGAATACTGAGCTCAATATATTTTGCTTATGAGGAGTGAGAAATGTGAGATCCTGAGCAGACAATTAAACTTCTTTCTCAAAACAGTCTTGAGAGCTATCTGCTCGCTGCTTAAAAAATCCAAATCTTAGTCTTGAAAAATGAGGTATTTTCCTTATTTTTTTTATATTCGTTTTTCTTTGAAAAAAAGAAAAAATCAGATTTTTTATCTTTTTGTCTATTAGGATGTATCGTTCTCATACCTGTTGAGCCTTAAACAAGGCAAATCTCGGTCAGCAAGTGCAATTGGCTGGTTGGATCAATAAAATTAGAAATTTAGGAGGAATGGTTTTTATTGATCTCAGAGATAGATACGGAATTACTCAACTTACTATTGATCCTTCAAAAAATACTTTTCAGCTCCCAGAGCTGAAGCCTGAGTATGTGATTCGTATCACAGGAACAGTAATCTCAAGACCTGATTCTATGATAAATGCAGAGATGGCGACTGGAGAAATTGAGGTTGAACCAATTGAGCTTGAGGTGCTTTCGACTTGTAAAGAGCTGCCATTTTCTATTGATCATGAAAATCCAGTAGGGGAAGATCTTAGACTTGAATACCGTTATCTAGACCTTAGGAGAAAGTCTATGAAAGAAAACGCAATCATGAGACATAAAATTTACCTAGAATCAATGAACTTTTTTGATGAGAGGGATTTTATCCACTTGGAAACTCCAACTTTTGTCAAAAATACTCCAGAATGATCGAGAGAATATGTTGTTCCTGCCAGGTTTGAACCAGGGAAATTTTTCGTCCTTCCTCAGTCTCCACAGCAGCACAAGCAAATGCTCATGGTTGCAGGATTTGACAAGTATTTTCAGATAGCTAGGTGCTATCGTGATGAAGATCCTAGAGGGGATCGTCAGCCTGAGTTTACGCAGATAGACTTTGAACTTTCTTTCGTTGAGCAAAAAGATATTTTGGCGCTTATTGAGGAATATTTTATGCATATTGTATGAAAATACTATCCTCAAAAACAAATCCAGCACTCTCCTTTCCCAGTTCTAAGCTGGGAAGAAGCAATGGATAAATATGGAATAGATAAACCTGAACTCAGAGTTCTCAACTTTGAGATGAAAGATGTGACTACTTGGGCAAAAAAATCAGATTTCGCTGTTTTCCAATCTGCACCTTGTATTAAGGCACTCGTTCTGCCAAAAGAGATGGGAAGATCTGAAGTTGAGAAAAAATATGAATCCTTTATCAAATCTAAAGGCTCTAAAGGAATGCCTTGGCTTGCATTAACTGAGTCTGAGTGAGTAAAGTGAAGTATTGCAAAGTTTTTCTCAGAAGAAGCAATCCAAGAGCTTAAAAACCTTACTTGAGCAACTGAGGGAAATACAGTTATTTTCCAAGCTGATACCTGGCTTAAGGCTAGTGAGTATATGGGAATGCTTAGAAATGAAGCAATTAAAGAACTTGAGCTCCTTAAGGGAAAAGAAGAGGAGTTGGCATTCTGTTTTGTAGTTGATATGCCACTATTTGAGGAGTGAGATGATGGAGGACTTGGGGCTACTCATCATCCATTTACAAAACCAAAGGATGAAGATATTCCATTTGTAAAGCAGCTCGCTGAGAAGGTTGCTAGAGGTGAAGAACTATCATCTGAGGAGAGAACACAGCTGCTTGAAATTAAGTCTGATACTTATGATATTGTCCTCAATGGATATGAACTTTGAGGAGGAAGTATTAGAATTCATGATGCTGAACTTCAGCATGCAATTTTTACCCTTCTTGGACTTACAGAACAACAGATTGAAGTCAGATTTTGACACCTGCTTAAATGTTTTCAATACGGAGTTCCACCACATGGAGGATGTGCATTCTGACTAGATAGAGTAGCGATGCTCTTGCAAAATAAAAGCAGTATTCGTGAGGTAATTATTTTCCCAAAAAATCAAAAATATCGTGATCTTATGCTTAATGCACCAAGTGATATTGATGATTCACTGCTCAATGAACTAGGACTTGAGATTGTTATTGAAGAGAAATAAAATTCTGATTTCATTTATTTGGTAACCTGAAAACTACTCATGACAAATAGAGTAAAAATTCTAGAAGGGGAGTTGGTTTCTCTTGTCGTGCCAGAAAAGGAGGATATTCAGCTCTGGTATCAGGGGATAAATGATATAGAGACTCAGCTGTATCTTTGATCGTTGGCTAGGATTACTTCACTAGCAGCAGAGGAAGAATTTTTCTCCGTTATTGCAAAAGATAGTTCCCAGAGAGTATTTACGATCTATGCAAATCAGGATCAAAAAAATATCTGAAATGTATCTCTCATGGAGATTCACCAAATGAATAGAAATGCAGTCGTTTGAATTTCAATTTTTGATAAAAACTATCGATCAAAAGGTTATGGAACAGAGGCATTATCATTGCTTTTGAAATATGCTTTTGAGATCCTTGGACTCCATAAGGTAAATTTGAGCTATGTTGTTTATAATGAGAGATGAGCAGCTTGTTATAAAAAACTTGGGTTTCAGGAGGTTGGTAGGAGAAAAGAGCATTGGTATTCAAAAGGAGAATATCATGATAGTATTGAGATGGAATTGATGAGAAGTGAGTATCTATTGAGAAAACAGAACTAATCTCTTCAGTAACTCTCTCCTATTGGAGAGAGTTTTTGTTAACTAAATGAGTTTTCTGATTGCAAGTGATAGCAAGACAAACTATAAGAAAATAAAACTACTTAAAATGTAGTCCTAAAGCCACATTTACCCCCCCCTATAGGTAAAAAATCGGCTTGTAAAAGGAGATTGCATCTCTATAAGATAAAAATCTCTTGACTTTCTCTAGTAGATACATACTCTCAAGTTCAATAGAGTTGTTTTACTCTGTTTTTTATCTTCTTATTTCATATACAAATGTGAGATCTTATTGCAATGGTTAAAGAATTTCTTGGAAAGGCTTTAATGCGAATTCTAATTATCGCTGTGATCGTAGGAGCATGGATTGGATGGAATTGGTTCAACGCTGGTAAAACTACTGTTGATAATCCAACTGATCAAGCAATTACTTTTACTCTTGATGGTAAAGAGTATACTCTTCAGCCAAATTCTTCTCAAAATGTTAAATTATCAAGAGGAGAACATACTTTGGTATACAATGGAGAAACTACTAAGTTTGAAAAAGGAAAGGGAGAAACAACAACAGATGATCTTCTTGGAGGAAAATATGCCCTTCTTAATCCAACTAAGTCAGAATATGTTTTCTACAAGCAAATCTATAGAAGCGGAATTAGTGAAAGTGCTGCATACGATATCGTAGCGACCTACGACTGTCCAACAACAGGAGACTTCGCAGCAAAAGGGGAAAAATGTCCTTTCAAATTTTACAATGATGCTTTCATTGAGGTAGTTGCGGATTACGGAATTACATCAGACCTTCCAGAAAGAGCTTCTGCTCGTAGAGGAGCAACATATGTTATCAAATCAAAGCTCTTCAGATGAGCAGACTTCAAAAAGTATATGACTGAAGAATAATCCTATTCTTTGATAAAAAAAGAAAAAGACTGAATTCAGATATCTCTGGTCAGTCTTTTTTTATTATTATTTTTTCATCCTATTCTAGTAGATTCCCCCCTTATTTTAAAGTGTCGGAGTAATTTCACAGCTCTTTGTCGAATCGACCCACAAAAATCCCTCAGGACAGAGTGGTGAGACCTCAGGCTTTTCTTCTACTGGAGCTGATTTCCCACAGCCTGTAAGCACAAGGAATCAAAGGACTAAACAGAGAATCGCTGTTTTCTTTTTCATGGTATGGTAGAATGCGAGTTAAAAAATCTGATAACTAGACTCTGAGTATAAGTATCTCACGCTCTTTTTCAAATCAATTCTGTCGAGAGCTTCCTTGTTATCAGGGAGGTAATAGACAAGGGGGAAAAGAAAAAAGCTGGATTTATTCCAGCTTTTTTTCTGTTGCATTTTTCCTGTAATTGTTTCATAGCCTCACATAGTTTCCTCTTACTGAAGCTCAAGACTGATAATCTGACTGCTTCCAAAGATGCTACTCTGCAAAGTAGAGAAGAGAATATTCTCAAGCTGGGTCTTATCTACTCCAGAGAGTGTCTTTAAAAGACTTAAATACTGAACTAAAACAAGTCTTTCATCTTGAGTTAGATTCTTTGCGTCCAAGCTTCCATTTGCAATATATCCTGCAGCGATAGAGAAAAGTTTTGCACTATCAACTTGCTTATTTACAAGATTAGCCATATCATCAATTCCAGCTGCAGATTGATATCTTGAGAGGAAGAGATTGAAAATATGGGTTAAGAGACTCATATCCTCTTGAGTAATAAAGAATTTTGCTACAATCATCTTTGCTCTAATCAGCAAAAGCTCATCATCATTTAGATTTCAGAATTCTTTACGAAGTTCTGCATCACTAAGTTCAAATCAGTATTTTGCACCAATATTATTGGTAAAGAGAAGTTTGAGATACCCTTCTTGACTAAACTTTGCAAGCATACTGATTGCTCCAGGAGCGAGAATTTCAGTTTCATTACTATTAAGCTTTGCAAAGAATCTATGGAAGAGACTCTCATTACCTTGACCGACTCTACCTACTGTTCCAATATTTGGGTCAATGATAAGATATTTGATATGCTTATTCTTGAGTCTATTGTATGATTTACAGCTATTAAAGTCTGAAAACTGTTCCCAAAGCATAGTTAAAAGTCCATCAGATCGCATATTCCTTTGATTTTTAAGGAAGTACTGAATATAGGTTCCAGCTACTAATACTCCATCTTCATCTGCCCTATTCTCTACTGCTTTCATAAATGGAAGATATGCTCCAAACTGTAATTCAAAAAGCTTGTCCGCTGTAAATTTATAGGTCTTTTGATTTACGAGTTGAAGATTATCATTAAAGATTTGCTCAGTTCAAACATTTGATTTATATCGACCGAAAGCCCCACTTCCAGCTTGAGAAGAAATCCTTGACCAGTTGAGGTAGGATTGAACGAGGATAAAACAGGTGAGAATTCAGATTAAAGTCGAGAATGCCATCTGGCTTTTTGCAGTATCTTTGTGCTCTATTTCTTCAATGAAAATCATGACTGCGAGGATTGACCAGATAATAAGTCCAAGTCCATACCAAAGAATACCTGCAGCAATAGCCCACCAAATCGCCCAACCACTAATAATTGAAAGTGAAAGGATCAAAAGCACTCTTAAGCGAGCAAACAAGGCATAAATAGCAGCAGCAACGAGCAAGATCAATACAAATATCCAAATCAAACCAATATCAGTATAATAACTACTTAGATTTTGCAAAGACCAGTTATAAATTGCGTTAAGTGGAACAATATACCTATATGGAATATTGACATTCCCATTATCAGTTGAGATACTATGTTCTTTACCATAAGTTTGCAATGCATCAAATGCAGTATCAATTTGTGCACGAGTTCCGCTACTAATCGCATCAATGGTATTTTGAATGAGTGTTGCTACCTTTCCATCTTGGGTTCTAAGTTTTGATTTGAGCTCAGATAAAGAGGTTGAAACCTGATTTTTTGAACTTTCTGTTTGTGCACTTGCAGCGAGCTTTTCAAGGAGAGTAGTGTTTTCACAGAGGAGAACCGCATCACCATTCAGTCCATAGCAAGCATTATCTTTCCAGAAGAAGAGTTTAAGAACAAGCCCAGAAACGCCAGTCTTTGGGAAAGCTCTTCTACCAAATCCGACATATCTTCCAAGGTCCTCATTTGAGGCACTTCCTGGAGCTTTTTGGAGATTAGCAGTGAGATCTGCTTCATCAAATTTTTCAGCCTTACATTGATGATAGTTAAGATCTGAAGTTGCTTGATTGAGATGATTAGTATCAATAACTCTTTGAGTTTCCAGGCTTTCAAGTCCTCCGGTCTGCTGTACAAGCAGAGGCTTTATCTCCTTAAGACTAGAGTTTTCGTCTTTCTGATCTGAAAGATTAGAAGGAGCCTGTCCCAAGATTATTGATTGAATAAGTTCTACTGGCTTAATCTGTTTATCTACAATAGATTGTCTGATGAGTACCCATGGTCACTTGAAGATTAGCATACTCACAAGCATACAGATTCCCCAGAGAAAGATATTTTTTAGTTGAAGCCCAAAGTGTGCTTGCTTTTTTATAAATCTTCTCACAATACCAATAAGGAAGAGCACTGCTCCAATAATGATCAGAATTTTTCCTAATGCTGGAGAGATAAACGCAGCAGTGAAGAGTGGCTGTAAGATTCCCATTGCTCATAGCACCAAAATTCCGGCTCAGGAGCTTGCCAAAGCGTTTGTCAGAAGTCCAAGCAAAAGGAGTCAAAAAATTACAACATCAATAAATGCTGTTGGTTTCGCCATTGTGGCAAAAGCAAAGAACACCGCAGAAATAATCAAATATTTTGGAGTATCGTTTCTTGATGCATTTGCTGTTTTTTCTCGAAAATGATTAAGTGCAGTAGTCCCCGCTAAAATTGCAAATACTGTCAGTGCAAGCACACCCATATCAGTTTTATTGTCTACAAAGAGGAGGAATGCCCCCATACCGCTCGTAAGCCATAAAATAAGAAGTCCCCATCAGATCATAAAAGAAGTTTGAGATACTGATTCAGGTTTTTCTTGATCTTTTTGTGGCTTTCTAAAGAAGGTTAATATTTCTTTTAGGAGACCGATCCCTAGTAGTAAAACAAATACTCAGCTCCAGAAGTTCATAATTACTGCAAAAGAGTCCTTTGCAATATTAAGGAATTTAGTTAGTGGAGCGAAAAAAGAGAAAGCAAATGCGATAAATCCATGCCAAAGATATGGCATTGCACCAGCTGTTCATGTATTCCCTCGGAGAATTCCACCATATTCAGCGATTACCTTTGGTGTATACATGTATTCGTGATTCGCATCTCGTGCTGTTGGATAAGGAATGTAAGAGTGATCAAATCCAAAATAGAAATACCCAACGGAACATAAAGCAAGGACTACAATAATCCATCAGATTTTTGGAGTTTTTGCCAAGGCTTGAAAATCGATAAAAACCTGACCTAATGCTTGAGTATGTGGCTTCAAGTGCTTTATCTCCCAATAGCTAAGTACTGCAAGTCCAGCAACGATTATCCAAAGTAATCGAGAAGTAAAGATTCCTACACCCATCAATATTTGCATCAAAACAAGAAATACTACGAGTCCAATCCCAAATGTGAGTAATGTCTCTTGCCATCTAATAGTTTTAAAGAGGCGAAGTTTTCTAACGATAAAATTTCAAAGTACAAAAAGAAGAAAAATCAGACTTACTCCTAAGGTATACAGTAATGCAACATTGAAACTTTGAAGGAGCAAAGCTCAGAAACCTAGTAAGGTTCCATTGATCCATGCATGCAAAAAGCTAAATCCAACAAGACCTCCTCAAAGTCTCAATCCAAGTCCGAGGAACGAAGGCGTTTTTGCTTTTTGTAGATAGTAAATAGGGAAATAAGCACACAAAAGCATGCTCAAAATCATCGTAAAATGTTTTCCAGAGAATACCATTTCAGCGTAATAACTATGATTTCCCATAAATGAGATAAATCACTCTATCCCAATCAGCACAAAGAGTGTGATGAGAACATAGAGCATCCATTTTCTTAGTTTCATAACTATGAAAGAAAAAATAAAATACCCACAAAATATAGTGTTTTGGTGCTTTTTTTCAATAGTTTAGAATGAGCTTATCAAGTGAGAAAAGTCAGATTTTTTTCTTTTTATCTAGATTTTTCTTTGCTATTGGTGAGGAATTTCTTATACTTCTGAGGTAAATTTTTAAACGCACTATGAGAAGCTAATGACAGAAAATATGCCATTACATAAACCAGCACTTTTCAATGAAGGGAAACTCAATGAATGGGCAAAAGAACATAAACTCCAACCCTTCAAGGTAAAGCAGATCTTTTTTGAAATGTATAAAAATCAAAACATTGAGCGAGATGCGATGACAACGCTTTCAAAAGATCTTAAATCTGAATTGCAAAAAGATTTTGTTCCGCTTGCGATTGAGCTTGTTGAGACAGTTGAAGCTGAAGATACGACCAAGTTTGCATTCAAAACAAAAGATTGAAACCTGATTGAAGCAATCCTAATGTACCATTGGCAAAACGAAAAGTATGTTAAAGGTAATCAGCCAAAACTCAATCGTATTACGCTCTGTATTTCTTCTCAGGTTGGATGCGCAATGAAGTGTATCTTTTGTGTAACAGGAAAGCTCTGATTTAAAAAAGACCTTACTCGAGAAGAAATTATCTCCCAGATTCTTTTTGCCAATGCCTATGTTAAAAAGAGATTTGGAAAAAAAGAAGATGGAACCAATCATGCAGTCAGAAATGTAGTATTTATGGGTATGGGTGAGCCACTTCTCAATTATGATAATATGAGAAAATCGCTAGAAATCATGCTTGCTCAAGATAGACTTTCATTGAGTAGGAGGCATATTACGATATCGACCTGTGGTATTGTCCCATGAATCGATAAACTGATAGAAGATAAGGTAGCAGTAAAGCTTGCGGTTTCTCTCCATTCCCCAGATCAAGAATTGAGAAATCAGATTATGCCAATTGCGAAAGCTTATCCTTTAGATCAGCTCATGGAGGCAATTGATCGCTATGTAAAAGCCACTGATAATAGAATCTTTTACGAATATATCATGATCAAGGATATGACTGATAAACCTGAACTAGCCCATGGACTCGTAAAACTGCTTAAAAATAGGCTTGCTCATCTCAATCTCATTCCCTACAATGAGAATCCAGCTATTGATCTTCAAGAAAGTGAAAGAAAGACTATTATGAAATTTAAGGATATTCTTGAGGCTGGTGGTATTACCGTTACTGTCCGTGATTCTATGTGAAGAGAGGCAAAATGAGCTTGTGGACAGCTCGGATATGAAAAGG
Source organism: uncultured bacterium (assembly GCA_963531535.1). GTDB lineage: Bacteria > Patescibacteriota > Gracilibacteria > Absconditabacterales > Absconditicoccaceae > HOT-345. The sequence goes on from CAUSGX010000004.1 coordinate 34,585, forward strand.
TAAAGAAGCAAAATGAAAAAACTGAATAATCGCTTGTTTTCAATAACAAAAAAAGCCAAAATCTGGCTTTTTTTTTCTTTCTGAATCTCTATATCAAAAACTCTATATTTAGAATGAGCAATAGTTTTTTAGGTCTTCAATTTTCACTCTAATTTGTTCCATTGAATCTCTTTCTCTAAGAGTAACCGTATTGTCTTCCTTGCTCTGATGGTCAATGGTGATACAGTATGGAGTTCAGATTTCATCTTGTCTTCTATATCTTTTTCCAATTGCACCACTATCATCATATTCACATTTACATACTTTACTGAGAGATCTGAAGATTTGTTCTGCGAGTGCAACTTGATCTTCATCCTTTTTGATCAGTGGAAGGATCGCAAATTTGATTGGAGCGAGCTGTTTTGGGAATCTTACAACAACACGAGATTCACCATTTTCTAGTGTTTCTTCATCGTAAAACTCAAGCATTGCAACCATTACTTGACGACCGAGTCCAAAAGAAGCTTCAACACATCGTGGAATGTATCTTTCACCTGTGAATGGATCAGAATATTGCATATCTTTTCCACTAAATTCTTGATGTTGAGAGAGATCAAAGTTGGTTCTATTGTGGATTCCTTGAATCTCACCAAATCCTCGAGGGTATCTATATTCTACATCAACTGCAGCTGCTGCATAGTGAGCAAGCTTTTCGTGATCCTTGAATCTTAGATTTTCTGGATTAATTCCGATAACTTCAGTCCAATACTGCATACAGTCAGCTTTCCACTGATTGTAAATTTCCATAGCTTTTTCTGGATCAGCTGGAACGAAGTACTCAATCTCCATTTGCTCAAATTCTCTTGTCCTGTAGAGAAATTGCCCTGGAGTAATCTCATTTCTAAAAGCTTTTCAAACCTGAGCTAATCCGAATGGGATTCTAGCTCTTGTGGTATCCAAGACTGCTTTGAAGTCTGTAAAAAGTGATTGACAGGTCTCAGGTCTCATGTACACTTTGCTGGCATCATTTGCTACAGGTCCGAGATGAGAATCTAGCATAAGGTTGAAATTTCTACATTCAGTCCAGTCTGCAGGTTCTTTTGTATCTGGATTATTTGGAATATGTTCAACGATAAATGCTCTCATCCCTTCATTTCCTCGTGATTCTGGAGAGAGGTTTTTTACTCAAAGCTTTACCGTTAGTTCTTCATCACTAAGCCCATTTCTTACCTCTTCAAAGTAGTTTTCTATGATCTTGTCAGCCCTAAATCTCTGACCAGTTTTTTTGTCATCAATTAATGCATCAGAGAAAGAATCTAGATGACCACTGGCTTTCCAAGTAGTTGGGTGCGCAATAATTGCAGTATCCATAAAAACTACATCATCTCTCTGCTGAGTAAAGTGTTTTATCCAAAGATCAGAAATATTTTTTTTGAGTAATGCTCCATAGGGTCAAAAGTCCCAAGCATTTGCTAGTCCTCAATAAATTTCAGAGTTAGGGTAAACAAATCCTTTTCTCTTTGCCCAAGATACGATTGTCTCCAAGCTTGTTGCCATTATGCTAGTTGATAGAAGCTAAAATACTGATTTATTTAGTTTTTTTAGATCTTTTTGTTTTTCAGATATCTCTTTGCATTTCATCAATCCCTGACTGAAAAAAAGCTTGTATTCTCTTGATCCTAAGCTTGATACAATCCTTAAGATTTGAGAGCATGCCTTTTTTTTCTTTTTGTGGAGTCTCAAGTTTGACGACGCCACCGAGCATTATTTTGACCATTTTTTTGTGAAGCTTTTCTTCAATGGACATTATCTAGATCGATAAAATAAAAGGTTTTTCATACTGATTTCTGAGCTTCGAGTATACTAAAGCTATCTATAAAATCAAGTAAAATTCTGAAATCAGAGTTCTTGTTTTATTTTAGCTATTTTTGATACGTTCAGCTAGGTGCTCTGCATCAAACTCAGTTTGTTCTAACTGATAATCTGTAAGCACAGTTGTTAGCTTTGTGTAAAGAGGGGATAGAATTCTGATTTTTTCTCCTTGAATATTGAGCTTTTGTGTGATGAGATTCTGAAGCTCAGGAGAGGATTGCTGATCAAGAAGAAGGATAATTTTTTTAGCTTTTTTAGCCTGAAGTTTTATCTCTTCAGAACTTAATTTTCCCATGCAGGCGAGAGCTAGGAAGTGATAACGCTCTTCCTGATGAAGAAGATATTCAGAGAGTTTCACCAGTTCTTCAAAGTAATTTCACAGTCCAATGACAAGGGTTTCTGCCTCAGGATTATTGATGAGATGGAGCTCTTCTGGTTGGTCTATTAAGGCCTTGTCTACAATTGCGAGCTCTTCTTCTGCTTGAATCTCATAGATATTCTCAGCGATTTCTTGGTTGATGAGATGGACTGCATGCAGTCAGTTTTTTTTCAGAATTTTGATCAGCGTTTGCATATCAAAAGGGAACCAATTCTCGACCTTTTGTCTCTCAAACATACTAATTTGGTTGAGTTCTGGGCTGATTTTATGACCAATACTACTGATACCAGAAAATGGGCAGATAAAGATTATATTTTCGTATCAAAAGATCTCACTTCACAGTAAAGACATAGGAAGCTGATCAAGAATTACACAGATATGATCAGATCTTTTGATTTTATTTTCCAAGAGAAGAGTATCTAAGTTGCTATTGAAAAGAATAAAGTTACTTTGAGGTTTTTCAAAGTGGAAATCCGAAATAATCCAATCAAAATGGATTTTTTCTTCTTTGATAAGTTCAAAAAAGTAGTCGTTGACCATAAGTTTTGAGAGGTTTGTGCTGTACATAACTATAAACTAAGATAAATTCTAGAGATCATAGGTGAGCAGATATTGAGCAATTTGTCTAAAGATAGGACCTGCGGTAGAACCTCACCATTGGTTTTTTCTTGGACGACGAATCCAGACGTTAACTACATATCTCGGATCTTCTGTTGAAATTACACCTGCAAAGGTACCATTTGTCCATCCTTCTCCTCTTTGATATCTTCCTCTAAATGAAATTTGCGCTGTTCCAGATTTCGCTCAGAGCTTTTGTCCTGAAAGATTTGCATTACTAAGTTCTGGGTTGGTATTAATTACATTAAAGAGTCCTTTTTTTATTTGTTCTGAGGTCTCAGATTTGAAGATTTTATTACTATTTTGATACTTATTATAGCTACTTTCTGTATTTGATGGATCAATAATGTTTCCGATGATTGTTGGTTTGATGTATTCTCATCAGTTTACGAGTGCTACATAGGCTGCAGCTAGTTGAATTTGAGTCGTTGTAAGTCCTTGTCAAAACGCATTATTCAAAAATCTGGCCATAGAAACAAGGTTTACTTTATCGATGAATCATGGCTTTTCTTCTGCAAGTTCAATTCCTGTTAATTCTCAAAAACCGAGTTTCCCTAGATAGTTATAGAAGACATATTTTCCTACTCTTTGCACAATCTTTACCATTCAGACATTACATGAATAGACGAGTGCATGGAGAAAATTATGATTTCCCATACAGGTTTTTGTTGCATTTTTAATGGTATATATTCAGACTTTTACCGATCCCTCATCAACATAGCGCTCATCAAAGTTCATCTCATCCGTATCGATTCCGATTGCTACTGTAAATGCCTTAAAAATACTTCCTGGCTCAAATGGAACAGTGATGTTTTTATCAACGAAAACCTGAGCTCAATAGATATTTTTAGCAATATATTTTTTTAGATTTTCTTGCTTTCTTTCTGTCAAATTTGCTAGCTTGTATTCTCCTCCAGTATGGACGTATACAGGAATATCAATATACGTTTGATTATCAATGATTTCTCTATTTTCTCTACCGAGTGGAATGAGTGTATATGCATCATTATAATTATTCGGATCAAAACTAGGGACACTGACAGATGCCCTAATTTCTCCGTTTTCTGCATCAGTAACCAAAATTCAGATTGCATCAGCTTTTACATTTTCTAGTTGTTCTTTTGCAAGTCTTTCAACCTCCTTCTGAAGCCCAATATCAATAGTCAGATAAATATCGCTTCCATTTGTTGGATTTACAATTTCAAACTCATTTGCACCCACATTTCCAAGCCAAGCAGAGGTTCTTCATTTTATTTCTCACTTCTTCCCTCTCAATCTCGTATCAAAGTATTGCTCAACTCAGTAATAAGCAGTACCTCATCTATCAACATATCCCAGAATATTCGCCATAAATTCCCCATAAGGATAGTATCTCATAGTATAAGGTTCTAGAACGAGTCCGTAAAGAACTGGAGTTGCAACCAATTTCTCCTTCTTGATTGACTCTGTCCCTGGCTCCTTTTTTTGAGTTTTTCTCTCAATTTTTAAAAGTTCTCATTTGTATTTTACTTTAAGTTCTCTGATTTCTTGGGCGAGAGCTGGACTTAGTCCAGAAATAATTTTAATATATTTCCATTCCTGTGGCTTGAAAAGAGTATCAAACTGACTTCAAATAGGATATTTCCATTTTTTTAGTAGAGCCTCGATCGTCGCTTGAGCGAGCCCAGGATCAATCATGGTTGAAGGTTCTAGATATACATAATGATCTGCGATAATATGCACATAAGGAAGCTGCTTTGCAGCGAGTTCCTCTAAAAATTTCGGTTCAGTAAAATATCAAAGATAATTCTCAGTTTTTATTCAGATTTTTATCTTTTGATCAAGTTTATTTTTTATGAGTTCAAGAGCCTTCTCCTTTGAAAATTGAGCTACAACCTTCTCGAAATTCTTCTCGTAATCCTCAAAATTAAAGCTCTGATATTCTGGAGACTCAGATCAGCTTCAAAAGTAGAAAAGTTCTGGTTTTTTAGGAAGGAGGCTTACTCCGGCAAAAAGTTCAACATTTTTTACACAGTCGGTGGAATTTACTGGAGACATTCCATTAACTTCACAAAGATGCTTGTAAAGAACAGGCGTAATAATCTCTATAAAGCGGGTCTTCATAGGGATATTAGATCCCGAGATAATTCCCTCAAGCTCTCTAGGATCCACAGCAAGGTCATAGAGAGTGATATTTTCTGTGAGCTTTACGGGATGTCCTCACTTATCTAATGCGTAGATATTCCCTCTTTCTGGCTTGAGAAGTGATTCTCTGTAATGTTGCTTACTCAAAAGGGCATTATATTCATCGTACTCAATAACCTGAAGCTGAAAAAGCCTTAAAATAATAACAAAAAAAAGGAAACAAAAAAAAGCAATGAGTTGCATTTCTTTGCTTTCCAAAAAAGATGAAACCCAAGGGTGCGACTTTAGTTGAGAAAAAAACTGATTTCCTCTTGCTTTATGCTTTTTTTGAGTGAGTAGACTTTTCATAGTAGAAATAATAGTGTTTACTTAAGGTAAAATCACTTTGTATCATAGACTCCTTTCAAACTATAAGTGTAACCAGAAAGCATATTTCAGAGTTTTTGCTTCCATTTGTTATAATTTAACTCTGTAGTTAGCGAAATACTGAGATAAGGATTGATTTGAATGTCTTTAGTTTTCCAAGCATAGTCAGGATTTGTATTTGGTGCTATGTGAATCTTCCAGCTTTTAACTGAGATGTTTGAATCAAAAAGATTTACCCAACCATCATCCACGCTGTTTGCAAGTTTGTAATTCTTGTAGGTATCTCATATTGCAGTTCCAGTTCCATTGCAATTGAAACCTTGTCCATAGTCACATGCCCAAGTATCAATCTCTCAATCATAGGTTTTAGGGTCATTCGGATCGAATTTATGCTCACTACCGGCATCAAATCCTCTAAGTCTCAAAATTTGGATAGATGTTGAGCTATCAGGTCTTGTATTCAGCCTCAGGAAAACCCTTCTTTGCCCATCATGGGAAATGAGGTAAATCTCCTTAGGATCTACTGGAATAGCTGAAGGTCATTCTCCTAGGTCTCTATCGTCTGAGTCTCCAACTTCTTGAAAGTTATTGTTAGGATCAGGGATTCCTGTATTATTGATGATTGGATTGATTCTATCTTTTCCATCGGTGTCAGTTCCTACATCTCGAAAAAGCATCTTGTATTGTCCAAAAGATTGCACATTTGTAGCAGTTTCTCCAGCCTTACATTTTGCTAAGTCATAATATTTTCCTTGTATGATGCCATTATTACTAGAGCAGTATTTTATTCTATGTTTTGCCTGCTCGTTTTCTCCTCAGACAATAATGTTATTCTGGTTTCAAAAGGCAGAAAAAGCTGAATAATGTCAGTTGGTCTCTCAGAGTCAGACTTTTGACCTATTAAAATATTCTTCATAATCAATGGTGTAGTCCTGAAAAAGCTCAGCAAATCTGCTTATTACACTGTTTGTCTCTTCAATAAGTGTCTGCCTTGCATCATTAAAATGCTTTACTCTTGGCAGAGTAATCATAACGGAATAAATCGTTGTTAAAAGGCTCCCGGATATGATGACAACCAGGAGCATTTCTAAAAGAGTAAATCATTTCTTATATTGCATGAGATGGCATTATTCTTAAATCATACTGTTGATTTTTGCTCTAGTTTGTGGACCAAATCGTCCATATCCAGACTTATTTTTTTCTTTCCCCGTAATTACTCCGTTCTTAAGCTGGAATTGATATACTGCTTCGATTGTGGCTCTATCATAGACTCCATTAATTGCTCCTTTATAGAATCACCAGTTAGTAAGGTAGGTCTGAAGAGCTTTTACCTGCTGATGATATTGCCCTTTCTTAAAAGTCTGAGTAAATGTTACAGCTTTTGAAGGGGCGGGAGTTTGCTCTGATGGAGTAGGTTGCTGTGGTTGAGCAGGGATATCTGTTGATTGAGAACCTGTTTCTGTAACTGCTCATGTATTGGTTTCAGGTTTTTGAGCTGGTGTGTCACTTTCTAACATTAACCTGAAATCTCTTCTTAATTGCTCCCCAAGTCCTGTGATTGTTTTATTAAAAGTATCCATTGCGATAGCTTCTAAATCCTTCAGCTTTACCTTTCAGTTCTTGATACCAGCAGTAATTTCTTCTAATCCTTTTTTAAGAGTGTCCGCTGTTGATTCAAGGTCTTGAGTATAGCTTGCGAAATTTACACTTGTTGTTAGGAGAAGACTGCAATTTACCTCTCCAGATGCGGTATAAAACTTCTTCCTGATATCTTCCTGCTTTCCCATAAGTTCTGCATATTTATCATAGTCGAAGAAAGCTGAAAAGATATAATATACTGACTTATTTGCCTCAGATGTCATCTTTCTCATAAAATTATCCTTATGAATCTGATATTTTGCCTGAATATCAGGACTAGGATTGCGGGTGCTGATCATCTCCCCGATAGTTGTATCAAAATCTATACTTATATTTGAGAGAGTTTGATCTTTGATTTTATTCATATTTGTCCAAAGACTTGAGTGGTTATTGATAGCGTTGTTTAATCCAGAAAAAGCTCCGCTTACGGCATCAGCATATTTGTTTACATTTTTAATGATATCAAGTTTCTGAGCAAGCCCATTAAGAAGATCTTGGTTGTTTTTTACGTATTCTAAGAAAGTTGCCTTTGTTTTTCCAGACTTGAGGTAATAGTCGTTTTCTAGGTTAGTGATTTTGATGGCATTTTGATTATAGAAATTATCCAAGGTATTTCCTAGTAAAATAGGATCAGTATCCTTCAATTGTAGTCCATATCTCTTGATATCTCCGTCTAGTCCAATGTATTCATTGAGAATACTGGTTTTGAGATTGTCAGTTAGTTTATTGTAGTCAAGATTCTGATCTTCTTTTGGAATCGCACCGAGACAACTCGCAGCATCAAAAAGTGTTGTGTCAGCGAATTTTTTCGCTTCATCTGCAATAGATTTAAGCTTAGTCTTGCTATTTTCCAAACTATTAAGTAGTTTAGTCTTATTACTTTCAAGTTTCGAACTCAAAGAGTTGATTTGAGCTGTTGTTGGTTTCGTAGTGTTTGTTGCAAAAGCACTTCATCAAATAACCATCATAGTTCAAATAAGACCTATTCAGAGTTTTTTCATTTTTTTCTTTTATAAAAATAAAGGTTTGAATATCTAATGAGTATCGTTTTTGTTCTAAATTTCAAGTTGAAATTTGAAAGTAAAACGCTACTCTCAAAAAAATGAAGAAATCAGATTTTTGATTTGTTTTTATTTTGTATATTTATGGCTTATGACCTTGATCCCTACAATTATTGAAAAAACTAAAGCTTGAGAGAGAGCATATGATATTTATTCTAGACTTTTAGAGGATAGAATTATTTTTGTTGGAGAGGCAGTACATAGTGCGATGGTAAATACTGTGATCGCTCAGATGCTTTATCTTGAGAAAAAGGATCCGGACAAGGATATTATTATGTATATCAACTCTCCTGGAGGAGAGGTATATTCTGGACTTGCGATTTATGATGCGATGCAGGTTCTTAAATGTGATGTTCAGACGATTTGTACAGGACTTGCCGCTTCAATGGGATCAGTATTTTTGACTGGGGGGACCAAAGGAAAAAGGTTTGCGTTGCCAAATTCTAGAATTATGATTCATCAGCCATTGATTTCATGAGGTGGAATCTCAGGTCAGGCTACTGATATTCAGATTGAGGCAGAGGAAATGCTTAAAGTAAAGAAAAATCTGACTGAAATTATTGCTAAACACTGTGGGAAAAGTTATGAAACGTGTCTTGCAGATATGGAGAGAAATAAGCGAATGAGTCCGCAAGAGGCGTTAGAGTATGGTTTGATTGATAAGATTATTTGAGCATAGGATTGATTTTTTTTTGAAGGTTTAAAAGGTTCCAAGTTGAACGAGAAATCCAAAAAACAAAAATCAGATTCAAAACATATAGGTCAGTATTCCCAAATTACGAACGAGCTTATTCCCAAAGGAAAAAGTGATAAAATAAGGGGCGATCATAAAGATCAACAAACAGAAAGATGCCCACTTCCCTAAAAGCATATTGATAGCAAAATGTTCATTTGTATTTGAGGTTTCTAGCCCTTGAGACATTGCATCAAAGATAAAACGAACAAAACTCCAACTTAGGAGTTGAAGCACGGCTCAAAGGATAAGATAACGAGACTTGGAAAGAGAGCCTTTTCGCTTTTCATAGCTAAGAAGAAATGAGTTTTTTAACTCAGATAAAGTCAGATTCTTTCTCCCTGAAGTAAGAGAATGCTTTTTGATCAGTAGATAGACACTATATCAAACAAAAAGTAAAAGAATACTGCATGCCACGAGGAAAAAAGCTCTCCAAAACAAAGATTCTAATGCTCTCCCAAAGAGACTAAGTGTCTGAGGATTCTCAAGTGCGTTAAAGAAATAATGTTGAATCATGAGATAAGAAATAGTAACTAAAACTTCTACCTTCATTATACCCCCCCATAGTATTTTGTCAAATTTTTACCCTCTTTTTCTTGCTATTTATGTCTACCCTTGCTCTGATTGGAGCCTCTGAGAATCCAGAATCTCTTGCGTTTAGGCTCTTTACTCGCTTGAGAGAAGGAGGCTTTGAAGCCATTCCTATCAATCCAAACTATCAAATGATCGCTGGAGTTCCGTGCTTTACTTCTCTTTCTGAGCTGAAAACTGCTCCCGAAGTCGTGATTTTTATGGTCAATCCGAAGTTGACTTTGCAGATACTCCCTCAAGTCGTAGAATTACAGATCAAAAAAGTCTGGTTTCAACCTTGAACTTTTGATGATGAGGTGCTTGAATTTTGTAGAGAAAATGGTTTAGATTTCAATACAGAACACTGTATGATTATTACTCCATTGAGTATCGTTGAGGAGTTTTTGAAGAGATAGTTTTTTTAATTTTGAATATGATAGGCAAGATGAAAATTTTGGTAGGACTTTCCTGAGGTGTTGATTCTGCTGTTGCTGCCTATCTTTTGAAGGAGCAGGGGCATGAGGTCATGGCTGGGTTTATGAAAAATTATGTTTCAGAGGAAGGAAACTGTACTACATATCAGGATTCTATTGATGCAATTAAGGTTGCTGAGTATTTGTGAATTGAAATTCGTGCTTACGATCTTCAGAAAGAGTATCAGGAAAAAATTATTGATTATATTTTTGAGGGCTATCAGAGGGGGATTACTCCAAATCCAGATGTTCTTTGTAATTCTCTGATCAAGTTTGATGTTTTTTTACAAAAGGCTTTAGCAGAAGGTTTTGACAAGATCGCAACTGGACATTATGCTCAGATTCTTGGCCATGGAGAGGTTTTGAGAGATAAAGAAGATACTGATTTTAATTCAGCATTTTTTCATTTGCTTCGTGGAGTCGATGAAATTAAGGATCAGAGCTATTTCCTTTCTGGACTCGATCAATTTCAGCTTTCCAAGTCTATTTTCCCATTATGAGCGATGAGAAAGTCTGAGGTTAGGGACTTGGCTGAGCGTATTGGCTTACCAAATGCGAAGCGTCGTGATTCTCAGGGACTTTGCTTTATTTGAAATATTCCAATTAGAGAATTCCTAATGAAAAAGCTTCCTCCGAAAACTTGAGCGATAAAAACGCTTGATGGGAAAAAAGTTTGAGAGCATCAAGGAGCGTATTATTTTACGATAGGTCAAAAACAGGGACTTGGACTGAACTTTAAGGCTTATGTATATCGTATCGATATAGCGGAAAATACTGTGTATGTTTGTGATAAAGATGCTGAGGAGCTTCAATCTAGAGAATGTTTACTTAAAGATTGGCATTGGATAGCAGAGGAGTATCCAGTTTGAAGTCAGCTTTCAGGAAAGATTCGTTATCGTCAAAATCCTCCTATTGCTTGTGAGATTATTGGGAAGCAGTGATCTGATTTGCAGATTCGTTTTCAAGATCCTCAATGGGCAGTGGCTCCGGGGCAGGTATTTGTTTTGTATGATGGAGAGGTTTGTCTATGAGGAGGAATTATTTCTTAAAAATATGAAAAAAATAAAAACCTGAGTTAATTCAGGTTTTTTTTAATCTTTCTTCTATTTTTCTTCTATTTTTTCTGCAGAATCTTTTGGGGATTCTTGTTTTACTTTTTTAGCATGACGGTGATGCCTGTATCGTTCAATCAGGACTGGAAGATTTGAAAGGATGATGATTCAGATAATCAGGAAACTGAAATGTTCTTGGATAATAGGAATAGTTCCAAAGAAGAACCCCGCATATACAAGTGATGCTGACCAAAGAAATGCTCAGAGAAGATTATAGTGGAGGAATGAGGTATATTTCATATTTCCGATTCCAGCTACGAATGGAGCAAAGGTTCTCACGATCGGTACAAATCTAGCGTAGACGATTGCTTTTCCTCAGTATTTCTCATAAAAGTGTTGAGTTTTTTCAAGATATTCTTGTTTGATTCGCTTTGATTTCATTTTGAAGATTTTTGGTCCGAAGAATTTTCCAATCTCATAGTTAAGGCTATCTCCAAGTATTGCAGCCATGAAGATAAGAAGCCAGAGTATATGCACATTGATATGATTCATAGGGTTTCCTGCTAGGGCTCCTGAGGCGAAGAGGAGTGAATCTCCAGGCAGAAAGGGCATAACAACAAATCCTGTTTCAATGAAGATAACACCGAAGATGATTGCATATACTCGTAGTCCATATTGGTGAAAAAGTCGTGCAAGATGCTTATCAATGTGAATTACAAAATCCAGAAGAAAACCGATATGCTTGAGTATTCGATTGAATACACTGTAAAAATGGTCCATACTTTTGCTAAAAAGGTTTAAAAGTCAGATTTTTTATATTTTTTAGTTTCTTAAAGCTCGCATCATAATTGCTGTACTTTGTCCAATGTTCATGCTTTCTTTCATGCCCTGCATAGGAATATATACCACTTCATCTACTGTTTGGAGTGTCTGAGGAAGAACCCCCTCAACTTCATTTCCAAAGATGATTGCAAGATTGCTGTTTTCTGGTGTGTAGGTATCAAGCGGTTTTGCCTCATTAGTGATTTCGGCAGCTATGACCTTGATGTTGTGTTCTTTAGCATACTTGATGGCATCACTGGTATAGTCAAATTGTTTGAGCCCAACATGATTTTCGGCTCCTAGTGAGGTTTTGCGAACTTTAGGGTGATCAATAGGTGATGGTGTATATCCAGTGATCCATACATTTCGTCCGAGTGCGTCTGCTGTTCTCACAACATTCCCGACGTTATAAGCCGAGCGGATATTCTCTAAAATGATAATCTTTTGTCCCATTAATCACGAAAAAGTAATAATAAAAAAGTCTGATGTAAAAGCAAGTTATTTTATTTTGATAGTTTTCGTGAGAGTATGGTTTCTTGTCACGAAAAAATCTGCAATCCCTTGAGCTATGAGTACGGTGTATTTCTCCATATGTATATAAAGATCGGGATGTTTCAAATTACTAAGAACGGGATAGGTCCTCTTGAAAAGAAGTTTTGCCTCTTTAGGATCCCAAAGATCATAGCCTCTCAGTGTAGTTTTCCCGTTTTCACGAGTTATAAGAGAGAGGATTTTTTGTTCACTATTCCAATACATGTTATCAAGCAATTCTGCATTATTTAGCGAAAGCAGAGTTCTTCCTTTTGATTGTCCTATTTCAGTGCTGGTTATCGTGATTGCGTTATTTGTGTTTTGTATCGTGATGAGGTTATTCCCTAAAGTGAAAAGCTGGTTTTTTCTTCGTTCACTTGTTGGGAGTAAGTATTGATTATTGTTTTGAGTGATGATCAGTGTAGTTTCATCATTGGATAGCTGATAGGATCAGCTTTCTTTTGTTATATTTTGATAGTTGGATCCAGTTTCAGCTAAGATTGTTGTAGTAAAAGTGCTGAGCTTATTGTCAGCTTGCAGTAGGCGATATTGTTTCATTTTCCCACTGGTTTGATAGAGGGGGATTTCAAGCTTGAAGTCTTCTGTCAGATAATTTTTTGATGAGAGTATGGTTCAAGAAAGAATTGCATTGTTGCTCTGATAGAGTTTTGGATCAAGTGAAAATCACTGAATAAGTGTTTTTTCTCAGCTTCATTCAGCTTTTTGAGAACAATTTTTGCAGGTGATGTCTGTATTGTTATGTGATTTGAGGAGGTAGAGGTACTCTGATCAAATCGCAATATGATCGAGTTGTCCGAGGAAAAATTTGATCTCTGGCTGGGTATCTAGGCTGTTAAGATTGAAAATTGCTAGTGAGGTCAGAGTTGGTAACTCTCCGTCAGTAATATTGTGAGCGATTTTTTGACAAGTTGCTTGTGAAATTATTGAGGTTTTGAGTCAGTATTTAATCGCTTGCTCAAGTTTTGGGAGAAAAGTGTTGTCTTCTCAATTTGCTTTGAGAAGTGCCTCTAAGCTGTCTTTGCTTGTTTGTTTTTGTGTGATGAGGTAGAACTTATCTCATACTAGTTGAGCTTGTTTAAATGGACCGCTCATTTTATAGTATTTGAGTGGCTTAAATGATTTATCCTCAATAGTATAGATGGCGATTAGAGAGTTTTGATTTTCTTCTGCTGAGATAATCAGCTTTTTCTCTTGATAAAAAAAAGTCTGAATATGTTTTCGTGATTTTGGCAGGTGGAATTTCGCTAAAAGTGTTGGGATTGCAATATTTACAGTATTGGTCTTTGATTCTTGGGCTCATTTGAAAAGATAGAGGAGCTGCTGATTTTTATCTAAATAAGAAAAATAGGTCTGCGAGGTGGTTTGTTGGTTTATTAGAGGATCCTTGTCTGATTTCACATAATTACTCTTCAATAATCGTTCAGATAGTTCAGAACTTGCCAGATATTTTTTGAGAGAAGTTGTTAAATCAATACATGATCTATAGTTGGTCCATTCAATAGAGGAGTCTAGTCCTGTGCTTGCAAAAGTTGGTGTTGTGAGAAATATGGCTCCTAGACTGATCCATCAATATTTTAATATTTGCATGTGGTGTTGTATGCAAAAGGTTAAAAAATTTGTTTATTTGTATGGTTTTGATCTGAATTTTCAAGTGATGATTATGCTGCTGCAGGGCAGGAAAAAGTTTTTTTATTTTTTGTGAACTATAGTTATTCCCTATGAAGTTATGCTAAAAAATACATAATATCATAAAAAATGAAAATGGGAAGTTGAAAAAGAAATAAGAAATCAGATTTTTTTGTTTTTTGTAAAAAGTCGTGTATAATTGAAGTGTTATATTTTATTCTCTATCAGAATCTAACAATGAACGAATTAAACAGTCTCAATACCGTTGCAAGTACAACAACCAAAATGAACACTCTTTTGGATAAGATTGCTTCTACTTGTGATGCTTTGATTGGAGCTTTAGATTGTACTAGAGAAGCAACAAGCCAATATGGAGGAGGGATTGTTCAGGATTTTGATACTGAATATGTAGATGTGGTGATTAAAACACTTGTTCAGCTTAGACTTTATACTGCTAGACTTCAAAAAGAAATTAAAAACTGACTTATTCGTTCTCAGTATGATTTGGAGTTGTTTTTGTCTGGAATGCAGGAATTGTCTGATAAGCTCAATACTTTGATGAGGGAAAATGGAATGATTAGAAATAATTTTGAATATGGATTGAGAGAAATAGATCAAAACTTGCATATGATGATCGAGGAAATAGCAATTAAGTAAAACAATGCTCTGTGTAAAATCTCAAGATAAAAAAGGCAGGTTGTCTCCACCTGTTTTTTTGTTTTCTTAGATTGCTAGCTTGAGAATTTCGTTGTTTGTAGAGATAAACAAAGGTTGCCTTTTTCAAGAAAATTCCTATTATCGGGTAAGTCTTTATCTATAAGAATGAGAATATGCGTATTTTCTTGGCTTTGGTAGTTATTTTGTGAGGTGTTGTATATTTTGGAAGAGGAGAGTATTATTGAGAGCTTGCAATCAGCTTTTTGCCATATTGGATGGTTGTATTTTTTATAGGACTTATAATTTCAATTTTTTCTTTTTTTAAGGTTGCTTCAGATAAGTTCTTTTCTACGATTGAATTTTGGATTATGATCTGATTTATTGGCCTTTTTTGGTGATTTTTAGCACAGTTTTTGCATTTTTATGGATTAGAAAGTAGGAATCCACATCAGACAGATAATCCGATAAGAGTCATCTATTCCAATCTTTACAAGGAAAATAGTGAATATCAAGAGATTTATGAGATTATAAAAGATAAGAAATCAGATTTAATTCTTTTTGTAGAATATAGTCAGCATCACCAGGATAATCTCTGAAAAATGCTTGAAAAAGAGTATCCTTATAAAATTATGAATATGAGTGTAAAAGGTCAGATTTGAAGTGCTATATTTAGTAAATATCCACTGAGAAATGTCTCAAAGACCTTTGAGAAAGGTGAGCGAGGATATTTGCACGTTCAAATGACGAGGTGAGATAGTGTATATCAGGTATATTTGATTCACACTACTTCTCCGACAAGCTTAGCACATTTCCAGAGAAGGAATGTGCAGCTGAACTCTTTAGCAGAGGATCTTTCAAAGACTTATCATTCACAAACAAGAGAAAAGGTACTTGTTATTTGAGATTTTAATGTGAGTCCATGGTCAATATATTATCAGCAGTTTGCTCAAAAGATTGATGGAATTCTTAGAAATACTACAGCTCGTTTCCCATTTATGATGACACGAAGTGCCTCTAGACTTTTGAAAATGGAGAAAGAATTACCAACACTTTCTGCTCGTCTTAAGCGTATTTTAGCATTTGCTTTGCCTATAGAAAGTCATATTGATCATGTATTTATCAGTCCGAAGGTTGCAGTAGATGGTATTCAAACTATACAATTCCCAGGTTCTGATCATAAGGGATATAGTTTTGATATGCAGTAGGAGAGGTTAGAAAACGGTTTTTCAAGACGGACTTGCAATTTGAGTTCGGATAGCTATATTTGAACTCTAAGTTTAGAGTTTTTGTGAAATATATTCAGTTTTTTTATTCTTTTTATGTTGTTTGTCTAAAGATGGACCCCTTATCGCTTTTGCTCTTTGTGATTTTAATTTTCTTGTCAATGTTTTTCTCTGCGAGTGAGACGGCTTTTACTTCAGTGCCAATGCACAAGGCTTCAGTCTTCTTGAAAGAGAAAAAAAGCTGAGCAAAGTCTCTTTATAAGCTTAAACTCAAGCCAGAAAGGGTTCTAATAGCAATCTTGATCTGAAATAATATCGTAAATATTTTTGCTGCTTCTTTGGCGACTGTGATTGCTATGGATATTGCAGCTAAAGTGCAGTTTGATCAGACATTAGTTGTCTCTATTGCAACTGCTGTTGTGACGATTTTGGTGCTTTTGTTCTGAGAAATTTTCCCAAAAACCCTCGCAACGCGTCATGCAGAGAGAATATCGCTCAGTATTGCTCCTATTTATACGGTATTGATAAAGGTTCTCTTTCCATTGATATTTGTTTTGGAGCGAATGATGAAGGGATTGACAAAGAAGGAGAGGAAAAATCTGATTAGTGAGTCAGATTTGGAGGCTTTTATTGAGCTTTCTAAAAAAGCTGGTGTCTTTACTGACTGAGAGGATCAAAAGATTAAGAAGCTTTTGACTTTGGATGAATTGACAGCAGAGGAGATCATGACTCCAAGAATCAAGATCAAGTCTATAGATGATCAGTGTAGTTTGGATGATGCAATAGAAAAACTCAGTGGATATCATTATTCTCGTATTCCTGTGTATCATGAGAGTATTGATACGATAGATAGGATTGTTACGCTTAAGGAGCTTTTGAGGCTTAAAAAGGAACATTCTTGATCAACATTGCTTTCACAATTGACGCTTAATCCAATTATTAAGGTGCCGCGTAGTCAGCCTATTGATTCGCTTCTTCAAAAATTTCAAAAGACGCATAAGCATATTGCTGTGGTATTAGATGAGTATGGGGGAGTTGATGGAATTGTGAGCTTGGAAGATATTATTGAGGAAGTATTTTGAGAGATTCAAGATGAGTCTGATGAAGAACTTACTCCAATCAAGAGAAATGAGGATTGAACTCTGATTTGTCAGTCGTATGTAAGAATGGATGAGCTCTTGAATGTGCTTGGACTTCATCCAGATGAGATTGAGCTGGATGATGAGTATGAGGCAGAAACGTTGAGTTACTTTATTACGAGTTCTTTTGAGAGGTTTCCAAGTAGTTGAGAGAAAATTAGCTTGGATATTCATCTGCATGATGATTTGGAAAATAAAACGCATAGTACTCTTGAATTTAAGGTGCTTTGGGTTAAGAGGAATGTGATTTGAGAAGTGCAGGTTGTAGTTAAAAATCAGGAAGTTGAGCAGGAAAAGTAAATATATTTGATCAAAAAGAAGGAGAGAAATCTGAAATGAGACTCAGGTTTCTTTTCCTTTTCTAGCTTCAGAACTCAGGAAAATTTTATCTCTAAAAAACTCTCATAAAAAATTGCAATCTTGACAAAAATCGATATAATGATATCGCAATATTTATCATCTAACAACAAACTGCAATGACAAAAACAAAAACGACAGAGGATTTATTGAAAGATTATCAGCAACTCCTCCAATTTACTCAGAATGCTTTGACTAAGGTATCACTAGAACTCAAGAGAGTGAAGGTTGCTGTAAGTCAACTTGCAAACTTTGACCCTAATGATCCAAACTCTTTGGATCCATCAAGTCTTGGTCTTGGTGAAGCAGAAGCTAATGAGCTTAGGGAAGCGTATACTGATGAAGAAATGGAAGTAATTGAGGGAATTTTTGATGGATATTACATGGTTTGAGTAGATCAAAAGAAGTACCTTGTTCCGCTCAATTATTCAAGTAAAACTAAGTTGATCCCTGGGGATACCCTTAAGCTTAAAATTACTCCGGAGGGAAAGATGATCTATAAATTGATTAAACCAGCAGGAAGAAAGCATTTGAAGGCGATTCTTTCAAAGACTGATGACCAAAAATTTACTGCTCACTCAGAAGAAGGTCAGATTTATTTCCTCAATCAAGCTGCTGTGAATTTCCATCATGGAAAGCCAGGTGATGAGGTATATATCATCATCAACGAGGATGGAGAAGGAATGTTTGCTGCGATTGAAGCGGTGATTAAGAAGTAAAATAGTATCTTTAAGATAAAGAAATAAAAAAACCTGAGGTAATATCAGGTTTTTCTTTTTTTGTGTTGAATTTATTTAGATTTTACGAGTTGTCCATTATCTAATCTGATAATATGATCAGCGAACTGAAGGATATCTTCATCGTGTTCAATCATCAAGATGGTATCTCCCTTTTCAAGGAACCTCTTGATCACCTTCAAAAGCTTTTCAATGTCTGCTGGGTGGAGTCCTACTGTTGGCTCATCAAGGAAGTATACGGTATTTCATCTATATTCTTTGAGGAGGTGTTTTACAAGTTTGAGTCTTTGGGATTCACCTCCAGAAAGGGTATGTGCAGGTTGTCCCATTTTAAGATAACCGAGCCCGATTTCTACCATCAGCTCGAGTTCTTGTTTGATATGATCCATTTCTGAGAAAAAGTCTAATGCTTCGTCAATATACATATCAAGGACTTGGCTAATCGTTTTTCCTCTCCAAGTGATTCATAGGATTTCAGGTTTATATCTTTTCCCCTGACAGAGTTCACACGGAACATAGGTATCAGGCAGGAATTGAAGCTCAATTTTTTTATATCCGTATCCATTACAAGCAGGGCAGGCACCTTTGTCTGAGTTAAAACTGAAATGAGAATTGTTAAAACCAAGGTATTTGGCATCACTGGTTCCAGCATACAGGAGCCTAATTTTATCAAAGACATTTACAAAGGTGGCAGGACAACTTCTTGGAGTTTTCCCAATGCTAGATTGGTCTACGTAGATGGTATTTTTAATTTCTTCTTGTCCCGTTACTCTTTCTACTCAGATATCTTGATAGAACTCTTGGAGTGCAAGGTTTTCAAAGTGGGCATATTCCTCAGCTCTCATTACAGGTGCGGCGAGGATTTCCTCCCAAGTGAGTCCTTTTTTCAAAAGCTGAAGTCTGATATAACTCTGAACAAATTTTTGTCTATCATTAAGAAATCTGAAGAGTGTGGTATACATTAATGTTGTTTTCCCAGCTCCAGAAGGTCAGGTAATCACTGTAAAACTTCAGAGATTGAATTTTACATCAATATTTTTGAGATTAAATTTGCTCG
The DNA here is from genome assembly GCA_963531535.1 of uncultured bacterium. Taxonomy (GTDB): domain Bacteria; phylum Patescibacteriota; class Gracilibacteria; order Absconditabacterales; family Absconditicoccaceae; genus HOT-345. The sequence continues at coordinate 53,620 of CAUSGX010000004.1, forward strand.
CCTTTCTGATATCTACTCGTTTCTTGCTTGGAGTATGAGAAAAGTCTATGCTAACCTTTCTTTTTCAGGTAATGAAATCTGAGGTCAGTGTTCTTGTCTTGGTAAATTCTTCATAACTACCATTGAAGATGAGTTCTCAACCAAAATCTCATGCTCAAGGTCAGATTTCTACTATTCGGTCTGATGCTCTAATAAATTCCTCGTTATGCTCTACAACGATGATAGTATTCCCCATTTCTTTGAGTTTGTTGATTGAGACGATTGCTTTTTTGATTTCTCAGGTATCAAGCCCAATAGTTGGCTCATCCAAAACATAGATGATCCCTGTGAGCTTGTTTCAGAGCTGTTTTGCGAGTCTTAATCTCTGAATTTCTCCACCAGAAAGGGTATCAACACCTCTAGTTAGCATGAGGTATCCGAGTCCAAGTTCTTGGATTGTTTTTGCTCTGTCTAGGAGTGGATTGAGGATTCTTTCAAGGAGGTTGATCGGCTTTTCACTTGTGGATTTGTAGAGTTCTAGAAGGTTTATAAGTTCGTTAAGCTCAATTTTTTGAAGATCTCGGATATTAAATTTTATCAGATCTTGATCTTCAGGTTGAGCAAAGGGTAATCCTTCTTGTTGAGTGAAAAGTGTAGGTAAAAGGTCTGAAAAGTCAGATTTCTTTTCAATATCTTGCTTTTTAATTGTTAAGAAGCAATGGAGACTCTCTTTTTTGAGTCTTGAACCGAAACAGTGAGGACAGGTCTTCATATTGAGCATTGCTTGAAAATCAACGGTCAAAAGCCCTTTTACATATTGATCTTTGATGATTTCTTCGATTCCATTGTATTTGATACTGGTATATTTTCCTCAGGTGTTGATTCTTAAAAGTTCTTGATCTCCTTCGACCACCACATTGAGAAATCGTTCTGGCTGTTCTGCTCGTTTTTTTTCGGGATCCATACTATATTTTTCGCAGAGTTTTTTGAGGACTCACTGTCCTAGATTGCTATCTCTCCATGGAAGAATGGCATCTATTAATGGACTTGCAGGATCAATGACTTTATTATAGTCGACTTGGAGAATTTCTCAGATTCCAAGACAGTGGCTACATGCTCCCTCTTGTCTGTTAGGAGAGAAGTGCTGTGTTGTAAATTCTGGATAGGTAATATTGCAGTTTGGACAGTACATTTTGTCAGTGAATCGCTGAATACGAGTTCATCGGGTAATTTCTTGACCATCCGCTTTTGAATCAGCTTTTTTGCTTTTTTTTGCTTGTGTGATTTCAATTCCTGCTCAAAAATTAGCTTCTACTTGTTTTTGAGAGGTAGGCTCGTTTGTTGTATTTTTTTCTGCTAGATAGACTCCAAATTTCTTAGTCTCTGAGAGGATTTTGATGATATCCTCTTTGAGTCTTCAGACTTTTTGCTCTTCTAAGGTCACACGGTCGAAGATTCCATAGCTATTGATTGGGAAATAGTCAGTTGGAATTTGAGGATCTTCGAGGTAGAAATATTCGATAGGATCAGCTTTTTCTGGATTCTGAGAAACAAGGAGATATCTTGTAAAACCGCCTCCTTTTTCAACTTTTTGCTTGTTTGTTTTTACAAATTTGAGGAGATCGGCTTTTGTAGAGAAACTTCAGCTCTCCTTTAGGAGATAGATCCTTTGGTTGCTGTAGAGTTCTTTCATTGTGTGCAAAATTTGATCAACCGTTTGGGGTTTGATTTTGCTTCCACAGTTCCAGCAATAGGTATCTCCTAATTTTGCGAAAAGTAGCCTGATGTAATCATCAATTTCAGTGAGCGTCCCTACTGTAGATCTTGAATTTCAGACTCTTTTATTTTGCTCAATTGCAATAGCAGGGGAGAGCCCGCTACAGTAGTCAATCTCTGGTCTATCTCAGAGATTAAAAAATTGTCTAAGATAGCTGGAAAGTGATTCAATATATCTATATTGTCCCTCTTTATATATGGTTTGAAATGCTAGAGAGGATTTTCCAGATCAGCTCACTCAAGTAATGGTAATGAGTTTGTTTTTTGGGAGTGTGAGATCGATATTTTTGAGGTTATTTACTCTGATTCATTCAAAAACGAGATATCCTTGATCAAAAAAATGAGAAGAATCTGATTTCTCTTTTTGTGTTTTTTGTCAAGTTTTTGCTGATTTTACTGTTTTTGTAGTAGATTTTGGCATAGTGACTTTCGTGTAATGAAAGCTAAAAAACATCTTACAGCATATTCAAGTCCTCTTAAATTGCAACCTTTAATCTGTTTTGAATAGAAAAAGGCTGTTTAATAAAAACAGCCGATTTTTTCTTTTGCTTTTTCTAATTGTCTGATTTTGTCACTGATCCTGGAAATCTTTCCTTTTAATTTGTCGAGATTATTTTTCCACGTTGCTATTTCATTATAGTGCGGATGTAATAATAAGTCTCTACTAAAATCATCAGGAATTTCCTTTAACATTTGGAGTTCTTCCTCTCCCAGTTTTTCCGTGTCATACTTATATTCTTTCACGATCTCATGCTCAATAATCCGGTAATATAACCATCTTCTTTGTAGAGAGGCTTGAGTCTCTGATATGAGCTTAATAGTTCCAGTCCTTAAAAGGGTTTGGTCCAAAGTGAGATAGCCGAGGAATAATAGTCCCAGTAAGGTTAGCATTTCTATCCTTTCAAGGTTTACTGAAGGCTTGGCAATATAGCATGCGATAAGAAAATTCAGTATACAAAAGCATGCTATACCGAGAAGATGAGATATCTTATCGTGAAATTCGTTCGCAACTCCCATAAGGATTGGGAGCGTTGAAAGGATCATCACGACAGGAAGTATTCCACCTAAGACTGCATTAAATTTCCAGGATTCTAAAAACATAAAAAAAAGCACAATTAGTGTAGAAGTCCACACACACATTCGAATTGCTCTAATCCAGAAGCTTTCGTAGTTAGAGCTAAGTTTAATTTTTGTTTCCATGATAGTTTTGTTTATTGTTTTATTTGATTTATATTAGTACTATATTCTTCTATGAGTAAATGTCAAGTTGGGTTTCTCTATAGGGGTAGTAGTAAAAAAATAGATAACAAAAAAATCTGACTCGAAAGTCAGACTTTTGATCTTATTTTATAAGATAATTATTTAACAGCAGCCTTGAAGTCAGAACCAGCCTTGAAAGTAACAACCTTCATTGCAGGGATCTTAATCTTCTTTGAAGGATCTTGAGGATTAACTCCTTCTCTAGCCTTTCTCTTTGAAGCCTTGAAAGTTCCGAAACCTTGAACTCTAACTTCACCAGTCTTCTTAACACCAGTAATAACTGTTTCGATGAATGCGTTAACTAGTTCAGCAGCTAATTTCTTAGAAACTCCAAGTTCAGTAGCCAAGCTAGCAATAAGAGCTGTCTTTGTCATTGTTGTAACAAAATAAGATATAAAAAGTACTTTGTACGATTATTATAATAGTAGATATCTCCTGATTTTCAAGAGTAAAAAAGAGATTTTTTCAGATTTTTGAGTGTTTTTTATAGATTGAAAAAAGTCTTTTGAGAACTGACGTATTTGATTTTTTTGTGATGAGAATTGCTCTTTTTATATTGACATATATGAAATATGATTTTTAGTCTTATTTTAAGAATCGGCTTAGTGAAACAAGAAAAATGTAGGGAGCAGTGAATATCGCTAATCTAAGGGCTAGATTTCTCTTGTCTTGATCTGAGAGGTTTGTAGCTGAGAAACTCCAGCGGTAATTAAAGTAAAAGATCAAGAAACCTGAGATTAGAAGTGTATTCATCGTCCATAGCTAAGAGTCTATTCTTTTTTATGGCAAAAGCAAAGTCAAATTTTTTCACTATAAGGGCTTGGATTTCGCTCTACATGAGTAAAGTGTGATTTTAAAAGTGAGATAAGGGCTGGAAATTTTTCTTCATCGGTTGGTGAGAGGAGATGAATTTCACAGAGTATGGCCTGAATTTTTTCTCGGTTTTCTCTTTGAATATCAAAGAGGACCTCAAATTCCATCCCCTCGATATCAAGCTTAAGCAGGTCAATCGTTCAGATTTTTTGATCTTTGAGGTCGTGATTGAGGTTTTTGCATTCTACTTTTTCAAGTTTCCCTTTAGGATTGAGAAATGATGCATGCTGACTTGATTGCATTGTTTTTCTCTCGTTTAAGAGAAAATCATATGTTCAAGGAGTCTTTGCAATTCAAAATGGATTGAAAGTAATCTGAGATGAAAAAGATTGAAGTCTGGCTTTTGCTTTTTTTACCAAGCATTCAAATGGCTCGAAGTAGTGAATGTGAACTTTGGGATTGAGATGCAAACATCGTTCGGAGAAAAGTCAGATATGTCCTCAGATATCCAAAATTGTTTTCGCCTTTTGGATAGTTGATTTTGCTATAGCATATTCTTCTTTGATAAAGATTTCATGATATAGCGCATTCTCGTATTTATCAAGATCGGTAGTGGAGACCGTCATTTTAGCATTTTCAAATAAATCCTCCAGACTGGATATCTCGAAGTTTTCTGTAGGTCCCATCCTTATTGAGTAGGAGTTCTTGATGTGAACCTTTTTCGATGATTTTTCACTGGTGCATAACAATGATTCTATCCATCTTCATAATTGTTGAGAGTCTGTGAGCAATGATCAGTACAGTTTTATTTTGCATGAGTTCATTGATAGCTTCTTGAATGAGGAATTCTGACTCACTATCGAGAGCTGAGGTTGCCTCGTCCATTACAATGATTTGTCTATTTTCTAGGATTGCTCTTGCGATTGCGACTCTTTGTCTTTCTCCTCATGAGAGCTTTATTCCTCTCTCTCAAACGAGGGTATTATATCCATCTTTGAGTGCTCAGATGAATTCATGGCATCTTGCCATCTTTGATGCAGCGATAATTTCTTGCTCAGTTGCATTCGGTTTTCCATAGGCGATATTGTCTCTGATACTTCTGTGGAAGAGGACTGGTTCTTGCGGGATCATGGAAATATTTTCTCTGAGCGAATTTTGCGTAACATTCGCAATATTTTGATTATCAATGAGGATTTCTCCTCCTTGAAGATCATAAAATCTAAAAAGCAACTTGGTAATTGTTGTTTTTCAGCTACCAGATTCTCCGACGAGAGCTACTCTTTCTCCTGGCTTGATTGTGAGATCAAGAGCATTAAAAATCTGATTTTCTCCATAGCTAAAATCGACTTTTTTAAATCTGATTTCTCCATCTTTTACTTTGAGCTTTTTGTCTGAGTTATCGATCACTTCATGCGGAGTATCTAGAATCTCAACCATTTCTCAGATTTCACTAATATTTCTAAAGAAGCTTCTAAATGTCATTCCGATACCTCGTAGCTCCTCAATGATCTTGAGAACGTAGGTTTGAATGAGTACGATTACTCCGATTTCAAAGATTCACATTCACCACAGGCGGATCGCTGCATACATGATTGCGATTTCTAGTACTAGTCCGAAAAAAGCTGAAAATCCCCAGATTCGCATTGATTTATAATATTGTAGTTTCCTAGCCTGAACAGTGTCGTGATTGAGTGAAGAAAAGGCTTTTTGCTCTCTAGGAAGCGAAGCGAATAGCTTGATAGTTAAGTTGTTGGTTATAGTATCTGATAAGAGTCCTCCAAGTTCAGAATCAAGTTGGTTAGCTTTTTCTTGGTAGGGATGAATCCAGTTATGAAGCTGATATTGGATGATTGAAAATACCGTAACTCAAATGAAAATACTGATTGCGATTCGAGTATTTTGTACTGCGATGATTCCAACGACTAAAATTAGGTTTAAGATAAATGGTAGTACATTCCAGGAAAGCATATCTGTAAACCTTTCTAAACCGCTCACGCACTTTCTTACCTTACTAATAAGTGATCCAGAAAAGTTGTTTGCGAAGAATTGGAAAGAATGCTGATGTAGGTAGCTGAAAATTTGATTGTAAAGTTTCTCTTGGATATTCATCTCAAAAGTAATGATAATATAGTCATATACTCTATAAAATATGAATTGGACTAATTTTATCCAGAGGATGATGAATAATATGCTGAGCCCATGTTGAGCAATTTCGCTCGTTGCGACTTGTGTTTTTGAGAGGATATTGATAATATCTTTGTAATAGAGAGCGGGTAATGTCGTTAGAGCGATCGTGAGTGTTCTGAAAAGTATCGCAAAAATTCATCGGATCGGATAGGCTTTGTAGTTTTCTCAGATAAAAGAGAGTATCCTTTTAGTTGAAACTGAGGATTTATTCGCTGACATCATCTGGTAGTCAAGGTATAAAAAAAGAAAACAAAATTCTGATTTTTGTCTTCTTTCTATTAAGATTGAGTATATAAACTAGTGCTTATCTTCTTCTTGATATCTTTTGATAGAGGTTGTGAGCTCTTCTGCGACATCGTTGAGATCTCCAAATCCTCTGATCTGAATTTTGTCGTATTTTTTGTGCTCAAGTCTCTTGATTTCTTTAAAGAAGATTTCTAGTTCTTCCTTTTTGTGGGCTCCGAGATCTTCGATAGTTTTTACCTCATCTCGTCTAGGGTCTACTTTGCTGATTGGCACTGCAATGATCTTTGGATCATCTCCAGCATCATCTGAGGTATAAAGGATACCAATAGGTCTTGCCTTTACTACGCAACCAGTGAAAAGAGGATTTGTAGTGTAGAGGCACACATCACAAGGGTCTCCATCTTTAGAAAGAGTTTGTGGTAGGAATCCATAGTTAAATGGATAAAACATACTATGATGAACTACACGATCAAGTGTAAAACATCCTAAATCGTGATCATATTCGTATTTATTGTTTGATCCAGCAGGAATATCGATAACAACATTGAGAACCCCGTTTTCTTGGTCTGCATAGGTAGCAATATCATGAATCATGTGCATGGTAATAACTTAGTAATAAATAAAATGATGCCTTATATATAGGATTTTTGAGTGTGATTTCAATATAAAAAGTGTAAAAAAAGTAAAAATCTGATTTTTACTTTTTTATAATAATAGGGACTCTTATTGAATATAAAAAACCGCTTTAGGCGGTTTTGTTTTTTTCTTCAAAGGCTTGTGGATTTGTGTTGACTTCCTTTTTAAATCATTCATAGAGAAGTTCTTCTTTGACTGATTTCTCAAGTCCCTTGAATTTTTCTAAGTATTGAGCGACATATCTAATCTTTCAAGCTTTACTAAGTTTTTCTACAATTTGATTATGATTTACGCCTTTGAATTTCTCCATGTTTCCTGCTACATATTCAGCGTCTCCAGTTTGAATCAATCTATCAGCGAGTTCTTGATGATCGAGTCCCTCGAATTTTTCTAGATTCTGTGCGATATATCTTCACTTTCTATGTTCAAATAGTTTCTCTGCAAACTTTTGATGATCAAGTCCCTTAAACTTTTCTAAGTTTTCAGTTAAGGCATGGAGATTCCCTTTCTCTACCAAGATATCAGCGAGCTGATTATAGTCGATTCCTTCGAATTTCTCCAGATTTTGAGCTAGATATTCTCATTTTTTATTTTCAAGGAGCTTTTTTGCGACTTCTCGGTGATTTAATCCTTGAAATTTCTCTAAATTCTCGGCTACGGCACCTCAGAGCTTATTTTCAATGAGTGTTTCTGCGATTTTTTGGTGATCGAGTCCCTGAAATTTCTCTAGATTTTCTGCAACGAGTCTCCCTTGACCATATTTGATAAAAAAATCAGCGATTTTCCCGTGATCAAGTCCTTGAAATTTATCTAACTTTTGAGCTACAGCCCATCATTTTCCACTTATGATGAGTGCTTTAGCTAGATTTTCATTTAGATCAGGTATTGCTTCTAGTTTTTTCAAAAATTCAGAATCTGGCATATCATTTGGGGTATTCAATAGTTCTGTGATAGCAGGGGTCATCTTTACTCCTTCCTCAGCAAAATGATATTCATCGGTTTGCTTCGCTTCTTTTAGGATACGATATGCAGTTCCATTTTCCCATGCATTCTTCTCTTTACGGGTTGCCGTAAGTGCCTTAGCGAGTTCGTCTCTGTATTGTTGTTGAAGCTCACTACGCTTATTTATGCGAGGATGCTCAGGATTGATTTCTGCTCTTGAGTGTACTCTATTCATTTTCTTACTATTCAAGAAATAAATTTAATATGTTATATTATATCTAGTTTTTGTAAAATGTCAATTTTCTGGAAAGTTTGATTTTTTTGCTTGTAATTCGCTGAAAAAAAGGTATTTTAGGATCGTAGTTCTACTCTTATTAAGAGTAGTTTTATAGGTGAAAATCGAAGAAAAATCAGATTTATTTTGTTTTTTTGTAAATTAAATGTTTCATTATATCAAAGGAAAGGTTAAGAGGAATCAATCTGACTGTTTTATTTTGACTGAAATGTTCGGAGTTCAAGTTGCATACGCAGGAGGGCAGTCAGAGGGCGAGTTTTTCTTATATCCGTATTTGGATGAGGGGAAAAAGTCAGTTTTTTACTTTGCTTTTGATACTTTAGAGCAAAAACAAAATTTTGAGCAAATGCTTAAAGTTTCTGGAGTTGGTCCAAAGACTGCTTTCCAGATAGCGCAAATTCCAATTTGAGAGCTTGCTGAGGCAATAGAAAACCTCGATACCAAGCTTTTCCAGTCAATTCCATGAATTGGTCCAAAATTGGCGAAAAAGATTATCCTTGAACTTAAGGGGAACTTTCAACTCTCTCAGGCTTCAAGTATTGATGTGAATCAAAAACTTTTTAAAGCGGTTGTAAAATCTCTGAAAAATCTTGGCTATGATGGGCAGAATGTGAAGGCGATTTTGAGTCAGTATCAGTGAGATTTAGAGAAGGCTGATTTAGCTGAGGTCGTAAAGTGGGTGATTTCTCAGTTGTAGGTTTTTTGTTAATATTAAAAGTTAACTTATGGTCTCAGAAGTAGAAAAAATCTGATTTTTTCTGCTTGTATTTTATGGAGAAAATAGTATCTTTAAAGTATAGTTCTTTAGTTTTATGAAAATATGGTATGAAACTTGATTCTACACAGCTCCAGCACCTAGCTAAGCTTTCAAAGTTGCATCTTACTCCAGATGAGGGGAGGACTTTCCTAGGAAATATGGATGAGATTTTGAATTTTCTCTCTCGTTTGCCAGCAGAGGAGGCTTCAGAATTAGATATAAGTAGTGAAGCCGGAGTTCGTCTTTTTGAGGAGCAGGTAGAGTATCCAGAGCCAGAGAGCTTATTTCACAATGTGAAGCATGAAATGGTAAATGATGCAATTAGCATTAGGACTTCTCTGAGTGCATAAATAGAGGAGAAGTCAGAATTTTTTTCTCCTTTAGATTGATTGTATTAGTTTTTTATTCTATTACCAAATATAAAGATGCCATGGATTGTATTAGCGGTAATTGTTGTTCTTTTGCTTATGATGGTAAGAATCGTAAATCAGTACGAGAGAAAAGTGGTCCTTACTTTCGGAAAGTATACGAGAGTTTTAACTCCTGGTCTTAATTTGATTATCCCTGTGATGGAGCAGACTATTGGGGTAGATATTAGAGAAAAAGCAGTTGATGTACCATCTCAGGAGGCAATGACTAAGGATAATATCTCATGTACAATTAATGCTGTTATCTACTATAGGATTAAGGAAGATCAGGTAGAAAGAGCAGTTTTGAATGTGAGAAATCTTGATTATGCGATGACACAGTTCGCTTTGACGACTATGAGAAATATTGTTGGACAGTTTGAGCTTGATGAGCTTTTGGCGAAAAGAGAGCAGGCTGCTATGAAGATTAAGGCGATTGTTGATGAAAAATCTGATAGTTGGGGAGTTGATGTACTTTCTGTTGAACTAAAAGATATCAATATCCCAGACGATCTTAAGAGAACAATTGGTAAGCAAGCTGAGGCAGAAAGAGAAAAGAGAGCAAAGATTATTACTTCAGAGGGAGAACTTGCGAGTGCCGAGAATCTTACTAAGGCTGCAACTATGCTTTCCGAAGCTCCAGGTGCACTTCATTTGAGAACTTTACAATCAATCAATGATATTAGTTCTGATCAGTCAAATACTACTATTTGGATGATTCCAGTTGAGGTGCTTGAGGCAATGAAGGGGCTTGCTTCATTGGCAAAAAAATAGTATCTTCATAATGTATGAAAAAAGAAAAACCTGATCAAAAGTCAGGTTTTTTTGAATTTTAAGTTCGAAAAAGAGTTTTGTTTTAGCTATTTGGGAACCAAAGTTTGATTTCAAGTTCAGCTTCTTCCTCGTTTGCAGAAGCATGGATCACATTGTGGATTGGGCCATTAGGGTCTTTTGCTCAGAAATCACCTCTGATAGTCCCAGGAGCAGCTTCTCGAGGGCGAGTTTTCCCAGCCATAGCTCTTACGGCTTCTATCACATTCTCTCCTTCCAAAAGCAATGGAATAATCGTATCAGAAGCCATATAGTCTACAACTTCATTAAAAATCTCAGCATTTGTCCTAGTGAGAAGCTTCCCAATAGTTTCGTAGTGGCTTTCTAGGATCCCTTTAGATGCTTTGAGTGCATAGAGGTTTTTTACTTTGAAGCCCGCTTGTTCAAAACGAGAGATTACAGCCCCGATAAGGTTTTTTTGTACGGCATCTGGTTTTAGAATAATGAGTGTTTGTTGCATGTTTTTTTAAGTAGAAATAAAAGATGTTTACTTTCATATGTAGAAATTTTGGGTTGAAAAGCAAGTGGAATTTTCTAGAGATATCTCTTGCATTTTTAGAGCAAGAAACAATAATAATAGGCAGAAAAATCAGATTTTTATCTTTTTTTGAGAGATGGGAAGTAGGAAGTTATCTCAAGATACCTTGAATTTACAGAAGTTTATGACTGAGTGTCCACATGCTCAGGAGCTGAATTTGGAACAGGCGAGAGCAAAATATCAGGAATTTATTGATGTGATTGGTGATCATAATCATTTGTATTATATTGATGCGAAGCCGATTATCTCTGATGTTGAATACGATCAGCTTTTTTCGTATCTGAAGCAGATTGAGGAATATTTCCCTCAGCTGATTTCTTCAAACTCTCCTACACAAGTCTTGATAGGGCAACTTTCTGAGGGATTTAAGAAAGCCGAGCATCGTTTTCCTTTGCTTTCTCTTGAAAATAGCTATTCTCTTGCGGATATTAAGGCGTGGGCGCAGAGAGGAATAAAAATAGCTGAAAAAGCTTGATGTAAGAATCGGAAATACCTTTTAGAACCTAAGTTTGACTGACTTTCTGTGGAGATTGTTTACCAAAATGGGGAATTTGTGCAGGCAATTACAAGATGAGATGGGAAAATATGAGAAGATATCACGCAAAATGTAAAGACTATTAGAAATCTGCCCAAGCAAATCCCTTATTCTGGAGTCTTGAGAGTGAGAGGGGAAATTATGATGGGGAAAAAACAGCTTTCTGAGCTCAATCAACAGAGGGAGAAATCAGGATTATCTTCATTTGCAAATACGAGGAATGCGGCAGCTGGAAGTATTAAACTTTTGGATAGTGCTGAAGTTGCTAGGAGGAACCTTATTTGTTTCGTGTATGATATTTTGGAGTGAGATCAGCATTTGATTTTGAAAGAGCTTTGATTGCCAGTATTTGAGTTGCCTTTTAGGGTAAATGATCCACAGAATATTGATGAAATCTGAGCTTTAACGCAAGATTTTCAGCTTAAGCAATATTTGGATGAGCAGGACTATGATTTTGATGGGCTAGTGATAAAGATGACAGATGAGGAGCTGGTTTATAGAGAACAAACATCTGAGATGAGTCTTTTTTGATCAGATTTTTCTGATGCTTGAAAGGTAGCTTCTCAGCTTGGTATTCGTGAAGTATTAGGTGCTACGGAGCATCATCCGAGGCGAGCTATTGCCTATAAATTCCCAGCTCAACAGGTGGCTAGTCAGATTCAGAGCGTAGATTTTCAGGTGGGGAGGACTGGAATTATTACGCCAGTTGCTAATATTCAGCCGGTTCAGCTCTCTGGAGTCCAGATTTCTAGGGTAAGTCTCCACAATTTTGATTTTATTCAAAATAAGCAAATCAAAAAGTGAGATTTTGTGTGGGTGCAGAGGAGTTGAGAGGTTATCCCCTATATTGTGTGAGTGATTAAAGAAAGGAGGGATGGGACAGAGGATTTTATCCGTCCTCCACTTTTTTGCCCAGCTTGTAATTGACCTATTAGTAATATTGATATTCACTACTATTGTACAAATCCAGCTTGTCCTGCTCAGATCAAGGAAAAAATTGTTCATTTTGTTTCTAGAGATGCAATGGATATCTGAGGAATTTGAGATTCTATGGTTGAGGTGCTGGTTCAACAGGGGATTTTGCGTTCAGTTTCTGATATTTATGCTTTAGAAAAGATTGAAAATCAGATTTTGCTTCGTAAGTTTCCAAACTTTTGAGAAAAGAAAATTGCTGAACTTGCTGGACAACTTGAGCTCTCGAAGAGAAAACCGTTGTGGAGACTTCTAAATGCACTCGGAATCCCTAATGTTGGGAAAAAAATTGCTCAAGATTTAGCAGAGTATTTGCTGAACAAAAAGGTGCAGTGCTTGAGCGATATTCCAAATATTTTGTGAGATAAAGAGGGACTTTCTGAACTCTATGGTGTTTGAGGAAAGATCATTGAAGGGCTTCAGCTTTATTTTTCTAATCCTGAAAATCTAAAAGTTTTGTCTATTTTTGAGAGTGTTGGTATGAAGCCAATTTCAGAAGAGAAGATGGTAGAATCTATTTGATGAAGTCATTTTTCATTGACTGGAAGCTTTCCAATGAGTAGAGGAGTGCTCATTAAACACTTGCAAGATAAAGGTTATCAGTATGATGAAAATCCACTTCAGACCACTAATTTTATGCTCATTGGAGAGAAACCTGGCTCAAAGGCAGAAAAGGCAAAAAAACTCTGACTTGAAATATTTGATCGTTGGGAAGAAATTGCTTCTAAATTTGGACTTGAGTTTAGAGAATCTCAGCAGCCAAAGAAAGTTATTCAACAGTGAGGACTTTTTTAGATTATTTTATGAGTTTGAGAAATGCTTGAGACAAGGATTAGAGAACTTTTGGACTTTCAATCTAAGCAAAAACTCTCTTGGAGTATGAAATTCCCTTTTTTAAGACCTTTGTTTGTCTTTGCTAAGAGATTTTTCGCTTCTCTTCAATATTTAAAATTGAAACTAGCTAGAGAGTATTGATCATATTTGCCTTTTGTTGCAGTGAGGCATCAGTCGCTTCTGATGAGAAAACTTGGAGAGAGCGATCCTCTTTTGCAAAAAAATAAGATTAAAAATATCCAAATTGCGATTGGACATTTAGATGGATTGATTATTCAGCCCTGAGAGGTATTTTCGTTTTGGGAGAGAATTTGAAAACCTAGTTATAAAGAGTGATATTTAGATGGAATGCTGATTTCTGGAGGTGAGGTTGTCCCTGGAGTTTGAGGAGGTTTATGTCAGCTTTCAAATCTTTTGTATTGGATGTTTATTCATCTAGATGTCGAAGTTTTAGAGAGGCATAGGCATTCTTTTGATGTGTTTCCTGATTCATGAAGGGTGCTTCCTTTTGCTTCTGGAGCTACAGTTTTTTATAATTATGTGGATTTAAAAATTAAGAATACACTCTCTGTTCCTTTGCAGTTGAAGTTGCGAACGACTGATCAGCATTTGAAGGGGCAGATCTTAACTACTCAAGCTGGAATCAAAAAATATCATATCTATGAGGAAAACCATACTTTTATCCTATATCAGGGGAAATACTGGAGGTATAATCAGATTTTTAAGGAAGAAAAAAATGGAGAATCTGATTTTAAGAGGATTTTTTTACTTGAAAATTTCTCTGAGGTTAAATATCCGATCACAGTTCAGAAAATCCAAGAACTTGGATATAGCTGTATGGTGATTGATTAGAGATAAGTTCTATTTGTGATTGCTCGGTGCTTGAGTTGAATCTGAGCTTGACTTAGCCAGTAGAATTGCTATATTTCCTCCTAGTTAATAAAAAGAATTCCTTTATGAAAAAGTTTCTCATTTATACTGCGAAAATCACTATTTTACTAGTCGCAGCAGTGTTAATTGCTCTTCCATTGTTAGGAGAAGAGAGGTACGTCAATCTCGCTTTCTATCTTTCAATAGGATGTTTGGTTTTTCTGATTGGTCTTGATAAGAAGTGAGTCAAGATCAGAGTCCTAATTCTTATAATAAAAGAAGCTGGTTTAAGTCTCTTAAATCAGCTTTCTCTTTTTCGCTAAAAAAAATCTCTTGATAATTATTAGAAAATTCCTAGAGTAAAACCGTCTTTACTTTTTATTATTATACAAAATGAAACACAGAAAATGTAGTGCTATTCTTTTGATTCGTATTATCGTAGGTGCTATCTTTATTATTCATGGATTGCCAAAGCTTATCAATGCAAATGAGGGGATGGCTGGATTTGTAGGTGGGGCTTTTCATAGCCTTGGACTAACATTTTTGGATCCTGCTCAGTGGCTTTTTGCACTTGGGCTTGGAGAAGTAGTGCTTGGAGCATTGCTTATTCTTGGGCTTTTCGTTTCTTTAGCGGCTCCAATTCTTGCTATTATTATGCTTGGAGCGATGAATGTGAAAGGATGGGATTGGAACAATATTGAGCTAGATGCAGTTCTCTGCGGACTTGCAGTTGCACTTACTGTAAGTGGATCAGGAAGATTTGCGCTTCAGGCTCTTTTCTGCAAAAAATGTTGCGAGAAGAATGCTG
>CAUSGX010000005.1:0-64186 GCA_963531535.1 uncultured bacterium
GCTACTGCTGCAATGGACACTTCTTCAATTATCATCTTACCTGCTTCTCATAGCCAAACTGCTGTTTCATCACTGAAATCATATCGCCCATTTAGTCCGTGACTGCTATTGAAAATATCTGCATTGGCGCCAGTCATTCCATTTCCGTTTTTTGCAAGGGAAAAAGCGAGACTTCCTCTAATCATAGGCGCGATATCTCCGTATTTGATTGCAAATTCTGCTTGTTGCTTTGCATTAGCGATTTGCTCTTTCATAAGTTCTGGATTGGCTATCAAAATTCTAAGAGATTGAAGTCTGACTCTTTCTTCATCTGTTATAGCATTCCCCTTGGCTTCAAGTCTTAAGATTTCTTTCTCTTGACTTGCTTTAAACTCGTTTGGTCCGTAGTTTAGATTTCTTAAAGAATTTTTTCTGGCATCCAAGACGCTTTTTATCTTTTTACAAGCATCTTCGACTCCCTCATCAGAAAATGCTAGTTCAGCAGGGAGTAGCTCCTTTTTTTTCAAAAATTTAAAGACTGATTCATTATTTCAGCTATTATTATAGAGCTCATCAATTAGCTGAATTTTTTCACTCATTCTTAAATCATTTTCTCAAAGTTCAAGTTTTTCTCCGATTCTTTTGAATGCCTCAGAGAAGCCTTTTTTATTGAATCCAATGTCTTTATTTTCTCATATTTCATCTCTCAGGAAAGTTGTTTTTGTGTTTCCAAAAATATTAAGCTTACTTCATAGCTCTCTAACGGCTCTTTGTGCATTGACTCTATCGCTCGACAAGATAGTTGAAATCATTGATTTTGCCTCACTATCAGACATTCTAGACCAAGATCAATCATTACCCTTATACTGTATAAAGAGTTCTCAAAGATTCTGCTTTGCTTTCTTTATCTCTTCCTCAGATGGATTCGCATTCTCAAGGCTATAAAGATAGTTTCTTACAGCAACTTTTAATGCTGCTACCTCTTTTGTAGTTCCGTCTTCATCATTGATTTTGTCAACTAATTTAGCGATCAACCCTAATCAATAACTAAAGTTCTCAATTTCTTTTTGTAGATTAGCATTATTTTCTATATTTTTAGTTCAAACAAAAACCTGACTCCTTCTCGAAAAACGATCAGCTTCATTCCATTTTTCTTTTATTCTCATCGTGAGATAATTTTTATATGCTCCTTCATTGTCATCAAGAATATCATAGAGTTTTTTTCAAAGCTGTTTTTCGTCTTCCCAAAGGGTGATATCTTCTTTTAGACCTTCTTTATTGATGAAGTGGATTTCCATCAGTCCGCTTCTAAAGTTAATTCTAGAAACTGGCTCTCAGTGTTCGAGTTCCCATCAACGCTTTTTTTGTGTTTTAATAATTTTATCAAGCCTTTGCTCCGTTTCAATCATAAATTTCGCACGGTCTGTAGTAGTATTAATCTTAGATTTTAGAGTATCTCACATACTCTCTTCTAGAGCTTTATATTTTTGTGATCCGATAAAGGTAGCTTCATTATAAGTCGGTAGCTTTTCAGCTTCAGCTTTTTGTTTTACCTTTGCTTCATAAGCACCAGCTTTTGCTGTTTTAAGGGTTACCCCTTCCCAAATCAAGGCTCTTTGAGAAATCTCTCAGCTCTCATTAATAAGATTATAGGTTCATTTATCTGAATTATATTTTATGCTACATTTTGCAGTTCCTCACAAGGCATCAATCATTTTCTTTTTTATATTTTCATTTTTACAGTTCGAATAATCAATAGTATACACATTTTTATCATCTTTGAAAAAATACTTTAACACTTCATGGATTTTAGGCGTATTGCTTGCTTCCGTAAAAGTATATTGGTTATTTTTTTGATCAAACTCGAAAAATTTTTTCCCGCTTCGTTTTTCTATAGCCTCATTCTGCTTTTTCATATAACTTTGCTCTTTATTTGCTTTTAGGATTTCGAACATCTCATTCTCAGCATTATCGATTCTGTCTACAACTTCATTGATCATACGTTGAAGATGCTCGTTTGACGTCCATATACTATCTTTTTGCTTTTCTTTACTAATTCTGATTGAATCCTTTAGCTTAGAGAGGGATTTATAAGCTCGCTCATCATCACCTCTTCAATCTTCATTGAGTGCGGATTGAACCTTTTTAATATATTTGTAGAGATATCATTCAGCATTTTTGAAAACATCTGAATAATCTTTTATTCAGTTATTCAGTTTATTTACCTCTGTGCGAATTTCAGATTTACTCAGATTTTTAAGCTCATCGATTTTTGAAACTTTCTCACTATTATTTTCTACTACCATTTTCCTATTTCTCAAAAGATAAATTTATTTCAGATTCTAGATCTCTTAGAGATGGTGTCTTTAGTTCAGCTCCAAACTCTTTGATAGAATCGCGAATACTCCAGATGTTATCTAGTTGCTCTTTAATAGATAATACTTCATAGCTTTCAGCTAAAAGTTGTTTTTCAGCATTTTCTCCTTCTTCTTTCCATTCCATCCATTTCTGCTCTCTGAGAGCATCATCTTTTGTACAGGTAATATCGTAAAGTCGAAGCACTCAATTATCGCTGAGTTTTGAAATATCAATTTTCTCTTCAGTAGGAGTATACTTATCAAGTAGAGTTTGGAATGCCTCTCTGAAGTCTCATATTGTAACATTCTCTGGTAGTGATTTCATTTTGGATGAATATTAAATAAAAAAAGATTATCTCAATTATAGCTCCGGAATGTTAAAAACTCAACTTTACAGATAAAAATATCACAAAATCATCTTTTGCTTCTTGATTTTTTATGATTTAATATATTGACATAATTTATAAAACATATAAGAAATAAAAAATCTGATTTTTATTCTCTTTATTCCCTCAAAAAGAAAAAAGAGATAATTGACTTGTAAATAGATCGCTTTTTTTTATACTCAAACCGTTCAAATTTTTATATTTTATGCTATTTATGTTATGGCAAATGACAAAAAACCTTTGGATAAGGTAAGGAACATTGGTATTATGGCACATATTGATGCTGGTAAGACCACTACAACTGAGAGAATTTTGTATTATACAGGAAAGAAGCACAAGATCGGTGAAACTCACGATGGAGCTGCTGATATGGACTGGATGGAACAGGAAAAGGAGAGAGGTATTACTATTACTTCTGCTGCGACTACTTGTTTTTGGCATGATAATCAGATTAATGTGATTGATACCCCTTGACACGTAGACTTTACTGTTGAGGTAGAGAGATCTCTTAGAGTTTTGGATGGTGCTGTTGCGTTGCTTGATGGTTCTCAAGGAGCTGAACCCCAGACTGAAACTGTTTGGAGACAAGCTGATAAGTATGGAGTACCAAGACTTATCTTCGTAAATAAGATGGATAAAATGGGAGCAGATTTCTTTATGTCGATCGAATCTGTAGCTCAGAGACTTTCAAATAAGGCAATCCCTATTCAGCTTCCTATTGGAAAGGCTGATACCTTTGAAGGAGTGATTGATTTGATTACTATGAAGGCTTATCACTTCGAGGGAGAGAAGGGGGTTGATGTAGTTGAGGGAGAAATTCCAGCTAACATGCAGGCTCAAGCAGAAGAATATAGAGAAGCTATGATTGACGCAATTTCTATGTTTGATGATGAATTGGCTGAAAAATTCCTTGGAGGAGAAGAAATTTCAAATGAATTGATCAAAAAAGCGATTAGAAAGGGAGTGGTATCAAATGAACTTTATCCAATGCTTTGTGGAACAGCTCTTGGAAATAAGGGAGTTCAACTTGTTCTCAATGCGGTGATTGATTTCTTACCATCTCCACTTGATAGAGGTGAAATCGTAGGTCACAACCCTGATAAAGAAGATGAAACAGTAGTTAGAAAAGCTGATCTTAATGAACCAGTTTCAGCTATTGCCTTCAAGATCATGACTGATCCTTTTGTTGGTACTTTGACTTTCGTGAGAGTATATTCTGGAGTTATCAAGTCTGGAGATACTTTGCTTAACTCAGTAACTGAGAAGAAAGAAAGAGTTGGAAGACTTTTGCTTATGCATGCAAATAAGAGAGAAGAAATTTCAGAAATCTCTGCTGGAAATATCTGTGCTTTCCTTGGTCTTAAGGAAACTCAGACAGGACATACTCTTTGTGATCCTGCAAAACCAATCGTTCTTGAAAAAATGGAGTTCCCTGATCCAGTGATCCAGATTGCTATTGAACCAAAATCAAAGGCTGATCAAGAAAAGCTTGGACTTGCGCTTTCAAAGCTTATGCAAGAAGATCCATCTTTCAAAGCTTATTCTGATGAAGAAAGTGGACAGACTATTATTGGAGGTATGGGAGAACTTCATCTTGATGTGATCGTAGATAGACTTAGAAGAGAGCATAAAGTAGAGGTAAATACTGGTAAACCACAAGTAGCATACAGAGAAACAATTTTTGATACTGCTTCAGCAAGAGGAATCTTCAAAAAGCAGACTGGAGGTAGAGGTCAGTTTGGAGATGTTGAACTTAGACTTGAGAAACTTCCTGAAGATAAAAACTATGAATTCGTATCTGAAATTAAGGGAGGTGTGATCCCTAACGAATTTATCCCTGCGATTGATAAGGGAGCAAAAGAAACTATGGCACAAGGTATCCTTGCTGGATTCCCAATCATCAATATTAAGGTGGTTCCATTCTTTGGTTCTTATCATGATGTGGATTCTTCAGAAGTAGCGTTTAAGGTAGCAACTTATAAGGCATTCAAGGAAGCGTTTATGAAGGCTTCACCTGCGATCCTTGAACCAATCATGTCTGTAGAAATCGTAACTCCAGAAGAATATGTTGGAACTGTGATGGGAGATCTTTCATCTAGAAGAGGAATTATTCTTGGACAAACTCCAAGAGGAAATGCAACTGCTATTGCTGCAAAGGTTCCACTTTCTGAGATGTTTGGATATGCGACTGACTTGAGATCTAATACTCAAGGTAGAGCTGCCTTCTCTATGGAATTCTCAAATTATGAAAAGGTTCCTGCAATGATCGAAAAGAAGATTATTGAAGAAAGAGCTGGAAAAGTTAAGAAAATGGATGAAGAATAGAATCCAAAAAAATCAGATTTTATTCTTTGAATATAAGAAAAGGTCTCATCGTTATGATGAGGCTTTTTTTATTTTGACTTTTTTTCGGTAAGTCTTCTAAAGATTATTTCTCTTTACTGTTAAATAATAATGCTCTGAAGTAGAAAAAATAAAAAATAACAAAAAAGTCTGAAGCTTTCTTCAGATTTTTTTTGTTTTTTTAGTTAAAGAACTACTTAGTCAATACTTGCTGAGATTGCATGTGAGCTGAGAATGCTTCAGCCTCTGCAATAGTTTGGTCAGCTTGTGCGCTTCCAAGAAGGAATGTAAGTGTTGCAGCGTAAACTACTACACCAAAAAAGGCGATGTCTCTGATCAACTTTTCCTTCTTTGATCTTTCTGATTCTGGTTTGTGAATCAAGTTCTTTACTGTTTTTTTCATTGTGTTCGTTTTGAAAAGATATAAATGTGTCAATATTATATCACTTTTTTTGAAAATGTCAAAAAAACAGATTTTTTTTCATTGTATGAGAAAGAGACTTGACACTAACGGCTTTTTCTCTTGATTTTCTCAATAAGAAATATACACTCTTGCTAGAGTACCCTTTATTTCCCAGCAAGAAAAACAATGGACACATCTGCAATATTTCAAGAAAACGTTTTAGCTCAGCAAAATCAAAAGTTGCATGCTCAGACGCTTTTAATGATTGAAAAGCTTAGAAAACAGAGAGAGGAATATGGATATATTCCGTATTCTGAATATGCTTTAGTGAAGCTGTTTAATGCTTTTTTTGAGATTCTCTCACCTTTAGATGAGAGTATTCAGTCTTTGAGTGATTTAGAGTTTGATTTTGTGGATAAGTCTAAATTTGATGCGGATATCTGTGTGAGGATACCGAGTTTGCTTAGAAAATATAAGGGATGAGAATATGTTTCTGTAATCATTCCAAAAATCAAAAATCTGATTTCTGAATCTTTTTTATTTCAGAAGGGGATTATCTCTAAGATTGAAACTGTTGGGATCTATGTTAACATTTCGTTTTCTGATAGTTTTCTTTTTGATTCTTTAGGAGATATTTTTGCTAAAAAAACACAGTTCTGAGAGAGTGATGTGCATAGGGGAGAAGATGTTGTTGTAGATTATTCCTCTCCAAATGTGGCAAAACATCTTCATGCTGGGCATATTAGATCGACAATTATCGGTCAAGTCCTTGCTAATCTTTATACTGCTACTGGATATACAACACATAGGGTAAATCATATCAATGATCGAGGAGGATTCTGATTTTTGATAGAGGGATATGAGAGATGGTCTGATCTTTTGACGGCGTATGAGAATAAGAATGATTTGCTTTTCGCGATTTATACGATGTACAGGCAGGGGGAAAAATTAGCTAAATCTGAATCAGAATTTCTTTCTCTTTCAAATGAACAGCTCCAAGACCTCAAAAAATTCTATGGAGATTTTTGAAATTATCAGGAATTTGTAGCACATTTTAATGATTTCGTTGCCGCATCAAAGGAGAGATTTTCGCTACTCGAAAAGGGAAATCAAAAGGAAACTTTGCTTTGGCAGGATATGGTAAAGTGGAGCTTGGCTGATTTTTGAGAGTTCTATGATTTGCTAGATATTCACCATGATTATGTGCTCTGAGAGAGTTTTTATGCTGAGATGGGGCTGAATCTTGTGATGAGCCTCTATGAAAAGTGAATCGTAAAGCTCTATTCTGAGCAAGTAGCTCAGCAAGATATTGCTCTGCTTGAGCTTGCTCTGTTTGAGAAAGCATTTGCGGATTGAGCGATCACAGACAAGATCTATGAAGCTGCGATCTCTGAGATCAAGAGAGATATTGGTGCATATGTGATTGATTTTTGAAATTTTGAGAGGCTTGTTGTACTCAAGTGAGATAAAAGCTCAATCTATGCAACTAGAGATCTTGGAGCACTTAAGTATAGAGTTGAGAACTATGCTCCAAAGAAAGTAATTTATGAAGTTGGGCAGGAACAGGAGGACCACTTTATGAATCTTTTTAAAGCTGCAAGAAAACTCTGAATAGATGATGTGGATTTCAGATTTGTTTATCATGGTTTTTATGTGGATAGTGTCTCAAAAAGGAAACTCTCAAGTAGAGATGGTGCATCAAATGTGAAAAAACTGATTACGGAGGCAATAGCTTATTTTGAAAAAAAATATGAAGATAGTCAGTTTTCTCCTGATGAAATTAAATCTATTGCTCGTAAGCTTGCCATAGGATCTATTATCCTCAATGATATTAAGCAAGATAAGAAAAATCCAGTTGCGATCAGTAGTGATATTCAGGAAGCGTGTAGAACTTTTGAGGAATCAGGAGGAGCTTATATTCTTTATTCGATCGCTAGGGCAAAGAGTATTCTTGCTAAAGTTCCATCCTGAGAGACGCCAACTTTTGAGCAGGGATATGCTGAATCTTTGACAAACCTTGAAAAAGATTTGATTTTGTGAATGGCTAGATATCCAATGATCATTCTTCAGGCAGAAGAAACTGACAATCCAGCTTTGCTCGTTGAATGGGCACTGATGATGTGTAGACTCTATAATAGCTATTATAGTGTGCAGAGAGTGATTACTGAGGAGTGAATTCAGAAAAAAGCTTACTTTATTACAAAGGCATTTGCTCAAGTCTTGGAAAATGCTATGAATCTCTGCCATATTAAGACTCCAGAGAGAGTCTAATCAGTATTTTAATGCGAGATTAGGGAATTTTATTTTTTAGATTATCATGTTAAAAGGAAGAAAAATCTGGATTCTGATTTTTGGTTTGTTTTTGCTTGATCAATTGACAAAGATGCTCTTTTATGATCATAAAATTGGGCAAGAACTTTGGATTTTAGAGCCAGTTTTTAATACAGGAATCTCTCGAGGCTTAAAGCTTAATGCTTGGATTATTTTGATAGTGAGTGCCTTGGGACTTGGACTATTTGTGTATCTCTGGAGAAAAAAATATATTTCGTCACCTATTTTTGTCCTCATCTTTGCTTGAACGGTTTGAAATCTAAGTGATAGATTGATATTGTGAGGTGTTAGAGATTTTGTTTCTCTTCGAAGTTTCCCGGTTTTTAATGTGGCTGATTGTTTTTTGACTGTTGCTGTGATAATTTTGCTACGAAATGAGTTTTTCCCTTGCAATTGAAACAAAAAACCTTATCTTCAAGGTAAGTAGATTACTTTTTTATTCATTACTACTACTATTATGCAATACACAGGATTTGTAAAATTTATCGGTCCTAGAGAGACTATCGGAGAAGGTGTTGAAAAACAGACTGTTGTTCTAGAAGAAAACACTGATAGAGAATTCAAGGGTTCTATCGCTGTAGATTTCTTCAGAGACAAGATTAATCTTCTTTCAGATGTAAATACTGGAGATTTGATTACTGTTCATTTGAATGCTAGAGCAAATGAATCTAGAAATCAACCAGGAAGATACTTCAATAGTATCACTTGCCGAAGAGTTGAAAAGTCAAATGGAGCTGCTAACTCTTCATCTGATGATCTTCCTTTCTAAGTTTTTAGAAAGAAAAAGAGAAATCTGACCTTTGTGTCAGGTTTTTTTGTTTTTGATGATGAGTTGCTAATTATTCTACTTTGGCTTGCATTTTACTGATAAATAAGCATATATATGACAAATATAAGAAACTAAAAATAAAAAATGCATGAAACATGAAAGAGCTCGTAGTATCTATTCTAAAGATTTTCACAGTTGCAGGATTTGCCTCTTGTGAACAACAACGTGTTACTGATACTGGACAGGTATCA
The DNA here is from genome assembly GCA_963531535.1 of uncultured bacterium. GTDB lineage: Bacteria > Patescibacteriota > Gracilibacteria > Absconditabacterales > Absconditicoccaceae > HOT-345. The sequence continues at coordinate 8,820 of CAUSGX010000005.1, forward strand.
GAATCTCAAACAGCAAAAGTATTGAGTGTTGCTCATGCTCCTCAGGGAAAAAGCTTCTATTCTGATCGAATTTTTGTAGATTCATTCAGATCTAGTAAGTTAATGGGAATATCTCAAGACTATCAAGTACTTCAAAAATTGAAAGATTTTTCATCTTGTGATGAAGAGGGGCCTTTCCTTTTTTCTGATGAGGAGCTTCATGAAATTGTTGCTCAGACTCAACGAGAGATTACGATCGATTAGATCGTCCTTGTTTAGACATTTAGAACAGAGAAGTGTGAATTTTAATGAAGGAGAATATGATAAATCTGTGCTCTAAAAACTTTTCTTACTAACCCAGGAATGGAGCTCTACCTTTGTTTGTCTAAGGTAGAGTTTTTCTAAAGTTAGAAAAAAGAAGAAATCTGATTTTTCTCTCTATTGTAAATGGCTTGTAATGTTCAGGAGAATTTGTATCTTTTTGAAGAGATTATATTCCTTTCTGATTTCTTTGTTTTTATTTATTATTTCTTGTAAACCATGTACAAAAAGATTATGTTTTTAGTTGCTCTTCTTCAAGTCTTTTTCCTCGGTGCTTGCAGCTTTGATGCTTCTAGAGATACAGGAAAGTTAGAGCCTGTTTCAGAAGTTCCTCAAACTAAACAGCAAGAGCGAGAGGCTTTTCAAAAAACCGGCACGCTCGTTTGGAAGGAAAATGTTGAGGACAAGCCTTTCTACTCACAGGCAAACAACTCCAGCTATCAAAGCAAAGCTGATCAGTTCGCTCTTTTTAGCGGGCAGGTAATGTATTTCCACTTTTACCCAAAGAAAATTACTGAAAATGCTCAGTTTTCTTTTAATATCTACACAGGAACACTTCAAATAGAAGTTGAAAACTTAGATAATCCTGATCTCAATACTGGCTTAACTCTCTTAGCGAGTTCTGGACTACAAAAGTTTGACTTTGCGAGTATTAATGCACTTGGGGAGGGAAATGATATTCAGACAGTTAAGATTTCCTCAGAGGCTCCAGTCAGTATTTTTGATTATGAGGTTCAGATTAGGGAGTAATTTTCCATATTGATGGTGATCAGTATTTCTACATAGCTAAGACCTTAGATAATGAGTCACTTTCACTTTCTGATGCTGATGGAGTGTCTAATTTCTTTATTGATATTGAAGAGTAAATCAAAAAAAGAGAAGAAATCAGACTTCTCTTTTCCCCTCTTCCTCTTTTGTAAATGTCGGATAATCTTGAAAAAATTCTACTAAAGATTACTTTTACTGGAGTTATTTTATTAATTGTTTTGGACTTTAATGAAAAAGAAAATGTTGATATTTTGAATTATTGTGTTTTTCCTTATTTGACTTGGCATATTTTTGTCTCACTTTGTTTCAATCCGTTCTGGGACTTGTGGTTTTGTCCGTATTTGAAATACTGTTTATTTCTCCTATTCTTGGAGTTTATGAGAAAAGATTCGTACGAAATCTCCAGAATATTTTAAATTTCTTTATTATGATGATGCGCGAACTGTTGACATGTGAACGCTTTGTTTTTATATAGATAAGGAAAATCTCTATTGGGATGCTGAGGCTGTTTATTCTGGATTTGATTATGATACTTTTAAAGTGTTAACAGGAGAAGTTTGTTATGTAGATGAGAATGGAGTGACTGGTAGTTGTTTCTCTGCAACCTGTATATGATGAGGATGATGCTTTGAAGATAAGGATGCTGTATATTATAGTGAACGAGGATCGCCAGAGGGGAATAGTCATTGATTTATCAGAAATACTGATAAGATATTCCCTGATGTCTGAAACTACGACCATATTAGGAACAAAGTCAATCAATACTAAAAAAAGAGAAGAAATCAGACTTCTCTTTTTCTTATTCTTAAACAAAAACTTATCTCTCTTTCTATTGTGGAGAAAACATATATCCTATTATCTTGAGTACTTTTAGCCTAAAAATGTGAAGACTCACTAAGCATCCGGTAATACATACTAACCAAATGAGCGCGTAGAAAAAAGTTTTGAGACAAAATTGCTTTCTTATTTTTGCAATAATCTGCCATACTATAAATACTATTGTGAAAATTCCTATTCAAAAGAGCATTGAGTAGTAGAATTCATATCACAATGTCATAAAGGCTGCTGCCACATAATCAAGTGAAAGATTTTGATCTTTTTCACCTAGAAATTCATATGTCTCTCGATAAGCAAGGATTCTTATCACACTATTTAAAATAAGTAATATACTGTAGCCTAGACTTCCCCAAAAGAAAATGGTAAACATTCTAGAAGAAAAAACTGATTTTTGTGTTTGAGGCATATTTTTATCATAAATAAACTAAAATCTTATCTCTTTAACCGCTTCTTTATCTTAGTCAGGAGTTTGAAGGTATAATAGAGGAGTGGGTTGAGTACGAGGTCAAAGTTCCCGTAAAATTCTCGCTTCATCCCTCAGAGGCTTTCTTTGAATTTACTGACTCAGGCGAGTGGATGCTCAGGAAATCCTGTTGGTGCACCGCCCATCAAATCGCAATATTCAAATCCGTGGTCTCTTGCCCATTCAAACATTCCATATTTGAGGTAGTGATGCCCTCAGAGATTGGTGTATTTCCTATCGGTAAAACCATAGAGATATACGATCGTATCATCATGAAAGAGACAAATATTCCCAGCAATACTTTCTCCATTGAGTTCAGAGATAAACATATTTCCGCATTTATTTTCAATAATAACCTTTAATAGGGTATCAAATTGTTTTTTGCTCACGGTATGAAACCCTTTCCCATTTGCAGTAGTTTGCCATTTTTTGAAAAAAGTTTCGTAATCTTCAGGAGTTCAAAGTCTGACTTGTGCTCCTTTTCTAATTGCCTTTTTTACCCTCTCTGCACATCCGCTATTCATTTCTTTGAGTAATTCTTCATCGGTCTTGTCAAGCTTTACCATAATAGTTGATTGAGGCATATTTTCTTTGAAAGAGAGCTTGAGTGGAGTTTCCTGCTGTATAGTGGCTCTTATATGAAGTCTCATTTGCTTTACCTTTCAGACGACATTTTCTTCTCTAGCTCGGGCATTATCAAAACTTGTGATTTCATTGATAATCCCAAACTGGAAAAAAATATTTGTTCGAGATTTTGAAAAGTATCTTTTAACTTTCTTAAGTTCTTGTCTGACTTCTTCCCAGTCGTCTGGAAATTCAATTCCCATAATTTGAAATTCTCTAAAAGTCAGAAATCAGATTTTTTTTTGTTTTATCAGGTAGAAGTACTCCTTTCCAAAGAGTGTGATAAATCCATGTGGTTTTTTATAAATCTCTATTTGGAGTTTTTGCCATACCTTTGATTGATAGAGTCCATACATTCTTGTACAGATAGGAACTAAAAATCTGCTTAGGCTTTAGCATACATATCTTGACTTCTAAATCAAATAGAAAAAGAGTTTTTAAAGAGTTTTTTTGTATTTTAAATTGAATATTCTTTGCGAAACTGTAAGATAGAAAGTATATTTTATATTTAATGCTTGATGATGTCGGAAACCGCACTTGTTATTATTAATATGCAGTCTGTTCGAGCGAGCAAGGAGACTGACTACTATCTGGGGAATATGCATGTAATGCTTGAAAAGATGAACTACTTGATTGCCTACGCTAGAGAGATGGGCTATAAGATCATCTTTGTGAAGCATTTAGAGGCATCAGGAGCTTTCTCTGAAAGGAGTCCGTTGTCAGAATTTTTTCCTGATTTAGATATTCAGGAGCAAGATACTATTATTGAAAAGAAAAAAATTAGCGCTTACTATCAGACTCAGATGGAATCAGAGTTATCATGAATAAAAAATCTGGTTATTTGTTGAGCGTTAACTAACCTTTGTGTGAGAATGTTCGTAGAAGAGAGTTATGATAGAGGGTTTAGGATTGCAATATTGGAGGACTTGACGGCCTCATTTAGCCATGAGCTACAAGATATGACCCTCGAGGATTTGTATACGACGAGATCTTGAATCAATATTTTGACTTTAGAGAAATTTGTAGAGTAGCATTTATTTTTTGACTATTAAGAACATGGAAGGAGCAAAATTGGTAAGTGAGCTCATCGAGCAATACCATCCAAAAACTATTTTGGACCTTGGTGCCGGGAAGGGATATTTTAGTATGCTGGCCGCGAGCTACGGAGCTCAGGTTGATGCAGTAGAGGATACCTCAATTAGAAATCTTTATCCCGATTATCTAAAAGTGCATCCAAGTGTGACTTTTTATGAAAGTAAAATCAGTGATTTCAAGATTACAAAAAACTATGACTTCATCATAGCTAAGCATATCGTGATGTATATGGATAAGGAATATGTTTTAGGGGCGTTTATTTCTTCTATTTATGATCATTTAAATAGAGGAGGGCTCGTTTTCCTAACTTATCATCATAGTGACTCAGAACTCATGAATGAAAAAGAGTGAGTTGTGAAGTATACTCTTGAGGATTTTAAGAACCTCGGAAAAAACTTTATGGTAAAAGATTTTTGAAATTATACCAATCCAGCCTCTGGTATCAATAAAGAATACAAAATCTGATATGTGATACTCCAGAAAAACTAATTTTATCTAACAAAAAAGATATGCTTATTGATACTCTCTCAGAACATGATGCCGCTAAAAAGCAATATCTTCGTGAGCTCCGAGAAAAAATAATCTTAGCGATAGCTGGGCAATTTGATCACAAGAAAATGCTGACTTTTCTCTGAAATATTGGGATTACCGATATTGATGAAGTAAAAAAGGAAGTTGTAATCTGAGTGCCTAATGACTTTATTCTGATTCAGATTAAAAAGCTATTTAATAAGGCACTTAAGGAAGCTATTCAGAGTGTATATAATCCTCAATTTTCGCTTAGATATGCGGTATATACTCCATTTTCTAGTGGGAAACATGAACTGCTTTTGGATCTCAAAAAATTTCTAAATATTGCAGATGAGCAAAAGGTTCCTCAGGAACAGAGTTTTGCTTTAGAAAAGACAGTAAAAGCTGAACTAAGTCAGTATTTTTGAATTTTGTTTGATCCGACCTATACATTTGATACTTTTGTGGCTGGAGCAAATAATCAATTTGCTTTTTCTGCTGCAAAGGCGGTCGCAGAAAATCCAGGTATTGTCTATAATCCTCTTTTTTTGTATGGGAATGTGGGGCTTGGGAAGACGCATCTTATGCAGGCGGTTGGAAATGAGATTATGCAGAAAAATCCTGATAAAGTGGTGATTTATTTACCGAGTTCAAATCTGATTCAGGAAATCGTAAATGCGCTCAGAAATAATACTATCCCTAAATTGCTAAAAAAGTTTGAGAATGTAGATGTTTTGCTTGTTGATGATATTCAATTTTTGGCGTGAAAGGATAGAACTCAAGAAGTATTCCACAATCTCTTTAACGATTTTAATATGAAGAAAAAGCAGATTATTATTTCTTCTGATCGTCCTCCAAAGGAATTGACTCTTTTGGAAGAGAGGATTACTTCGAGGTTTCAAAAGGGATTGGTAGCGGATATTCAGGCTCCAGATTTTGAAACAAGGATTGCAATCTTGGAGGAGAAATTACAGAGAAAGGGGCTTCAGATTGATTTTGAATATCTTTCACTGATGGCCCAATATATCAAGAGTAATGTTAGAGAACTTGAGGGAGCTTTGAATATTTTGATCACTAGACAACAGCTTTCTGGCCTTGAGATTTCTGAAGATGATGTGTATAATTGTCTCAAGACACTTGGTTACTATTCAGATGAGAGGCATAAGACAATGGAAAATGTCCTTCAGCAGAATAAGAAAAGCACGAAAAATTTTGAGACATTAGTTGAAATGGTTGCACAGTATTATTCGCTTTCTATCGAGGATTTGAAATCTGATAGTAGAAAAAAGGAAATTAGTACAGCACGTCAGCTTTTGATGCTTTTGGCAAAGAAATATTTTTGATGGACTCTTGAAAAAATAGGTGAATATTTCTGAGGGAAGAACCACGCTACAGCGATTTATGCGATCAATAATATGGAAAAAAAGCTGAAATCAGATACGGAACTTCAACACGATTACAGAGTGTTCACAGATTGGATTGAATAATCTATCTGGAGAATATTAATAGAGAGGAAAACCCTGCTAATATAGCAGGGTTTTTGTTTCTCATTCAAATTTACCTTTGAGTTTTCTATACTCTGCGTATAAATACACTCCGTTCTAAAGCTCGATAGCTTTCATCTTTTGCTCTAATTTTCGCAATCTCGATTTCTCGCAGCTTCCTTTCTTCTTCAGTCTCAGGAACCGCGGGGAAAATATTTTCCCTTAGATTTTTCCTCGGTAAAGCGCGTTTTTTTTGAGCTGGCTGTTGAGTGGTGAATATCTCACTTTTCAATCTTGGACGAATAGTTTTTGATACTGCTAGAACCTCCTTTGGATCGAGAAGAATCTCTCTTTTGAAATCCTTTGCATAGTTTTCAAGTGTCCCATTGTTAATCAGATTTCTTACTATTCTATCCGTAATGTTAAGCTCTTGAGCAGCCTCTTTAGGAGTTAAGAAAGCTTCTGGTAATTCCTTAAGCCCAAGAGCTTCCTGTAATTTCTGTTCACTAATAACAGCATAGAAATTACAAAAATTAAGGTTTAAGGAAGTATTCCTTGCTTCTTCAAGATTAAGAAGAGCTTTCATAACATTGGTCCTAATACTTTTCTCAATACGGAAGAGTCGTGCAACATCTGAAATACTCAGGTGTTTTGAATATTTTGGATTTTTTACAGTGTTTGACATATTTCCCATTTTTTTAATGATTTTATTTACAGTTAATATCTATAATTATTTTCTAGAAAAAGTCAATATAAAAAGCAGAGAAGGCACAAAATCTGAAAATCTCCATAGATTTAAATGATAAAGTTAAAAAAATCCTTGAAACCTCGCCGCATTTCCCTATTATGAGACAAATTGGCTTTATATTTGATAAGATAATGGCAAAAAGAATTCTTACCTGACTTAAACCAACAGGGCAGCAACTTCACTTGGGAAACTATTTTTGAGCGGTAAGACCGTTCATTGAACTGCAAAAAACAGAACGAGATTCAGAATTTTTTCTTTTTTTGGCGAATATGCATGGTTTTACTCAAACTCATAATCCTGATGAACTGAGGGCAAATACCATGACTATTGCAAAGCTCTACATGGCTTGTGGAGTAGACTTGCAGCGTACATTGATCTATAATCCAGCTTTGATCCCAGCACATGCACAGCTTAGTTGGGTGCTTACTTGTTTGACGATTATGGGGACGATGGAGAGAATGCACAGCTACAAGGATGCTTTAGCAAAGGGAAAGGCTGGAGAAATCTGAGTTTGAACTTTTTGTTATCCAATACTTATGGCGGCGGATATTCTCCTGTATGATGCGGATATTATTCCAGTTGGGAAGGATCAGAAACAACATGTTGAATATGCGAGAGATATTGCACAAAAGTTTAATGCTGCATATGGAGAAACTTTTAAACTACCAGAACCGTTTATTCAGCCACAAGTTGCGACAATTATCGGTATTGACTGAAGAAAAATGTCAAAGTCGTATAATAATTATATTGGACTCTTGGATAATGCGGATATTTTGCTCAAGAAAGTGAAACAGATCCCGACTGATACTAAGACTGTTGAGGAGCAGAAAAATCCTGATGAATGTAATGTTTATCAAATTGTGAAGCATTTGATCAATGCTGAAGAAGATCAGATTTTGAGAGAGAAGTATTTGGCAGGCGGGCTCTCATATAAGTACGCAAAAGAATATTTATATGAAAAACTTTCGGCATTTCTTTTGCCATTACAGGAGAGATTTGCTGAGATTTCAGATGATGAGGTAAGGAAACTTCTTCAAGAGCATAGTGAAAAGGTGAACGCTATTGCTACTAGAAAGATTGAGGAGATTTATCAAAAAATCTGATTCTATCTCTAGATGAAAACTGAGAAAAACTCAGTTTTTCTTTTTTTATCTTTCTACTATATAAAATATATCTTGAAAAATAAGTCAATATATTTATAGTATATTTTACGATTTATGTTTTATTTTGTTTGCTGGTAGTAATGAAGGAGAAATATATCAAAGGGTATGCTTTTGATATCGATGATAATTTGCTGCATACAGATTTGAAAGTATTCGTCGAGAGAGAGGTTATCAAGCAGACTGAAAAAGGAACTGAAAGTGTTTGGGTAGAGGAGGAAATCCCAGATAAGGAGCTAAAATCAGCGATCCAAAAACCCGGATATAGACTACCAAATGGTGATCGAGAACAGGCTTTCCGTTGATTGAGAGCTCCCGGGGCGATGAGGCAGGACCTCTTAGATGCTCTGACCGCCTGAAAGACAGGACCAAGCCGGAGAAACTTCAAGAAAGCGAATATTAATGCTAGGCCGCTTTGACTTATCACCGCACGTGGAAATCAGGTTTCTGATCTTATTGAATCACATCAAGCATTGCTTTATGAAGGACTGACCGCTGAAGAACATGATCAATTTAAGGAAAATCTAAATAAGCATGTAGGAACAAAGACAAAGAATCTGGATACCTCACGATGAAAAAAAACCTGAGGCAAAATTCAGGTTTTTCTTTTTTCTAAATGTCTGAGTGAAGTTTAGAATTTGGATTCACATAACTCGTCCTCTTAACTACCAAAGGATTATTAGTATCATAGATACTAAACATAATATCAGGATACTTCTGCACAAAGTTTGTCTGCATTGCTTCATGCATCGCATAGATATTCTCTAAGGTATCATCACTAAATCCCATCTGAGAAAGAATATACTTTCTGTATATAGGATGCTCAGGTAGTGAAGCTACAAAATTATCAAAAGCTAATACCTTTCTCCCTGGAACAGACAAAGTATGAGGGATATTGCTCTTTTCTGCAAATTCAGAATTGGAACATGGAGCATAGTAGGACATCTCCAAATATTTTGCGATCAATTTATCAATCAGGTAAACTTAGCTTACCACTACTTCTTGCATTTCATATCCTAATAGCTATAGTAAAACGATGAAAAAGTCAGATTTTTTTTAATTTTTTGTAGATTTGAAATGCTAGATAAATATAATGCACAGGAAGTCGAATCAAAACGATGAAAGACCCGAGAAGAAAAAGGCTATTTTGAAGCCAAGATGGAAGAAGGAAAACCAAACTATAGTATTGTAATTCCTCCTCCAAATGTAACCGGAATCTTGCATATGGGACATGTATTGGATCTTTCAATCCAAGATGTACTCGTAAGACGAAAGAGAATGTCTGGATACAATACCTTATGGATGCCGGGAACTGATCACGCAGGAATTGCCACACAAAATAAAGTAGAAAGAAGTCTGGCTGAAGAGTGACTTACCAAAGAAGATATCGGAAGAGATGCCTTTTTAGAGAGAACCTGGCAGTGGAAGGAAAAATACTGAGGAGTAATCACAACTCAGCAGAGGAAATTCTGAGCATCACTTGACTGGAAAAAAGAGAGATTCACAATGGATGAAGGACTTTCAGAAGCTGTAAAGCAAAACTTTGTAGACCTCTACCGTGATGGATTGATCTATCAGTGAGAGTACATTGTAAATCGATGTCCTAGATGCGGAACAGCACTCGCAGATGATGAAGTTGATTATGCAGATAAAGAGTGAAATTTTTGGGAAATCAGATATCCAATTCTAGGCAGTGAAGAAAGCCTTATTCTAGCAACAACCAGGCCTGAAACAATGCTTTGAGATACTGGAGTTGCAGTCAATCCTGATGATCCAAGATACCAGCACCTCATCTGAAAAAAAGTAATCGTTCCTCTCGTAAATAGGGAAGTACCTATCGTAGCTGATTACTATGTAGATATGGAGTTTGGAACCGGAGTTGTAAAAATGACGCCAGCTCATGATCCAAATGACTTTGAAGTAGGAAAAAGAACCTGACTTGAGATTCTAAACATTCTTACCCCTGATGCAAAAATCAATGAAAATGGTGGGAAATACGCAGGACTTGACCGCTTTGAAGCAAGAAAGCAGATCGTTGCAGACCTTGAAGCTCAAGGATATCTTGTGCAAGTAAAAAAACACAATCACGCAGTAGGACACTGTTATAGATGTAATACCGTTATTGAACCAAGAGTTTCAAAACAATGGTTTGTAAAAATGAAACCACTTGCAGAGCCAGCGATTGAAGTAGTAAGATCTGGAAAGATTAAAATTCAACCCAAAAGATGGGAAAAAGTTTACTATAACTGGCTAGAAAATATCAGAGATCGATGTATCTCTAGGCAAATTTGGTGGGGACACAGAATTCCCGCTTGGTATGGACCAGATGGGCAAACCTTTGTAGCAAAAAATGAACAAGAAGCTAAAAATCAGGCTTTTGAGTTGTATCAAAAAGAAGTTGAACTCACTCAAGAAACTGATGTTTTAGATACCTGGTTCTCATCAGCATTATGGCCTTTTTCAACAATGGGATGGCCTGAAAAAACTGAACTTCTTCAGCATTTTTACCCAACTTCTACACTCGTAACTGGTGCGGATATTATCTTTTTCCGAGTAGCGAGAATGGTAATGATGGGAATGTACCAACTAGGAGAAGTACCATTCCATGATGTAATGTTTCACTGAATAGTAAGAGATGAACTTGGGCGTAAGATGTCTAAGTCACTAGGAAACTCACCAGATCCACTTGATCTTGTAGCTGAATATTGAGCAGATGCGATCAGATTTACCATGATCTACAATACCTCTGCAGGACAAGATGTACACTTCTCTGAGAAGCTCCTTGAAATGGGTAGAAACTTTGCAAATAAGGTATGGAACGCAACAAATTTTGTGCTCATGAATCTAGAAGGATTTGATCCACAAAAGATAGAAAAATCAGATTTAAATTTTGAACTTGTAGATCGCTGGATTTACTCAAGATTGCACACTACTATTCAACAAGCAGTTGAGAAGCTTGAAACCTATACGCTTGATGAAGCGGCAAAACTGATTTATGAATTCATTAGAGGTGATTTCTGTGATTGGTATCTGGAGATGGCAAAAGTAAGACTTTACGGAAATACCGATCAACAGAGCAAAAACACCGCACAATGGGTATTATGGGATGTTCTCAAACAAAGCTTGCAACTCTTGCATCCATTCATGCCGTTTATTACTGAAGAGCTTTGGCAGCAGCTCTGAACTGGAGAAGAGACGATCATGCTTTCTCGCTATCCAATCGCAAATCCAAGCCAGGTTTCTCAGTCTGATGAACAAGCAATGAGCTATATCCAAGAGGTAATTACTTCTCTCAGAAATATTAGAGCAGAAGCAAATATTGCACCTGGAGTTGAAATCGATGGGCTAGTGAGAACTGAAAACTCACTTGAACTTGAAATTCTCACAGCAAACAAAGCATTCCTTATGAAACTCGCAAAACTCAAGTCTCTTGAATTTGGAAAAGAAATTCAAAAACCTGATTTATCAGGATTTAGAGTCGTTGGTAATTCTGAGATTATCGTTCCACTACTTGATTTCCTTGATGTTGAAGCTGAAAAAAAGAAACTTCAAGACCAAATCAGCAAGCTAGAACAAGGAATCTCAAGCTGCGAGAGAAAGCTTAATGACCCAGTTTTTATCGGGAAAGCTCCTGAACATATTATCCAAAGAGAAAGAGACAACCTAGCTGAATATCAGCAGAAAGTTGCGAAACTTCAAGAAAATATCAAACTCCTTGGATAAAGAAAAATAAGAAAAACCTGAACTTCAACTCAGGTTTTTTCTTTTTTGATAGAAGAGAGATTAATTTTCCGTGCTTTCTTCAGTAATTTCGGGCTTAAAGAAGTTATCCATAGTATGGAGCTTTCCTGGATTGAAGCTTGGGACAAAGAAACTCACGGTTTGCCCAACATAACTACAGAGAGATACAATATCTCAGAGAATCTTGTAGGTATGAATTTTTGTGGTTCGCTCTTTTTTGACTAGAGTATCTTTAAGCATGAGGATGAAGATTTTATTGGGAGCAGAGCCGGGATTGAAGGTGCAACAGTAGTCTACTTGCCTATGTTTTGCAACGATATAGCAGAGTGTTCATCAGAGTGAATGTCCGCAGATTCGTTTTTTATACTCTTGATGTGATTTTCTTACTTGGTCAAATAGTTCAATACTTCCAGTTACTCTCGGATCGATGGCATTTACTCAGAGTATGATTTGTGCATCAGAGATGAGGTCAGAAGTATTTTTAAAGTCTGTTCCTCTATAGGCGATGATACAGATCTTTTCTTTGTGATTCAGATAAATACAGTGAAATATAGAATTATATATTGGTTCGAGATAGAAATCTCCGATTTGATAAGGTCTTTTTTCTGGTGGGAGATAGGAATATCAGGTAATCTTTGCTAAAAGTTCGTCCTGAGGAGGAAGTTCTATATTCTTCTTGAGTTGGCTATTTTGCATTAGGGTGGCTACGGTTGCTTGTCAGCTTGGAGTCAGATTTTTTATCTCGTTTTCAATCGCTCAGAGTTCTGCTTGATGAGAAGTATTTCAGAAAAAGTTCTGAGTTTGGTTTCAGATTTTTTCTTTGGTTTGTGAAAAGTAATTACTGAGTGAATCTCGCCACTTTTTAACTTGCATTTTCTTCTTTAAAAAGGGCTAAAAAATCTGGATTTCAGAAGATCTCGATCATTTTCTCCATCGTTTTTCTTTTCCTCTCTTCATCAAAAGGCTTGATCTGCCCCAGTAATTCTCATACTACTGTGCGGTCTGTTGTGTCGATCAAATCTTGTTTGAAATAGAGGTTGTTTCTATCAATTGCGATATCAGTTACGCCTGAGTCTTTGAGTTCTTCGATTTTTTGTTTAACTTCTTTAGTAAAGATTTTTAGATCATAGGGATTGATATAGGTGATACTGTGGTCCTGTACAGCGGTATTTTTGTTTCTAGTAAGTGTTAGGAGGTGTCTGATAAATTTATATGCAAAGTATAAAAGGAAAATCAAAAATGCGATCAGATTTACGAATTGGAGAACTTTTCCAACGGTTCATGGGATTAAAAAAGATAAAAATCAGAATAATAAGAGCGAAACCATTGGTATTGACTTTACAAACGAAATAATATCTTGTGCAGACATTGATTTTTTTTGATTGAGTTTGATGTAGACTAAGGCACGTGTGATACTGGTTTCTCTAGGGATAGTAATCTTGTGAACAAAAAAGGTATCATTGATCATATGATCATTATCATAGGTATCGATCTCTGCTCCTTGAACGAGTGTTGCTCGGCTCATCTTTTGAAAAGAATATTTGACATACATATCAATACAGAGAATATTTACAAATCAGATTTTCTGCAAAAACTCAATGCTTTCTGGAAAGAAATCATTGTTGCTAGAATATTGCAATCAGAGTTTTGGAGAGGTATCTGAGATTTGCATTATTGTTTTTGAGATAAAATATTCTTTTCTATTATACAGATAGGGGAGTAAAAAAGCAAAAAAATCAGATTTTTTTTCTTGGTTTGAGAATCAGAAATATCGCTTAAGACTAGTGAAGTTTCTAGATAAAGAACTAAAAACTGATATTTGCTGATTCTCTTCTTTTTTTAGGAAAATGTAAGTTTCCTTGATTCTTTTACTGAGTTCTCTATACTGATCTGAAGTCGGATTTTTAGATTTTTTTGCTTTTTGATGGCATATGATAGTAAGCATACATTGCTTTTAGACTCAAAAGAGGGATATAATCTTACTGAAACTGAGTACAAAAAATATTGGCCACATTTGAATTCTTTTTATAGCTTGGATTTCAATAGATTTGTCCCGAGAGAGAGAAAGGGGTATCGTGTTTTGGACTTAGGGGCATGAGATGGAAGAATGTATGAGCAACTTATGAAAATCTCTCCAGATGAATACGTAGCTTGCGATTGTGCTGAGAAACTTTTAGCAAAGCACCCTTCCAAGGGCATAAAAGTGATTTGTGATTTGCAGCAGGACTGGACTATGTTTGAAGATGAATCGTTTGATCTCTTATGTGCATTTTTTTTGCTTGAGCATATTGAGGATTTAGAGCATTTTTTTGCTGAAGCTTATCGTGTTTTAAAACCAAATGGTCAGATTTTGATTGGGCATTTTTTACAAAGAAGGCTTTTCCTTTGGAATATTAATGCAAAAAGATTTAAAATCGTTCAATATCCGCATACTATTGAGGAGATAGAAAAAGAGGCAAAAGAAATCTGATTTTTTACAGGGATAATGCCGCTTCGTGATGTCTGTGATTCTAAGGTAGTAACTGGGCATCTCTTAGTAGCAGAGAAGAGGTAAGAGCAGGTCGTCTTTAAAAATATAAAGCAGTTTTTTAGTAAAACCTGCCTTTTTTATTCAGATTTTTTTTATATTCTTTATTTCTATACTTGATAACTTATATATTGTCAAAATATCAAAAAAGTTTGTAAAAAGTTGACATTTTTTGTTTTTGTGATTAAAATTAGTTTTGTAGTTTTAAATACTAGCACAAAAACAATGCAAACAAAATGGACCAAGTATGAGAACTTTCGTAGTACTCTTCACAAAAAGTTTGGGCTTAGAATGCTCAAAAAACACAATAGGGGGAGAAGAATTGATAAAACCTTTAATTTCTCTAATAAAGTGAGTCAAAAGATGATCTATCTTGGAGAAATTATGATCGTTGCGGTTTTCAGTTTTTGTACTTGGATCTTTGGGAATAGCGATTCGACCCCAAATAATATGAAACTGGTTTATCCGCTCCAGGAAGTAGCTAAACTCGAATGTAGGTTAGAAGAGTGGTCTAAACTTGATGATTCTTGTAAGATCAATTTACCATTGATTCAAAATGCTGATTATCAAAAATATGCTGGGAATAAGCTCTATACTGATATCTATACAGTGCTTTTTGGTGGTAATTATTTGAGTGGATGGGCTGTTGATCAGGGAAGTCATTATGGAGTAGATATCGCCTCTGCTAAGGGAACTCCACTGTACTCTATTGCAAATGGAAAGGTCTATTATGCTGGTCCTCAAGCTGGATATTGAAATGTTGTGAAGATTCAGTTCGTTTATAATGGGGTGCTCTATTTTGCTACTTATGGGCATATGGACACTATTTCGGTACAAAAGGGACAGCCAGTTTCAGTAGGTCAAAAAATCTGAACCATATGAAATAGTGGAACAACTATTGGTTGACTTGGTGGAAATCATGTTCATTTCGAAATCAATAAGGGAACTACAGGAAAACCAGTTTATGCATTTCAGAATTGTGCTGATTTGAAAAAGTGAGGTATTGAAGTTATTAATCAAGGACTTTGTAGAGCGGAAATGTTTGAACATAATCTAGATCCTATCCCATTTCTAGAAAATGCAAAGGCTCAATTGCCATATAGTGCATCACAAGATGCTCAAGAACATAATGCAGCTCCTCAACTTTCATTGACAGAGATGCAAGATCGTAAGCATCTTTTAAAGATTGCGCAACTGTATGTAAATAGTCCATATATTTTGGGTGCTACTGGTACTCTTCCTGGTGAACCGACAGATTGTAGTCAATATACAAAAACAATCTTTGGACAGGTAGGAATTACTCTGGAAAAGATGGCTGCTGATCAGGCTTCTCAGTTTTCTTGAGGTGGATACTGGTATGAGGATATCTCAAAGGCGAAGGTTGGTGATTTAATATTCTTTAAGAATACTTATGCGACGCCAGACAATAGAGAAATTACCCATGTTTCGATTTATGCTGGTGAAAATATGTTGATTCATGCGAGTGCTGATAAGGTGAAAATTGCTCCATTTGATCAATACTGGAAAGAACATTTTAAGGGAGTGGGTTCATTCTCACAGTTTGCTCTTGCATACAATAAACAAAAAGCTGAATCTAGTTACCAAAAACTTTCAAATATTGGTAAAGAGACTCCAGCTCAACCTGAGCATCCATCGGCTCCGATTCCAACCCCAGCACCAGAGCAGAAAGCTCCTGAACAGAAGCCAGCTCAGCCTGCTGCTCCTACACCGCAACCTGCACAACCTTCAGTACCGAGTCCAGCACCAGAACAGAAAGCTCCTGAGCAAAAACCAACTGAAAACCAGAATTCTGGATTATTAAATAGTTTGGTGAAGCTTGATGAGAGTAGACTTGATGCTGTAGGTAAGAAATTCTTTAGCGAGTGGGATATCAGTTTTACTGGTAATCTTCAAAGTCAGCTTAAGAAGTGAGAAACTACTACATTTAAGCTTCAAATCAAGAATAAAGCCAATGGAAGTGCATATAATGGTGTCTTAAAACAGCCAATTGTATTAGTAGCAAGTAATACCAATATTACTATCGATCCAGTAGCGATTAGCTTTGTTAAGGACTGAGAAGTTGAAATTAAACTGACAGCTCAGCAGTCAGGTCCTGTATATACAGCGATCAATATGGGGGTTAATAAGATGGGAGGATTCACGATCCAAGTTAATTAGTCCTTAAGTTATAAAAAAAGAAACCAGATGTATTTCTGGTTTTTTTTGATCTTGTGGGCTGATCTTACTTCAATACTTCAAGTAGGAGATTTTGCTTATTTTCTAGACTTACAGGAAACAAAAATCAGATTTTTTATTGCTTTTTTACTTGCTTTCCATACAGTAGGAGACACATTTTTTTATATTTATTTATATACGAGTCGTATGAAAGTTTTGGTTGTGAATTCAGGGAGTTCGTCTCTCAAGTATCAGGTTTTTAATATGGAAGATCAGAGCATTCTTGGAAAAGGGCTTGTGGAGAGAATTTGAATTTCTGGAGGAATTATTACCCACAAGACTGCGAGTGGAGAAAAAGTAGTTTTTAATGAAGAAATTGTAGATCATGAGGTGGCTCTCCATAGAGTTTTAGATATTTTGACAAATCCTGAATATGGAGCAATACAATCTCTCGATGAAATTCGTGCAGTTGGACATAGAGTTGTTCATGGAGGAGAGTATTTCCCAAAGTCAGTTCTTGTAACTGAAGAGGTGAAGGAGAAACTTAAGGAATTGATTTCTCTGGCTCCATTGCACAATCCAGCAAATATCATGGGAATTGAAGCTTGTGAAAAGATGCTTCCAGGAGTTCCTATGGTTGTAGTATGTGATACAGCATTTCATCAGACGATGAAGCCTGATCATTTCCTTTATCCTTTGCCTTATGAATGGTATGAGCAGTATAAAATTAGAAGGTATGGGTTTCACGGGACTTCTCACAAATATGTGTATCAAAGAGCAATAGAGCTTTTAGGAAAGCCTGGTGCAAAGGTTATTACCTGTCACGTTGGTAATGGGGCGAGTATTACGGCAATCCAAAATGGAGAAGTTATTGAAACTTCAATGGGATTCACTCCGCTCGATGGTTTGATGATGGGAACGAGATGTGGTGCCATCGATCCGGCGATTATTCCTTTTATTATGAAAAAAGAAGGACTGAGTGCTGAAGAGATTGATACTGTCATGAATAAAAAATCTGGTGTGCTTGGAGTTTCTCAGATAGGAAGTGATTTAAGAGATATCGAGGCTGGGTATTTTGAGGGAAGAGAGAGAGAAACTCTTGTTCTTGAGATGTATACTAATGCTATTTTGAAGACTATTGGAGGATATGCGGCATTGCTTTGAGGGGTAGATGCTATTGTTTTCACAGCAGGTGTGCTTGAAAATTCAGCATTGCAAAGAAAACTTATCGCGGAAAGGCTTAACTGGATGTGAGTTGATTTTGATGAATCAGTAAATAATTTTAGAGGGGAGGAGAGAGAGATTACTACTCCAGCGAGTAAAGTTAAAGTTATTGTGATCCCAACTGATGAAGAGTTGATGATTGCAAAGGATACGTATGAATTAGCAAAGGCTTAGTTTCTTTATTTTTGATCAGATTTTTTTTATGCTTTCTTTATATTTGCATATCCCATTTTGTCAGTCAAAGTGCAAGTATTGTGCTTTTTCTACTTTCCCCATGGAAGAAAAATCTGATTCAGTAGAAACTTATCTGTCAGCACTTGAGCAGGAAACTGCATTTTATGCAAAGAACCTCTCCCATCAGCCAATTAAGACGCTCTATTTTTGAGGAGGGACACCAAATTTGCTCGGTGCTGATAGGCTTATTCAGATGATCGAAATGATGGAGAAAAATTTCGATTGTGAAAATTTAGCGGAATTGAGTTTTGAATTTAATCCGTATCCAGAAGAGGAAATTTATGAGATTATTCGTAAAATCCAGTCACGCTACGCAAAAAAATATCCAAGAATTAGGTTTTCATTTGGTATTCAGAGTTTTGATAATGAGGTCTTGCAACTTTCTGGTAGGCATAGTCTTTTTCTTGGATTAGTTGAATTTTTAAGAGGATTGCAAGAGCTAAAAACGGATTCGACAGTATTTAATTTTGATTTTATTGCCTTTGGAAAGCGAAATCAGAGTAAAAAATGAAATCGTTATCTTCGAAACCAGTCAGCTTTAGATTTCTTTTCCCGCTTTGTAAATTCGGGATTTGCTGATAGTTTCTCTCTTTATACATTAGAGCTGTTTGAAAATCAGGTTTGGAAAAGGAAAAATACGGATACTCTGATCTCTGGGGAATATTTTGGAACAGATGAGGATATTTATGAGGAGTTTTCGCTCTTAAAGTCTATTCTTTTGGATGCATGATATTCTAGGTATGAACTTTCGAATTTTGCTCATCTTGGGAAATCTAGTATTCATAATAGAGTGTATCGAACAATGGAAAATTATCTCGGTTTAGGTCTGAATTCTTCATCTTTTCTAAATCCAGAACTTTTGACTCCAGAACTGCTTAGTTATTTCAAACAGGAAGAAAAACCTGAATATTGACTTAGATTTAAGAATACTCCAAATTTTAATCTTTATTGTGAAGGGAAGTTTTTGGATCCACTTGGTTTTGAGCAGCTTGGGGAAAAGGATTACTTGATTGAGGAGTTTTTCTTAAGCTTAAGGACTGATAGTTGAGTAAAGAACTTGAAAAAGTATGAAAAAATTTTGGTGCCAAACTTTAAGCAGAAGATTGAGGCATATCGTGAGCAGGGGCTTTTGATCGGTGATGAAGAGGGGGTCGTATTGACTGATGAGGGAATGGACGTCTTTAATGCGATTGTGACTGATATTATGGCTGAGATTTAGAGAAAATCAGATCTCAGCTTTTTTGTTTTGTCTTTTTTTGACTAATAAATCTCCTTGCAAAGTGTCCGCTAAAACCTATACTGAGGCTGATTTTATCTTTGAAATGGTTGTTTGATGCAGTTTTATGATGAAGTGAAAATTTCTATAGAGTCTGGGAAGTGAGGAGATGGTATTGCGAGTGGAAGAAGGGAGATGTGAGTTCCCTTTTGAGGACCTAATGGTTGAGATTGAGGGAACTGAGGTGATATCTACTTTGT
Source organism: uncultured bacterium (assembly GCA_963531535.1). GTDB lineage: Bacteria > Patescibacteriota > Gracilibacteria > Absconditabacterales > Absconditicoccaceae > HOT-345. Next base: position 28,186 of record CAUSGX010000005.1, read on the forward strand.
TGCTTCAAAAGATGAAAGTACGCTTATTGACTACAAGTATAGGAAGATTTTTAAGGCGAAGGCTGGAGAACCAGGAAGAACAAAGGATCAATACTGAGCGCATTGAGCGAATTTGGAGCTAGTAGTTCCAGTTTGAACAATGATCAAGGATGCAGAGACTGGGAGGCTTCTTGCACAAATGGAACATGATGGTCAAAAACTGAGGATATTAGCCTGAGGTGAGTGAGGAAAGGGGAATATTCATTTTAAGGATTCGGTAAATCAGTACCCAAATTTTTATATTCTCTGAGAGCCAGGACATAAAAGGGAGATTGTTCTTGAACTACAGCTTTTGGCGGATGTCGGGCTGATTTGAACCCCAAGTGTTGGAAAATCTTCACTTATCAACTGTATGGCTGATGTAAAGGCGAAGGTTGCGGAGTATCCGTTTACTACATTGGTGCCAAATTTAGCTTCAGTTTCTGTTGGGAATTTCCGCTTTAATGTAATTGATATTCCTGGATTGATAGAGGGAGCAAGTGATGGAAAGGGACTTTGAAATGCGTTTTTGAGGCATGTCTTGAAATCAAGGGTTTTCGCATTTGTTGCAGATTTGGGCAGATTTGAGACTGGAATGCGTGAAACTATTCAATTGATAGATGAGATTATGCTTTATCTTAAGCAGAAGTTTGCAGGTGAAGATGAGGAGTTGAATTTTATCTTTAGAGAGGAAAACTGACTTATCTGTTTTGAGGTTGAGAAGAATGACGAAGTAATTATTAGTAAGCGTCTGCTTTTTGTTCTCAATAAATGGGATCTGATCAATGATGAAGAGGTTTTGAGGGAATATAAGGCGGTTTTTTATGATAATATCAATACTTTCCTAAAAGAAAGAAGACTGGCTCAGCTTTCTTTATCTCTTTTGGAAAAAAATACCTTTACGACTTCTGCTGGTACGCTGTATGGAATTGATAATCTTTTGAGGAAATTTGCTGAGCTTTTGCAAAAAACTGAGAGTATTGATGTTGAGCTTGATACCTATCAGTCTGAAGATGATGCTCAGGATGAGGAAAATTATGATTTGATAACTGAGATTACAGAGGAGGAAAAGCCTCACTTGATAGAGGAGTGATATATTGAGGAGTTGGAGAGCCGTTTTGCAAAGGTATGGTATATTCAGAATCGTGAGATTTGTAAGATGGTCTTTACCTTGCCATGGGGAAATGATGAGGCTGAGAATTATTTTTGGCAGTTGATGCAAAATAAAGGTTTCATCGAACTTTTGGAAGATGAAGGAATGATGAAGGGAGATATCTTAAGGATTAGGAGTTTTTATGAAGGAGTAGAGGACAAATATATTTTGTACTAATTTATTTTGTGAAGATTCCGATTTTTCATTAGCTGTAAGTATTTTTTATATTGAAATTAAATATTTAATATGACTGGATATGTGTATCAAAAGCCATTTCTTCCAGAAGGAGTTGATGGATATTGCTCTTTGGCTTGCTGTATGTGAGTTATGAATTTCTTTTGGAATACTCAGTTTTGTCGACAAAATAATCGAGAAATGATGAAACTTATGAAGGCAGGGAACTATTCTGGATATGAAATGCTAGATATACCAGAAATTGCGTATAGATTGTCCCTCTTGGGATTCCGTATAACATATTATTCTAGTATGTCTTTTGAACAATATTCGGAATACTTAAGCAATCCTGTAACAAAAATTTTTGATGTTATGAGTCCTAAATATCATAAATTTATTAAGGATGGCTTTTTTGAGATTCCTATTTATGATATAAAAATTGATTTGAGTGATGTTACTTATGAAAAAAAAATTATGAAATCAGATCAAATTAAAAAAGTATATGATACTGATTTATTGTCTATTCTGAAGCAAGATAAATCAGATGATAGTCTATTTATGTTTTGAGTTTCGTATCATATTTTGCATGATGAACCAGAAGAGGAGGGAAATAATGGAGGGCATGTTATTTTAGTTTCCTCGATAAATGAAAATAACGAGGTAATAATACATGATCCGTGAAGACCAACACTTCGTTATTATCCTGTTAGTTTTGATAAGTTTAGTGAAGCTGTACTAGATTCTTGAGAATTTAATTTTATGCATATTCAATATGAAAATGTGAGTTCTATTATTTAACCTCAGTTCTAAATTTTATAAAAAGGATTATAAATTAAATATTATTGTTAACGACCTTTCTGTTTCAATGAATTTTTCAGATAATTTATAAACTACGACTTGCATCCTCTTGGATAGATTTTATTCTCATTTTAAATTTTTGATGTTTAGCGTGCTCTCAATTTCTGATTCAGATAAACATTTTGCCTCTGCGATTGCTGAATATCAAAAGAGACTCTGAAAGCACCTCAAGATCGAGGACTTGAAGCCGATTAAAGACGATAATCATCAGCTTGTGATTCAAAAAGAAACAAAAAATCTGATCGAAATGCTCTGAAAAAAATATGCGAATTGGCAAAAGATTCTTTTGATCAAAGAGGGGAAACCCTTTTCTACACTTGAGATAGCAGATATATTAAGTAATAAAGATACGGTATTTATTATTGGTGGACCCTATGGTGTTGATGAGAAGGCTTTGATTGATGCATTCCCTGAAATCAAAAAGTGGTCGTTTGGAGCAATAACTCTCCCTCATGGACTGGCTAAATTGACGTTGATTGAGCAGCTTTATCGCTGTACAACACTCTGGACAGGTAAAAAATATCACTATTAAATAGTTGACAAAAGATTTTTTTTGAGTATACTGAGTAAAACTCAGTATTTTTTTATCTATTCCCTATATGATGAATACTTCAAATCTACCTCAGAAGCTCCGTCCAGAGCATACTAATGAGCTAAAAAAGAAATATACAACCCTTGAGAGGACGATAAAGGGGAGGCTTACTGAATTGCTTTTGATTGATGGAATTGGAAGAGATTCGGATTCTTGTAGGGGACTTTCGATTACCCCAGATTTTAAGATTAGGGAGCTTGAAAAGGAGGAAAATAGTAAATTTATTTCTAATGCCTCAACAATTAAAAATCCTCTTCTCCATACGAGTGAAACGAAGATTAAAGAGGAACTTTTTGATCTCATTGAGAGACAAGTTGATGAGCAAGATGTCGTCGATGCTTACAAGGAATGAATTCAGGATTTTTTCACTAATTTACAGAATAAAAGGAGGTCATACCTCAAAGCGCATCCCAAATTTGCCCAGTTTCTCGTTCAGGGACACAAAGAATATAAAAGAGGAGTTGATATAGGAAGATATAATGTAAGAGCTCAACTCGGAAAATTGCTATATCAAAAGTTTGGAGATGAAGCATTTGAAACGGTAGAAACTGAGGAACAAACGGATAAAGGACTAAAAAAGACTGAAATACTCAGATTTTCTCCTAAGTCTGTGGATTATCTCTACACTCTGTTTTACAATGCAGGACTTGTCCGAAATGAGCGAGGAAAAAGTATAAATCAGGTTTTCCATGATGGGGACTATCCTTTTATTGCCCAGGATATTAAGGTTTCATGAGAGGAATATATTGATGTGATTGCTTACTTGGTAGAAAGGGATAAACCAAATCCTCATGGGAAATCAGGAAAGCAGTGAAGTGAAGAGTGGGGAAAAAAGACTTCACAGTTTTGTGATATTATCCGAGCTCTTTCCAATGATCAGTTAGGAATTCATAAGTCAGAATATTTCCAATCTGAAAATCCAAAATTCGAATGGGATCCTACGACTCAAAAACTTTTCAACATTGGAGGGGAATTCTTAAAAAATGAGGTAAATATTCAAAATAGGCTTTATAATACAGATTTCAGTCTTTCTCAGAGAAAGAAATCGTTAGCTTCTTGTGCTGAGAAAATTATTGAGTGAAAAAAGATTAATGATTCGATGGGATTCCGTGTCTCAAGTTCAGCTTTGGATAATGAGTATTATCAGCATATTTTAGGGGTAAGTAAAAACCGGCTTTTGCACTTGACTACCAGTCTAGAGAAGGAACCCCAGAAATATGTTAATCCAGGAGAGACTATTAGTATCAAGAAGGTTTCTATTGATAATAAGTGAGTTTTGAAAAAAGAAGATATGGAAAACTTTAAAAACGCACTATCAAGTATTGTTCATATTGAAAATAGGGAAAAGCCAAAGACTCCTTATGTTTCTGATGATGAGCGGAGGAGGACTCTCCGTGAAAGTTATCCAGACGATGTCGCTAATACTGAGAAATGGGATACTCTAAGGAGTATTTTTCAGCAGCTTAGTGGCGGTAAGGAAAGAGGTTCGAATGGAAGCTATAAGGATTTTAAGCTTAATATCACTTTAGAAGTTAAGAATGCTAACTGAGAACCAACATCTACGAAGTCAATGGAGGTCCAGTTTGATGATATCAATAACGGGATAGGACTTGCAAACTTTAATATTAGAAATTGTGAGAGGTCGATAAATACTCAGAGTAGATTATCGTTTGACCTTCCATTAACACAGGCAAGACAAATTATAGAAAAAAATCTGAAATATATGAGTTTTTGGGCTAAGGATAAAGATCCTAAATTCAGTAAAATCGAGTTCCCTGATGAGGAAGTCATTGATATCTCCTCATTTATTAAGAGAGATTCAAAAAATGGACTTGATATTGATAGAGCTACAGTAAAGATTATAAATTATTTTCTCCAGAAATGAACTTTCTTCCTTTATCATAGAGCTGATAGCACAAAGCCAGTTTGAGATATTTATCTGGAAAAGGGAATGCTTGCCCCAAAAAACTTAGAAAGTTGACATGTAGGAGATATTCGTATTTGTACCAGTCTCGAGGTTGCGACTCAGCAACATTCTTATCTTCAAAATAAGCGAGAAGACCAGGTCTGAATTTATATTCCAGAGAGAGCAAAAATTTGATGGATTTCTCTTGGAGATTTGATCGAGAGAATTAATCTTTGAAAGGTAAATCGTGATAAAAAAGAAGAAAACCAGAGTTAAGTCTGGTTTTTTGTTTTGATCAGCCTTAAAATAAGCCGAGTTGTTGAGGCTGGGTATATTTCTTTTTGAGTTCATCAAAGGTTTTCTTGATCCCCTTAAATCCTCGTTTTTCAATCAGAATTTTTTCCCATTTTTGAAAATCGATGTTGAGTGCTAGGTTTTCTAGTGAGGTAGATTCTAGTTCTGGAACCTCTAGTAGTTCAATCAGTTTTTTAGAAAAAATGGCATCATTTTCCCCCTCTTTGAGTTTGTTTTTTAGATCAGGTGAGAGAAATTCGAGGTTCTGATAGATATTCTCAATCGTATGATATTTTTGGATCAGGTCGGAAGCTTTTTTTGCTCAGATTCCGCTTACTCATTTGATATTGTCTGCAGAATCTCCTAAAAGTGCGAGATAATCTACTATTGAAGCTGGAGGAAATCAGAATTCCTTCTCAAAATCTGGTGTTCTTGTGGTAAGATTTTTGAGTGGATCGGTAACAACGACATTTTCATTGAGAAGCTGTTTTAAGTCTTTGTCAGAACTGATGACTTGGATTATTAAGTCAGGATTTTTTTGAAACTTTTTTGTGAGTGTTGCAATAATGTCGTCTGCTTCATATCATGGTGCTGCGATATTTGGTATCTGTAGCTCGTTTATGAGTTCTCTCAAAAGTGGAATCTGAACTTTAAATTCATCTTCCATTCTTTTTCTATTGGCTTTGTAGTCTTGGTATTGCTCGTGCCTTTTGGTTTTTGTTGGAGAATCTCGTGCTATTACAAAATAATCTGCGCTTTCACTGATGAGTTTTAGGAGCATGCGGAGTGTTCCATACACGACATTCTGATTTTGCCCTGCAGCATTTAAAAGTGGAGGAAACGCATATCGAGCCCTGAACATAAATCAGGAACCATCAATGATTGAGAGAGTTTTCATTTAGTATTTTAAAAATTTTAAAGTCTGACTTTCAATAGTTTGTAAAATTCCGTCTTTATTTGAGACCTCTGGTATTTGAAGTTCTTCAATAAATGAGATGAGCTGCCTCTTTATTGCAGTATTTTGAGCTGAGATCAGCTCAGTATTTCGCTGAGGGAGATCCTTGAAAAGACTACTCCAGCTTGCAAATAGCGTTAGGGGTTCAAAATCATTAATTTGAAATTGAAAAATCTTTTTTTCTGTATGATAATCAGTATTTCGCTTGATGAAAAGTCAGATTTTTTGTAGGTTTTTGCACATATTGATGAGCTTTTCTTCCAGTTGAGCTTGAATTCAGATGAGAGGAAGATGAATTTTGATGCTTTTGAGATTTCAATCTTTTCCTTCAAATTTTCCATAAATTAACGCTAAAGCAAAGAGAAAACTCAGGTAGTCTTTAGCCTTTTCTGGAAATAAAAAGGTTTTTTTTAATCAAGAGATGATTGTTCATCATTTTGTTTTTTCAATATTGATTTCCGGATAGCTGAGTCTAGTTAATATCCTTTTGAGTACTACGATATCTCAGTTTCAAAATGGGAGAAAGTGGTATTTGATTCAGGTTTCTTCATTGAATCCTTGAAAAAGGGAAAGTATATTTAGGAATTGATCTTTATCAAATATTAGTGTGTCGGTAGAGAGTCGAGTTTTAGGACTAAAAGCAACTTGCATTCCATCGCCAAGATTCTTGAAATTGATGAGTTTCCAGGCTCTCTTTTGATATGCGAAAATGAGTCTATCTGTGGTCTCTATTTGATATCAATCAAGTATATACTGATAGTTTTTGAGTTGAGGAAGTTTCTCATCATAGATGCTCAAAAGCTGATTTTCGTCAAACTGAATTTTCATTTTTTTCTAGTCGATAAAAGATGTTATCTATTTTGAATAATCTTATACATTAGCATAAGCTCTATAAAGTTGATCATCAGTGCGGTTCATCAATGACTGACAAATGGTAGTGTCAATCCGGTGTTTGGAAGTATCTGGAGATTTACACCAATATGAACAAAAACCTGAATAGTTAACAGCGATATCAATCAGACTCCGACTAGTTGGAGATAGGGATCTTTGACATTACTGAGTCCTTTCAGTACATTATAAAACAATCATAGGTAGAGGGAGAGTAAGGCAAGATTTCAGACGAATCAGATTTCTTCTGAGAATGCATCAAAAATCATATCTGAGTGGGATTCTGGGAGATACCCCATTTTCTGAAGACCTTTACCATAACCTTGCCCTAGGAGTCCTCCTCCTCATACCGCAATAAGCCCCTGCTTGATCTGCCATAAGACTCCTTTTTCTTGATCCTTTTTGGTCTCTGCATCTGTTGTCATAAAAGTTGTGAGTCTGGTTAAGGCGTACGAATATTTCGAATTTAAGAGCCCAATAATTGTTGATCAAACTGCCAAAATTAGTAATGCCGCACCTCCTAAAACTCAGATATTCTTGAGCGAAAATCAATTATATCGAGCCATAATTGTTGCCGAGAGTGCGAGAATAAAGATCGTTCAAAAGTCTGGAATGCATAGCAAAACAAGGAAGACGATGGCATTAATACTAGCGAATTGGACGAGGAATTCTTTCGTGTCAATAATTGCTTTTCTCTTGCTGATTCGATATCCCATAAAAAAGATATATCCAATTTTGAAGAACTCTGAGGGTTGCATGTTTGGGAGTCAAGGAAGATTTACTCGACCTCTGGCAGTATTATAAGTACCCGCGACTCAAGGAACAAAGACCAGAAGCTGAAATAAAGTCACTCAGATCAGCATCGTCCATATAACTTTTTTATGCCTAAGTCGAGAGATCGGTATAAAGTAGAGGATAAATGCAATAATAATACTCGCAATAAGACCTCTCACCTGCTTAGAAAAATAGTAATAATTATCTCTGATTTTTACTGTCTTTTTTGAATGTCAGACGAGTGGTGTATCGTTGAACTGATCAGCATCAAGCGTAGTTAACTGTGGAAGCTGAGGCTGCGAAGAAGCTTCTGCGACGAATACTCCAGAACTATTCATTTTAACTTCCTGACTTCCTGTGCTAATATGAAGCTCTGGAAGTGCCAACTGAGTCTGCTTAGCAATAACACCTGAAGTTGTTTGGATAATCGTCTCATTAAGAAAGGTATTAAAAGCTTTTACAGTATCTAGATCTTTTCTAATTACGGTAGATATCCCCTGGTCAAAGGATTTCCAAATACTCGTACTATATACCGCAAAAAGTCAAAATATCGTTAGTAACCCTCAAAAGAGTCGAATTTTTGCTCAATGTCACATGGTAATGGGCAAAATAAAGATCGTGTTTCTAGTCTAGTTAATTAGAGGAGGAAAGCAAGAAAAAATCAGATTTATTTTTTGCTCTCTGGATTTTTCTTTGGTTTTGTGGCTTGTTTTTCTGCTGTTTTAAATTCAATTTTTGCTTGCTGTTTTCTGTAGAAGTTCGCAAATCTATGGGCTTCATCTCTGAGCTTGGTCAAAAGTCTATCAGCTTCATCATATACGAGATCAAAACTCTGAATTTTGGTGTTCTTTCGGAGGTAGAGTTTTTCGGCAATAGTTTGGTCAGTTTTTTTGCTTTGGTATCAAATGTGGCTTTTTGACCTTGCTTCTCATTTACCTAAGGCACAAAATTGAACTTGGGATCGCAGCTGTTTTAGTTCAGGATACTCTTTCGCTAGTTCCTCAAGAATTCAGAGTTGCCCTTTCCCTCCATCTAAAATGAAAATATCTGGGAGATGAAGATCAGTTTTTTCTTTTTTTCAGAGTTGAAATCTTCTGATAAGAACTTCCTGAAGAGCGAGGTAATCATTATTTTTAACGGTTTTAATTTTATATTTTCTGTAGAGTTTTTTTTCTGGAATCCCGGCTAAAATGCAGCTGAGTCCTCAACTGGTTTGATCTCATTGCAGATGTGAAATGTCAAGACACTCGATTTGGTAAGGGAGTTTGGGAAACTCATAACGTTGCTTCAGAGTGTCCAAGAGATCATTTGTGAGTCCGCTGCCTTGCATAGTTTGAGAAATAATATAAGACTCAAAAAAGTTATTGAAAAGATTCTGGAGCTGGACGCTTTCGGTTTGTGTCCGTTTATATTTAGTGGTGGTATACCGGATCCCATGCTGGTAAAAATCTCAAAACTCTGATTGAAAGGCATTGAGCATGCTTTCAATGGTGGTATCCTCTTGATCAAAGTGATGACGAATAATATCGATCAGTTTTCCCTCATAGAAATTAAGGAGTACGTAGACATATTTTTGACCGATAGGGCGGATTTGGAGCAGGTATCAAGTAATATTTTTTGCAAATTCAACAGTTTGTTTTTCAGTAAATTGATCAATCTGAAAATAGATATCTCTGAGTTTTGCTGCTCGTTCAAAATTCTGTTTAAGAATTGCCTCATCAATCAGCTTTTTGATTTGTTTTTCTACAGGAGCTGTATTCCCCTTAAAGAAGTTTACGATGATATTGGTGTATTCAGCAGCTCAGAGTTCTGGTTTTGCGCATCGTCCTTGGCAGAGCCCAAAATAATAATCAGAGCAGAGCTTTTTTTGATTAAACTGTTGGAGAGGGCAGGTTCTATATTGAATAATTTGTCTGAGATATTGAAGAAATTTTTTGAGTTCTCTCGTATTGTGTTTTGGTCAGATATAGATTGCTCAATCGTTGATTTTTTTCCTTGTGATGAAAACCTGTGGAACAGGATGTTTTGTAAGTTTAATATAGGCATATGCATTCGCTCATTTGAGCATATTATTGAAAGGAGGAAGATGCTTTTTGATGAGGTTGGATTCTAAATAGAGGCTTTCACTCTCGTTTTCTACAACAAAAAAATCAACATGATCAGCTTTTAAGAGCATTTCCTGTTTCCAGACTGATCAAGGTGTGAAGTACTGATTGACTCTCTTTTGAAGATTTTTTGCCTTTCAGATGTAAAGGATCTGTTCTTTTTTATCTTTAAAGAGGTAGACTCAGGGAAGATTTGGAATATGACTGGTATCAAGTTTTTTCATTATTTGCTAAGTTGGTATCGAGCGGTAGTCGTTGAATCTGGTTTGATTTTTCGGTTATTAGATTCTTGAATAAGTCTGATTGTCCCATCGATTACATTCCCATTTGAGACGATCAATGTCAGACTTCCTATTTTGTTTTCATTGCTGATAGAGAAAAGATCTCAGTATCGAACGAAACTTTCTTCTCAAATATCAAAGACACTCATGCTAGTTTTTTTGAGGAGGTATCTTTGTCAGATAAGCTCAATATATCCTTCTTGAAAATATTGATTTTTAAGGAGGTTGGTATCTATTCCGATTGCATAGGTCTTTTCATCAAGTGATTTCACCGTAGAAATAAGCTGATTTTTGAGTTGAGAAGTATTCAGATTTTTGATAATTTTCTGTTTTACGTAAAATCTATAGAGGAGTAATCCAGCTTCATATCTTGTTAGAGGAGCTTCGAAACTTAGATAATCTTCATTGTTGATGATTCCGAGTTCTTTTGCTTTGATAAAGTAATTGCTCCATCGAGGATTTGTCTTTTCATCTAGGCGATTTTTTTCAGAGATCCTGATCAAAAGCACGATAAATTCAGCTTTTTTCATAGTTTGTTTGGGGTTGAAGAGCTTTCCATTCCCTTGCATGAGTCCAAGTTGGCAAGCTTCTTTTATGCTAGATTGGAGTGTTGGATCTGATTTTGTGAGATCTGTAAAACTACAAAAATCTGATCCAGAGAGTGCTGGTATATTCTGACTTTTGGCATATTGTACGACCATTTTTGCCGCTTGTTCTCTAGTAAGACTATCAAATGGATTAAAGGTAGAAATATTGGTTGCATTAGTAATTCCTGTTTCTCTCATCCAAAACATTGCTTCGCTTACTTCAGGACTGTTGAGAATGCTCAAGGTACTTGCTGGTGTATTGGTATTCCCTGAGAAGAGGCTTGCTAATTCATTACTTGGTGTTTGAGCTCCTGTGACAGTTGATCCTGAGAGGGATTTTTGAATTCGAGATGTTGGATTTTGATTGATATTAGAAAGTTGTCCTTGTGCAGCAGATTTGAGCTGATTATTGAGGACAATGGTTTTGAATCTATAGATGAGAAGGGCGATTTCCTCTCTAGTGATTGGTTTATTTAGAGCATTAACATTTGTCTCTTTTGTGAGGAAGATGGCTTTTGCTTTGATAAAGTAGATGGTCCATCGAGGATTGAGCTCTTCATTGCTCATAGCTCATTCAAAAATTCTAATGAGGACAGTTAAAGCCTCAGCCTTTGTTAGAGAATTTCTTGCAAGGAATTTCCCATTTGCTCCCTTAAAAATTCAGTATTCACAGCTCTTTGTGATAAATCAACTTAAGCTTGTATCAAAATCAGCTTTATCTGAAAAATCACATTGGTTATTTTTTGTGGTTGTAGGGTATTCTAAGATATTGTAAGCTTGAGTGATGATTTTGCTAGCTTCTTCCCTCAGTAATGGATCATAGGGTCTATATTCTGGTAGAGTATTATACTTAGTAAGTCCATTTTGATACATCCAGTAGATAGCCTTATCTAGTTCTGTTCCTCAGTTTAGTTCATCATGAACATGAGAATTCTGGTTTGAGGTTGCTGAAGTTGTCCCTGTTGCTGTTTGCTGTGTAGAAACTGTTGTCGGTTTCTGAGTTGTCTCTCCTGTTTTAGAGACACTTGAACCAGATAGAGATTTTACACTGGTACTATCAATAGTCTGATCACCAGACGTAATGGTGATTTTTTTATTTGCCAGATCGATATTGATTTTAGGATCGTTAGAAGCTAGAGTAGTGCTAACGACTGAACTCACCAAAATACCCAAAGAAAGAAATCAGATTTTTGATGCTTTTATTTTCATCTTATGTGCGAATAGGCAATAAAAGAATACTTTTATACTAGTCAAAATACGAGGTATGTCAAGCTGGATTTTATTCCTCTTCTTGTTCAAAATATTTACGAATGAGTGGCATAAACCTTACAAGTTCGAGCAATTGTAGTCAAAGAAATCTTCCGACTAAAATATTTATTAATAGTAATACAAGCAAAAGTTCTGGGTAAGAGAGCAGTGTTGTACTGATCCGGCTTCGTTGGAGGATTCCATAGGAAAGTGCTGAAACGATTATAAGTTCAAAGAAACTAAATCGTCGTTTTTTTTGGAAAAGGTTGAAGGTTGGGAAGATTTTCTCACTGATAATCAGCATTAAAATGAGTGGAGTTATCATGAGAATTTCCATATTGCGACCTTCAAAAATCTGGATTCAAAGTTTTGAACAAATGAAGTTCCCTATTAAGAATACAAGCAGATATACGCAAATTCATATGCTAACCTTACTATTGTGGAGGAGATAAATAGTTTTATTGAGTCCGTTCATAATAAGTCTCGTAATAACCGCAAAAAGCAAGAGAATAAGCGTTATCTTGAGACCTAGAAGATGTGCAGTGAGTGCAAAAAGAAGTGGCCAATATACTCCGTAAGCTGAGAGACCAACGATTTGTCTTAAAAAGCTGATAATCAATGCTACTACCGTGAGTGAGAGTAAAACTCCTAGCATTTCAAGAGGAAATCCTCCTGCTAATAATTTATCAACAAAAAATGAAACGAACATCCATTTTGAGCCAGAATCTTCTGTTTTATTGAATTCAGTGGTATATCCTTGCTGAGTATAGTCTTTTTGTAGAGAAAGATCTGAAAGGAAGTTGAGAAAATGGAGTGGATTAATGATTGAAATCTGATCGCTTTCTAGTGCTTGGGCGTATTGAGAGAGACTTCTTTTGATGAGGTTTTTATTAGCATCGGTGATGATGACGATTTTTTTAGAAAGAGGAGTTGGACTGAGCTTTTTTATAGCGATATATTTTTCAAGATATGATCGAAAATTCTTTTCATGAATGATGATTGTCTCAGCAGATCCGAGTGCTGAAAGATCTTGAGTTTCAATAGAATCAGATTTTTTGGTAAGGTTTTTGGTTAAAAGATAACCAGCTTTATTGAGTTCCTCTTCAAATCAAAAATTGAGAAAATCGGTATCATTTCCAATATAGAGGATCTGTTTTTCGAAGATCGAAACTTGAGTCTCGCTGGATCATGTACAGAGAGGAGTTGTTAGCTGTACTCAAACAGTGTGTGATCCTGTTGTTGTAAACGTATGCTGTAGCGTAAAACCTGTTTTTTCAACTGTTTTTCAGTCAATTTTGAAATGAGCCTCAGATATCGCAGAGAAATCCTTCTTATCCCAGAGGAGTTCGTAAGTATTTGTATATCCTACGAGTCAGGACTGAGCTCCAGTAAGCGTGAAAAGACCATCACAGTTTAGATGCTCTCCACTGTTGAGATTCCCACTTAGTACTGGGCTATTTCACGTTGATCAGATATTCTGAGCTGATGTGATTATCGTAATATTTATTATAGCTGAAAATATAATAAGAAAGAAAAATCAGATTTTTTTTATCATTTCTCCTAAGACGAGTAAAATAAAGATTACCTGAGCATACTTTTTTGTCTGTAGAATGCAATTAAAAATTGTTTTTTCGATAGATTTTTAGATTTTTTTATTAAAAAAGTTCTTAAATATTTGACAAAATTTTTAAAAAAGTGTATAATGAGTGTGAAGATTTTTAATTCTTTATTGTTAGAGGATGAGTATGGAATTCAAACCTGTTGTTGATGTTACGGAAGCAGACAAGAATAAACAGGAAAGTAAGAAACTCGCTTGGGTAAATGAGGCTATGGCAGAGGTAAAGGCAGACCTTAAAAAACTTACCTATGAGGTAAATCCTTTTATAAAAAAAGTTGAGGGGAAGGAATACTGAGAGTATGATATAGATAAGGTAAGGGACTATTTGAATAAACTTCAAAATATTAATAATTTTCAAGATATTGCTAAAATTTCTTGAGAAAAAACTAGGGGTGCTTATACTGTAAAATGGATTATGGCGGTTCAGATCGCGCTGAAGGCACTATGAGTTGCGCCTGATCTAACTATAGATTGAGTCCTTGCTACTCAGAAGAATTTCTCTAGTTCAGAAACTGTGAAAGCGATAAGGGAGTTTCAAGCAAATAATGGACTTGATACGACCGGAGTCCCTTATGGACCTACAATAAAGAAGCTTCTTGAGAAGCTTGGCGATGCAGTTAGTGGAGCTACGTCTGGATCTAATGTAAATAATCAAAACGCTGCTGGTGAAACACATCCTGGTGCTGACCCAAAGGTTAGGGGAGCTAATACTCCTGAATCACCCCAGACTTCCCAGTCTTTTGAACAATCAGCGTCTTTTGAACAATCAGCTGTAGGAAAGGTTTTTGAGAAATTAGGTGAACCAGCGACATGACTTTCTAGCGAAGTTGTTCAGGCTTGGAAGAAACAAGCAGAGGACTACTTTAAGGATAAAAATCCTAAAGAATATAAACCTTTTTCTTTGCTTTCTATGGCTAATTCAAAGTGATATGTTTATGAATCAAATCAAAAGTCTTTGCAGATTGGAAACTTTCAAAAAGGCAAATTACTTGAGGGAATTTTGTTAAAGGAGAATACTGTATCAATATTTCAGTCTGGAAGTATCGTAGATACGAAGGTTCTTTTTGATAATCTTACTCCTCAACAAGAAAATGAACAGACACTCAAGCTCCAAAAAAGAGCAACACTCTCTGAAAAGATTAACGCTATTTGATCTGGAAAGATTAGTTGAGTTAAACCTGGAAGTGAAAAGTCATTGAAGGAGCTGGCTACTGGAGATAGGGCAGATCTGAAAAATCTTAGAGAAGGATTAGGAGAATTGAAAAGTTTGATTTCGGCTAATCAAGAATTTATTATGTCAGATGAAGGACTTAGGCTAGAGCTGACAAATTCTTTGAATGATGTTAAAGCTGGATTAGAATCTAAAAATAGAGGGATATTTAATGGAACAAAGATTAAGGAGCATTTGCTAAAGGAAGTTAACGGTTTGATTTCTATTTTCTCAAGTCCAGAAAAGATTCCTGACTATAATAAGGAGCAAGATTCCCTTGCTACTAGGATCTGAGTTGGAGCTCAGGTTAAAGAAGAGGCTTCCTCATCTTCAGTTCAGCAAAAAGTAGAGCAAGTAAATATTAATCCTAATGTAGATCCTATTCCGAATCATTCAGATCTTCTTCCAGGATCAAGTACCTGAACGACGGGAACTCCAGACAAGAAAGATCAAGTAAATGGAGTAGTTCCTCCTCAGCCTGAAACACAGACTCCTCAGGGAAAAAATCAAAGAGAACTCGAGAGACAGCAACAGTTAGCAGCAGAGAAAGCAGAGAAAGCGAAAAAAGAAGCAGAGAGAAAAGCTCAAGAGCTAGCCGAGAAGGAAAAGAAGGCTGCTGAAAAAAGACAGCAAGAGGAGGAGAAGAAAAAAAAGTTGCAGGAAGAGAATGAAAGAAAAGAAGCAGAGAAGAAAGCAAAGCAGGAATCTGCTAATAAACAACAAAATAAGCCTTTAGAAAAAAACGAAACTGCTAGGGCATCAAAAGAATTTACTAGAGACTCGAAATTCGAGGATTTAGCAACACTTAGTGGAGATGCTTCTAATCTCAAGTTTGAGTTTAATAAAGGTGTGCTTCAAACTGATGGGAATGGGAAATATATTCTGATAAATGGAGAAAAGTATTATGAATATACTGATGATGAGAGTAGGCAGAATCCTGCACTGAAATATTTTGATCTTAATAGAAACCATCCTAAAGGTATTGAACTTCAGTTTTGAGGATTGGATAGTGGATATGTTCAGCCAGATTTCTCATTCGTTCCAGAGAAATAATTTATTCCAAATAACTAGAAAAACCTGATATAAGTTCAGGTTTTTTCTTTTTCTTCTTTGAGAGTCTCTGCTTGATTCCTTTTTGAATATCTTGCTTTTTTTTGAAAAATAGATATAATATACTAAAAATAAAAAGTTTTATTCCTTAGTTGCACAAAAAGTATGGCAACACCTCAGGTTTCAGCTTATTCATATTTTCAGATCAAGCCGTTCAAGGATAATGAGCTCTGAGTTTTGCATTGGGAAAAATTGATCAAAAATCTGATCTCTCTGAAGGCAAAAAAAATCGCTTTTATTATCATGGGAAATGCTGCTGAGATCAAGCTTTTTGTGAAGCTTCCGAGGGACTTTGAGTCTTACTTCAAAAATACTTTTTATACGACTTTTACTACTTCTGATCTTGTAGAAGTCGATAAGGTTCTGCTAGGTACTGATAGAAATTATATGGGAATGTCAAATGATGCCGTTCTCAAGCTGAAGGATGACTTCAGTAAAGATGGTAGTTATATGGACCCGATGAATGAAATTTTTGCTACATTTCAGGGGCTTGATAAGGATTCTGTTTTAAAGATTGTTTTTGAATATACGTTCAAAATTGAGGAAGATGATTTGACGATTTTTCTCAATAAACTTGGGAAAATGATTAAGTATCTTTGGAATGGTTGAGCTAAAAAGGAGGAAGAAAAACCTGAAGAAAAGCCAGTGATCGATCTGTATATGAATATGCGATGGAATCTAACAACTTCTGATCCTTATGTAAAGGAGAGTATAACCAGTGTTTTAGGATCAGTGTTTGCACCTTTTTTGGCGAAGGGAAGTTTTGAAAAGAAGTCAAAGCCTCAGTGGTTGCCTGTTAGGTTTGCACAGGTGATTAATCTTTTCCATTTGCCAACTAAGGTGAATTTTGTAAAAGGACTTGAATATACAGTATATAGAAAGTTGCCCTATCCAACTGCGATTCCTACACCTGAGAATACTCCAGCTAAGGAATTAACTGTGCTTTGAGATACAGACTACAGAGGGGATAAGATCAGATTTTGAGTTCGTCAAGAAGATAAGTTTAGGCATATGTATATTGTAGGGAAAACCTGAACGGGAAAATCGACCTTTATCAATAATATGATTATTTCTGATATGAGGGCTGGGAATGGGCTTTGTCTCTTGGATCCTCATGGAGAACTGGTAGATGATTTGCTTGAGTATATTCCTTCAAATCGTATCAATGATGTGATTTTGTTTGATGTTGGAGATGCGGAATATCCGATTGGATTTAACCTTTTGCAGGCGGATAATGAAGATGAAAAAAACAGAATTGCCTCTGGAGTAGTTTCTACTTTTCAGAAGCTCTTTGATAATTCACGAGGTCCAAGACTGGAATATATTTTGAGGAATGTTGTTTTGTCAGTGATCGACTATCCAAATGCTACGTTGATGCATATTCTTAGAATTCTGACAGATAAGGAATTTCGTGAGGAAGTGATTTCGCATGTGAAGGATCCTGTGTTGTTGAAATTTTGGAATAATGAGTTTAATAGATGGCAAGATAAACAAAGGGAGGAGGCAGTTTGACCGATTACAAACAAGGTTGGTCAGTTTCTTTCTTCTCGTTTAGTGAGAAATATCTTTGGACAGCCGAGAACAAAGCTCAGTATCAGAAGGGCTATGGATGAGGGAAAGATTATTTTGGTAAACCTTTCAAAGGGAAAGATTGGAGAAGATAATGCAAATATGATTGGTTCGCTCTTGGTAACGAAGATTCAGATTGATGCGATGGGAAGAGCTGATATGGCGAAGCATTTGAGAAAGCCATTTTATCTCTATATTGATGAGTTTCAGAACTTTGCTACAAAGTCGTTTGCTACGATTCTTTCAGAAGCAAGAAAGTATAAACTCTCTTTGATTGTTGCAAATCAGTATACTTCTCAGCTCGATGAGGCGATTAAAGATGCGATCTTTGGAAATGTTGGAACGATCTTTTCTTTTACGCTTTGATATGATGATGCCTCAGTTATGACCTCTCAGTTTAAGGAGCTCGTAAGTACGAATGATCTGATTTCTTTGCCTAAATTTACGGCATATACAAGACTGATGGTTGATGGAGTCTCTTCAGATCCGTTTAGTATGAAGACTTTGCCTCCGTTCGTTTCTGAGTGAGATATTGAGCATATTGAGAAGATTAGAAAGCAGTCCAGACAAAGATATGCGATGGAAAGGGAGCAGTTGGAAGCGTTGATGAATGCTTGGAATAAAAAGACCTTTTCTGTTCAGGAAAAAATAGCTGAAAAAGCCAGACTTGAAGGACTTTGAGTGACTGAAAAGCAGGCTCAAAATCTGCAAGATATCGCTGTTCAACAGGTGATCGGTATGTTTGATGAGGTGAGTATTGGTGATACTAAGGCAGATGCGATGATTGTTGATACTGAGCAGGGAAATCATAAGATGATCTGGTATCAGACTCCAAAAGACTTGGATCAGGTAGCGAAACTCCAGGTTCAGAAAGGGAAGACATATAAGCTTAATCCGACTACTTCAATCAGCTTTTTTGTGGATATTTGGCAGCATCTGAGCGAAACTTGTAGCAATAAAAAGCCTTTGACGATTTGGGTTGGGACTCCTGAGGAAGTTCAAAAACAGCTCAATGAAGTGTATGAGAAGGCTGGACTTGATCCTCAGACGACAGATTTCCTCAAATTTGTGCCGAATATAGCTCTTTTGGAGGAGAAAAATCCGCAGAAAAGACAGGAAGAAAAACCTGAATCTCAGCCGAATATTCCTCAGAAGTCTGTTTGAGATAGAAAATTTTCTCCAAAAAAATCTACTGGAGGATTTAGTATTGAGGATGTGAAGCTTGGATCGGAATATGAGGGCTATGTGAAGCTCACTTATAACTACTGAATGTTCGTAACGGTGAAGGGAGTTGAGTGATTATTGCATAAAAAGCAGATTAAGGCTCCAGACTGAGTTGATTGGAAAAAATATTATAATATCGGAGATAAGATTTTGGTGAAAGCACTTGAGTTTAAGGATATTAATGGTGAGAAGAGAGTTTTATGGACTCAACTTTAGCTTAAAGATAGAAAAAAGGCTTTGAAGTCTGACTTTGGAGTCTTTTTATTTTGCTTGCTTTTTGTTTTTGCCTAAGTATATTTACTTAGACTTTTTTTATTTTGTAAAGTTATTGAAAACAATGCGGAAAATCAGGTTTTTTTCATTGATATTTGGATTTCTGATTTTGATATCTTCTTTTGCATTTGCTCAGGAGTTTGAGACAATTTGAGAAGCTACTAAAAGCTATCCACAAAGTGGCTATGATAAAGCCGGGCGTCAATATGTTGTTGATTACTATTGGGAGCCTACTTTGTGACTTTTAGAGCATTATCTAGATAAGGGAAATTTACATTCTGGTGCGATAGCTCAGTTAAATTTCCCAGAAGCAGCTCAAAAGATTCAGTTTCTTTATTCTTTTTTGAAAGATAATCATTTTTTTAAGTTCTTTTCAGAAGTGCTTCGGGATGAGAAGTATAATGTAAGTTTTTGAAATGCGGAATACCAAAAAGTCCTCTCTGAACTGGCTGAGCAGGAACCTCAGAATGTACTTCAAAAGGTGATTTTTTCGTATGTGAATCCTAAGTATGCAGAAGAGGGAAGTGGACTTTATCTTTTCCCTCTAAAAGATGGAATCTTTCAGGCTGGAACTTGGCAGGCAAAGGGAAAGCTTATCTTAAAAGAAAAAACGAGAAAATTTACCTTCCCTCCATATAGGTTATTTAATGAAGAGAAAAAGTTTTTTCAAGTTTATTTTCAGCTCGAAGAAAGTCCTGAAAATCAGCTTGTCCAGCTTCCTTATGTAAAAAATAATGAGGTTCTGCTTGGATGTATTGACGAGTTCTCCTCTTATGGCCAACTAAGAATGATTCTTTGAATTTCTCATTACTTTGAATTGGTGAAATCTTGGCAGTCGTATACAGGAATCCGACTCTCAGATCAGAGGTATGATTTTACTATTCATAATAGTGATAAACAAAGGTTAAATTTTGTTCCATATTTAGATACCTTGATCAGCATGAGGTTTTATCTACTGCCGAATTACTTGCCTTTTACTGAGAATAATGAAAACGAATGTAGTAATTCTTGGCTTGATACCTTTGATATCTTGGATGTCTAATGCTGCTGTTCAATTCTAGAGTGTGGTATTTTGCTTAAAAAAACTTGAAATTATGCCAAAGAATGCTATATTCAGGTTTGTTTTTATTTTTATTGGGAATATAATGATGAAGAGACAACTTATGGGAGCTGGAATTCTTGGTTTAGGACTCCTTTTATGAGGATGCGGGACTGGTAGTCAAGAGCAGAGTGTTGCAGTTGATGTGCAGACAGGTGCGCTTTCAGGGCAAAATATAGAAATCTGAACTTTAACATGAATGCAGACTTCTACTTCTGATACTCTTGCGTTTAAGGAGGAATATGAGTCGCTTAATGATACTGGACATCTGCATATAGAGGTTCCGACTACTATCGATATTGATACATTAGAGTTTTCAGAGCTTAAGCAACTTTTGAGTGATAGTAAGACTTCAGGAATTTTCTATTTTGGCTTCCCAACTTGTCCTTGGTGTAGAAATCTTTTGCCAGAACTTTTTGCAGCAATGCAAGAAAATGGTCTAAGCAAACTTTATTACTACAATCCAAAGGCTATCCGTGATAAAAAGGTACTTAATGAGAGCGGAGTAGTAGTGACTGAAGTTGAGACAGGACCTGAATATCAATATCTATTGGAAAGGTTAGATGAGGTTTTGCCTGAGTATGAGGGGCTTAATGATCCTAAAATTAAGAGGCTTTATGTGCCATTTGTTGTAGTGTTGAAAGATGGAAAGATCGTAGGTCATCACTTGAGTACTTTAGATGAGCAAACTGATCCTGCTATCCCATTGACTGATGAGTTAAAGCACAAACTTAGAAAAGTACTGACTGAGCAGTTCTCGTCTTTGATTCAGTATGGATGTGATCCTACACTGACTGGAACTGATCGTACGAATTGCTAATATTTGAATAGTAAAAAAAGAAACCTGAAATCAAATTCAGGTTTTTTGATTTAAAATATGTATAAAAAAATCCCCTCTATCGAGAGGGGAATAATAAGTTATTTTTAATTTAGAATTCCACAGTTGGTGCAACTTCAGCTCCCTTAGTTGCTTCAAAGAGGTTAGCTCTTTGGAAGTCAAAGATTTTTGCGATGATTGAAGTTGGGAAGATTCTGATTTGCGTATTGAATACTTGAGCTGCTGTGTTGTAATTCATTCTTTCAACAGTAATTCTGTTTTCTGTTCCTTCAAGCTGTACTCTAAGGTCTCTAAAACTTTGATTTGCTTGAAGATTTGGATAATTCTCAGTCAAGACCATGAGTCTTCCAAGTGCTTGAGAAAGCTGACCTTGTACCGCTTGGTACTTCGCAAATTCCTCAGCGTTATTGATATCAACTTTGATTTGGCTAGCTGAAGCTCTCGCATTAATGACATCAGTCAATGTCTGCTTTTCAAAGTTTGCCTCTCCTTTAACCGTTGCTACGAGATTTGGGATGAGATCAAATCTTCTTTGATATACGTTCTGGACTTGGCTTCGCTGGGTTTTTACAGTTTCTTCAAGATTTACGAGGTTATTATACTTTCCGATAGTTGCAGAATAAAGTATAGCTAAAACCGCGATAGTGATTCCAATTCAAATGAGTCGTTTTTTCATTGTGTGATAATAAATGAATAAAAAAGGTTTATGTCAGATTTTATAGGTTTTTTACTTGAAAGAGCAAGAGATTTTTTAGTCTCCAGCACCTCAACCTCAGCTACTTCCTCCTCCTGAGTCAAATGAATCAGAACTTGAACTTCCTCGGTCAGAGTCTGAGCTACTTCGGCTCGAACTAGAAGAGGAATCTCGGTCAGATCAAGTATTGCGGCTTCTCTTTCATGATTTACTTAAGAAGAACATTGAAAGATTAAATGTACTTCCTATTGAGATTAGGAAAATGCATGCAAACAGTAAAATAGCATTTTCTGTAAATTCCCATCTAATAAGTTTTCATAAAATGGCACTTACAAATACTCAAAAGATTCCCAAGAGTATCCCTTTTGAGATTAATGGATATAAAATAGTAAAATATCGGCTATCTTTATATCTCTTTCTACGCTCATTTCTTGCTTTATCTGATCCTACTGCAGATGATATTGTTGCTATTATCATACTAATGATAACATAAGCTATACAACAACCGAACGCCAGAGATATTCCACTTCCCAAAGTTTCTTTTTTTGCTTGTCAATCTAAATATTCAGGTAGCTTCTCATAAAACTTTTTCACAGCTTCATAAAAATTACCATTATTTACCTCGGGTCTAATAACTTCTTCAATGATTTGTTTCGCAAGGAGATCAGGGATTTTCTCCTCTAGTCCATATCAGACCACAATTCTGATTTTCTTTTCCTCGGTCGCAATAGCTAGTAAAAGCCCATCATTTCTCTCTTTGTCTCAGATCTTATTCTCGTTAAAGGCTTTAATTGTGATATCAAAGAGCTCATTTCCTTCTCTATGTGGGAAAAGGACGGTCACGATTTGATAACCTGAGTTTGTTTCGATATTTTTTGCAATCATTCCGAGTTCAAGTCTCTGTTTTTCAGTGAAGATATTTGAATAGTCATTTACAAAATGCTCAAACTTTGGTAGATTCATGGGATCTATTGAATCTGCTGAGCTAAAGCTAGAAATGAGTGCTAATATTCACAAGATAAAAAGTCAGATTTTTTTCATTTTTGTATATTTGAGAAATAAATATCTTTTAATCACCAGCGCCTCAACCTCCACTCCTTCCTCCTCCTCAGCTGAAAGAGCTAGAACTAGAGCTAGAGCTAGAACTAGAACTTGATCTTGAGTATCCAGAACTAAAATCATCCCAGTCTGACGAGGAGTTTCATCCGCTACTACTTGGAACAGATTTCCTCTCTCAATATCTTTCTTTATTGAAATTTGAGATGATTGTAATTATTATTCAAGTGATTATCAATGTTGGAATAGTTCGCCCATCAAAGACTCCTAGAGAAACAAGAATTATCAAGAATCCTGAGATTTCTAATCGTCTCCTTCTTCTTTTTCGTTTCTTGATATCTGTCTTTTTATCAATTGTTTCTCAAACTTCTCTTCCTCCTCGAAGCATCATAGTGATTAAAACTAGATATAGTACTCAGATTACTCAGATTTTTGTGTATCCAAGGTTTTTAAAATATTCTTTCATATTATGAATGATTTCTCTAAGAAAAGAGGATCTTTCATAATTTGTTACATAGCCTCCGAAGTTTTTATAGAAGTTTTTTATAGCTTGGTGAAAATCTCAACTAGTTACTCGCGGTCTAATCTGTTCTTCAATCATTTGACTAGCCAGAAGATCTGGGATATCTCACTCTAATCCGTATCAGACAATAATTCTGATTTTTTTTTCTTCAGTTGCAATAGCTAGTAGAAGACCATCATTTCTCTCTTTATCTCAGATTTTATTTTCATTAAAGGCTTTAATTGCGATATCAAAGAGCTCGTTTCCTTCTCTATGAGGGAAAAGTAGTGTCACGATTTGATGCCCAGAGTTTTGTTCAATAGATTTTGCTAGCTCATTAAGTTCTGAGAATTCATTCTTTGTTAGCACATTTGAATAGTCGTTTACGAAATACTCAAATTTAGGCAACTGCATTGGATTGATTGAATCAGCCGAAGTAATGCCAAAAAGTCCTATTAGAATGTATAAGATAAAAAGTCAGATTTTTTTCATTTCTGTATTGTGAATTAAAGGCTATTTTTTAGAAAAATCTATGATAGGCGTTTTTGTATTTTTTTGTTGAGAGACGTCTTTTTCAGACTCTCTTTTGAGTGGCTTGAGTGTTAGAAATTTTGCAAGATTTTTGATCCCAGTGCAAATCAAGATCGCAAAGAAAGTATTTCCGAGTAGGTGCCGGAGGTAATTATTTGAAGTATTCCTAAAAGCGAGGGTAAAAAAGTAAAAAAAGATCAAAACAAGTAAAATATCTACTGCATATGCTGCCCCTTTTCCTCGCCGTGGAAGCTGTGCTATTTCCTTGCTGGAATTCTTTTCTCTGTCTTGTGTTGATCCCCTGATCTCAGTTATGATAAGCATTCGAGCTGATATAAAAAAAGGTATAACAACGGCAAGAAATGATAATCCATTTTTCTCAGTGATGAAATTAAATCTTGTATGAAAATCTGGGGTAAATGTATAAAAAAAAGCGAAAAATAGTAAAATCCCTATACTTCGTAGCCTGATTTTACATCTGAGTTCGTACCTTTTTTTATCTAAAATGAGATAGAGGATTATTCATATTGTAACTGCAAAAATTAGTATTCGCCATTCGTAATATTCAGAGGCGATTCCTTTCCGTGCATTTCGGCTTCGAGTTGTCCAAGTTTTTTGTTGTTCTTCTGCTAAAAAGTAGAGAAAGGCTCAAGTCCCTCCAAAAATGATGATATTTTCTAGAATTGTTGTTCAGATTTTTTTCATTTTCTGTATTCGAGAAATAAATAGGTTTTAGTCTCCAGCACCTCAACCTCAGCTGCTTCCTCCTCCTGAGTCAAATGAATCTGAGCTTGAACTTCCTCGATCAGAGTCTGAGCTACTTCGGCTCGAACTAGAAGAGGAATCTCGTTCAGATCAACTATCAAGACCTCTTTTTTTCTTTTCTGATCAGAAAAAAGTTGAAAGATTTAATATGATGCTTGTTGAGATTAAGAAAATATATCAAAATAGTGGAAATCATGTCTCTTTTAGTTCTGAACTGGTAATCTCTCATAAAAATATACTAGCAAGCATTCAGAATATCCCTACGAGCATTCCATCAGAGGCTAATGGATATAAATTTCTAAGATACCAGCTTTTTTTATATCTTTTTCTGTTTCTATTTTTTGATTTATCAGAAATTACTATAGATGATATAATCGAGATTATTATACTAATAGCAAGATAAAATATACAACACGTGAATGCTAGAGATATTCTACTTTCAAAAGTTTCTTTTTTTGTTTGTCAATCTAAATATTCAGGTAATTTCTCATAAAACTTTTTCACGGCTTCATAAAAATTACCATTATTTACCTCAGGTCTAATAACTTCTTCAATGATTTGTTTTGCAAGGAGATCAGGGATTTTGTCTTCTAGTCCGTATCAAACGACAATTCTGATTTTTTTCTCCTCGGTCGCAATAGCTAGTAGAAGACCATCATTTCTCTCTTTGTCTCAGATCTTATTCTCATTAAAGGCTTTGAGAGCGATATCAAAGAGCTCGTTTCCCTCTCTATGTGGAAATAATACTGTTACTACTTGATAGCCAGAGTTGGTTTCAATTTGCTGTGCCGACTGTTCAAGTTCCTCTTTTTGCTCTATAGAGAGGGTATCTGAATAGTCATTGATGAAATGCGTGAATTTTGGCAAATTCATAGGATCTATTGTACTTGCCGCGCTGAAGCTAGAAACGATTGCTAATATTCACAAGATGAAAAATCAGATTTTTTTCATTTTTGCATATTTGAGAAATAAATATATTTTTAGTCTCCAGCACCTCAACCTCAGCTACTCCCTCCTCCTCAGCTGAAGGAATCAGAGCTCGAACTCGAACTACCTCCTGAGTCTGATCTTGATCGGTCTGATCTTCATCAAAAGCCTCCGGATCATCTCTTCATTTTTCTC
Organism: uncultured bacterium; assembly: GCA_963531535.1. Lineage (GTDB taxonomy): Bacteria > Patescibacteriota > Gracilibacteria > Absconditabacterales > Absconditicoccaceae > HOT-345. The sequence continues at coordinate 53,630 of CAUSGX010000005.1, forward strand.
GGAAAAATGTTTGCAAGTGTTATGAGAAATCATATTGAGAAGAAGATTCCTCCCCAAAGAAAGGTTGATAAGATTCTTAATAATCGTCCAAATTCTCCTAGAAGGACTGCTGAGATTAGAACCAAACAAAATCAAATCATATTGATTGCAAATCATCGGGTCCCTATCTTTTTGCAGGCTTTCATGACTTTAGTATTTTCGTATTTCCTCTTTAGTTCTTTTCTTTTTTCTTTTGAAATAAATGAGTTTATTATTATGGGGATTCGTCGACCTAGAAAGAAGAAATATATTCGTATTATTCGTACTCTCTGACCTATATTTTCCAGATCATGGTATTTTTCAGGAGTCAATTGATTTGCCCCTTCTGATCTATTAAAGATCCCTCGTTCTTCAGTGCTGTTTTCTGTATTTAGGTTTTCAGCTTCTTCTAAATATTCAGGCAGCTTTTCATAAAACTTTTTCGCGGCTTCATAGAAATTTTCTTTTTTAACTTCTGGTCTGATAATTTCTTCTATGATTTTGCTTGCTAGAGCATCAGGAATCTTTCACTCTAGTCCATATCAGACCATGATTCTGATTTTCTTTTCCTCAGTTGCAATAGCTAGTAGGAGTCCATCATTTCTCTCTTTGTCTCAGATATTATTCTCATTAAAGGCTTTAATTGCAATATCAAAGAGCTCGTTTCCCTCTCTATGTGGGAAAAGGACCGTCACAATTTGATAACCTGAGTTTGTCTCTATATTTTTTGCAAGCATTCCGAGTTCAAGTCTCTGTTTTTCAGTGAAAACATTTGAATAGTCATTTACAAAATGCTCAAACTTTGGTAGATTCATTGGATCTATTGAATCTGCTGAGCTGAAGCTAGAAATGAGTGTTAATATTCATAAGATAAGAAGTCAGATTTTTTTCATTTTTTTATATCAATCAAAAAGTTAAACTCCAATTCTGAAATAGATTTCTTTATCTACTAGTTCTCTTTTTGTCCCTCGTTTGAGTGAAGAAATCTGTTTGATAATCTGAACTTTCTCAGGTGGATTTTTTGCCTCAAGTACATAAGGAATCTTTGCCTTGAAACTGAAAGGTCTGGTTTGTTGATTGTTAATTGAAATTTTGCAGGCTCCCATGAAGGCTTCTGTTGAAGTAAGATCGGTTTGCGAGAACTCAGGCTCAAATTCTTTTGCGAGGAATTCGGCATCAGGAGCTCCAACTTTATAGACGAACATATTTCCAATATTTCCGAAAATAGTTTTTGAGAGATCGAGCTCTCCTCAGAGTCCTCCTTGTTTGAGCTGATCTGTATACTGGTGAGCAACAACAAGTCCGAGTCTATATTTTCTGGCTTCTGACATTATGGATTCAAAGGATTGAGAAACATAGTTTTGGAACTCATCTACGTATAAGTAATGAGGAACTCTGTCTTTTTCCTCAATTTTTGCTCTTTTGAGAGCTGAGAGTTTTACTTGCATGGCGATGATTTTACCGATGAGCTTTGAAGTTTCCTCTCCTGAGATACCTTTTGCAAGGTTCATTAGGATAATCTTTTTTTGTTGCATCGCATCATACATTTTGAAAGCTGATTTAGATTGACCGATAATATTTCTGACATACACTCCAGTTGTAAAAGGTCAGAACTTTGCCTGGATAAATGGGATAATTTCAGCTTTTTCTCTATCTCCCATTTTCTTATAGGTTTTGTTCCACCAGGCTGCGACTACAGGATCTTTCAGGTTTCTAATTTTAGCTTCAGCAAATGCTTCATCAGTAAAAAGTCTCATGATATCTACGATAGTTCCTCCCTCTGGTTGATCCATAAGGAGTAAACAGGCATTTCTAAAGTAATCCTGAATTCTTGGACCAAAAATTTCATGTCCATACATTTGGATAAACATTTCAACAAGATCGTTTGTTACCACGTCTTTTTCATCGCTGTCGTCTGGGCTTACTTCGAGCGGATTGAGTCCGATAGGGTAGGCAGTATTTCAAAGATCAAAATAAATCAGATCATCAATTCTCTCTTTTGGAAAATGTCTGAGGAGGAATTCTACAGCTTCTCCATGCGGATCAATGAAGGTAAATCCTCTTCCATTATCCATATCGTCAATGGCTTGTGTTAGCATGATTGTTGATTTACCAGTACCGGTCTGACCTAGAATATAAATATGTCTAAATCTATCCTTGTCAGTAATTCTGATTTCTCTTTTTACTCCTCAGTAATTGTTGTATCCAACGACAATTCCTTCGCTTGGGAGATCGTCTGGAGCTGGGATAACCTTAAATTTTTGCCGGGCGATTCTTGGGTTTTGGTTAAATCTTCCGTGTGGGAAGTGAATAATAGAGGAGAGCTCCTTGATATTTAAGACGGTTGATGGATTAAATTTCAAGATATTGGTCAAGAGGTTCGTATCTGGATATAAGATTCTCAAACTATAATGCCTGGCAAAAGTCTGAAGATCTTGAGCCTTGTTAAACTTGAGCGTATTGAGTCCGATATAGTTGTATTGGTTGAAAAGTCTAGAAATATCATCAATAATCTTCCTTGGTCTTTGTTTGTCTGGAGAGGTGGCAATGGTTCTGATTTTTACACGGAAAAGCTCATCGTCCATCTTTTTATCAAAATCACTCAGCTGTTGCTGTGAAAAGGAGTGTTTCTTTTCTTTTTGCTCTTTTTCTGAAGTCTCCTTTTTACCGCTGTCTCGGAGCTTTTGAATAATTCACCAAAATCAGAGTTTTTTCTTCCCTTCTTTAATATCATCAGCGGTTTTTCTCATCTTCTTAAGCCAATTCTCGTGTAGCGGCTCAACCAAAATCTGAATTCAGACTTTTTCATCTCTGCTAATATTTGAAAAAGCAGATAGAATACTGTCCATAGGATCAGCTTCAAAGGATTCATAAGTCTTGAGCGGGTGAACGCTGTCTTTTGTTAGTGTAAATTCTCCTCCAGCAAAGTATTTTCCAGCTTCCAATATTTTTGGTTGTCTGATATTTTCTACGATTGCACCTGTATAAAACGACGCAATCATCTTTTCAACCGTCATGAGGTGGTCGCTAGGGACTCAGAGGATAAATTTGATAACCTCCTTTTCAACTAGGATTTCCATGCTGATTGCATTGTTTCCAAACTCCTTATTCTTCCAACCTTCGTCAAAGATCGCATAAAAGTTCTTATAAACCTGGTTCATAAGCTCAATGTTTTGTTTCATCGACTGGATATGGTCTTTAGCATCAATATCTGAACTTCTTGCAACTGCGTTTTTAGGGATTTGAACTTGAAGAAATCTGATTTTGTTTGCCTGTTCTAGTCTATGTTGCTTTTGGATTTTGAGAAAACATATTCTCCAGAGCGCGATTCATAAGATTCGAACTGTGATTGCAGAGAAAAGACTAATTAGGATATAGAGGAGATTTTCGTTCATTTTGTTTGGAGGTATAAAGTCAGTTTAAGTATAGTCTTTTTGCCGTGAAATGCAAATTTTTGGGGTGAAAATTGGAGATATTTTTGTTAGAAAAAATAAAAAAAATCTGAAGTTATTTTCAGATTTTTCTTTTTGAGAAATTACTGGCTCTTAAAGCTATCAATTGTGAAAAGTGAGATCAGAATCTGATTGTAGAGCCATTTTTTTGCTATTGGGAGATCTGGCTTACTCATTTCTCAGCGAAAAAGCTTAATTAGAGCAGTTTGATATTTTGTTTTTCCGTATTTTTCGTAGATTGCATCAATCAGTCCTAGAAAGAATTTGAGCTGATTTTGATCTTCTGAACTAGGAATAAATCATTGGTATCCTTCAGTTTTTTCTCCTTGTTTTGGAGTGGGAGTAAGACCTGTTAGTTTGATATATTGATCCCTTGTCAGCACAACAAAGGCATCCATCACTCTCGTTCTTGGGCTTCTATCTAGGGTGTTTCCGTCATATACCATTGCAGTACTCGCTCCGGCATCAAGGGAAAGTGCATTTCGGCAGTTCAGATATTTTTTGAGATAAGCAGGCAGCTTTGGAATTGAAATACCTCCTACAACTCCCATATATACAGTCTTTCAGTCTTGTGTTGAACAGATGAAATTCCTTTTTGAAGCCCCTTTCATTTTGTTATCAATGTACTGATTGTAGGTAGGAACTACATCTTCTCACTCGAGAAGAAGTACTGGAAAGTTTCCAATACCGAAATAAATCTCATCTAATTTATCTTTATTGATATCGCTCCAGAGTCAAATATCGTGTTCACCAGAGTTCTTTTGGACAAAGAAGGGGTTCCCTTCCTTATCAAATGAGAAGATCGCTCTGATACTCGTATCTCCTCGGAAAGTGCTTCGAGTTTTCCCATCTCAGAGGAAGACTCTTTCAGAGATGGTATGGGTGGTTCTTTTCCCATTGATTTTACAGTTTGAGTAGTCATCTGGACAGAAAAAAGCTCCGTTGATGGCAGTATCTCAGCCAACTTTTTGCGCTAATTCCTCTGTAGTTGCGCCTCCTAGTCCTGCTGGAGATGCGACTACAAAATGCTCTCCATCAAGTCAAACTTTGATAACTCTGATTGCATGTCCTCATCTTTCCTCAATCATGAGTTCCTTGTAAGCAAATGAGCTATTGGTCAGTCAAAAGAGGCAAAAAAGGGAGAAAAATCAGAATTTTATTGCTGTTGAAAACTGCATTCTTATACTTCAAAAACAAGATAAAACTTATCAGACACTACCTTCCATCTCTAGTTCTATGAGACGATTGAGTTCTCATGCGTATTCTAGAGGCAGCTGTTTTACAACTCCAGAGATGAAACCATTTACCAAGAGGGACATCGCTTTCTCTTCTTCTAGCCCTCTACTCATCAGGTAAAAAATCTGATGTTCATCAACTTTCCCAGCTGAAGCTTCATGAGAAACGATAGCATCAGCGTTTTCTGACTCAATGACTGGAATTGTCTTACTCACCGATTTATCATCAAGGAGTAGGGCATCACAGTTCACGCCAGAGATCGCTCATTCAGCATTTTTTGCTATTTTTACTAGTCACCTATAGGTAGAGATACCACCTTGTGTTGATATGGATTTTGAGATGATATTTGATGAGGTATATTTTCCGAGGTGGATAACTTTGGCACCTACATCTTGATTCTGATTTTTTGAGGCGAGAACTACTGAAAGATTATCTGCTTTTGAATAATCTCACTTGAGAACTGAACAAGGGTAGAGCATAGTTGCTCCAGATCAGAGGTTTCAACTTACCCATTCCATGAGTCAGTGTTCTTCAACAATCGCTCTTTTGGTATTAAGATTGTAGGTATTTAATGACCAGTTTTCTACTGATGAATATCTCATTTTTGCGTTTTTCCCTACCAAAATCTCAACACATCCTGCATGTAAGGAGATTGAATTATACTTTGGTGCAGAACATCACTCAATATATTGAGCTTCAGCCTCATCTTCAATCACGATCAGGGTATGCTCAAACTGACCTCCAGCTACCGTATTCATACGGAAATAAGCCTGAAGTGGTTGCGTGAGTTTTACTCCTTTAGCGACATAGATAAAAGTTCCTCAGCTCCAAACCGCTCCATGCAATGCTGCAAATTTATGGTCGGCGGGTGTAATAACTTTCATAAAGTATTTTTGCACGATATCTGGATATTTAACTACAGCTTCTTTCATGTCTTCAAAGATAATCCCCATATTTGCTCGAGTGTCTTTGATCTTGTGATATACTGCTGTTGAGTCAAACTGTCCTCCAGCTCAGGCCAAATATTTCTGTTCAGCTTCTGGAATCCCTAATTTTTGAAAGGTAGACTTGATCTCTTCTGGTACGTTCTCCCAGTCGTTAGCATAGGTATCGGTTCAGGTTTTAGGTTTTGCATAATACACGAGATTATCAAAGTCCAAATCTGAGATATCAGGTCCAAAGTTTGGCATTGCCATTTGCTTAAAAATTTCTAGTGATTGTAGTCTATGATTGAGCATTCGCTCCGGTTCTCCAAGGGCTGCAGACATCTTTCTAATAGTTTCTTCAGTTAGTCCTTTGAGATAAATATCATATTCGATTTGATTTCCTTGTTCAAGATTCATATTTTTGAGTTTTTCTGAAATATAAAAACTGTCACAACTCCGATTGTACGGAAACCGATATTTTTCTCAATAGGATTTCTTGGAAAATAGAGAAGAAAGATAAAAGAGAAAAAATCTGATTTCCTTTTTTAGATATTGTAGGTTTTACCTTGCTAGATCTGAGGTGCTGATTTTCCTCTTGTGTTTCATTTTTATTTCCCTACACTTTGAAGGTAATTTTTAGATTTTTATTTGAAAATGATCGGAATAGTATTGTGAATTCTGTTTTTTATGCTACTTGTAGTGTTGCATGAATTTGGGCATTTCCTCGCAGCAAAGAAATCTGGAGTAAAAGTAAAAGAATTCTGAATTGGGATTCCTCCAAAGATTTGTACCTTTTGGAAAGACAAGTCTGGGACTGAATATACACTGAACTGGATTCCACTTGGAGGATTCGTATCGCTGAAGTGAGATGATACTGAGCAAACTATAGAGAGTAAGGATAAGGATAGTTTTCAAAAGGCTAAGCTCTGGAAAAAGGTGATTATTATTTTGGCTGGAGTTGCGATGAACCTTTTGATCGCATTTGTGATCTTTACTGGAATATTTATGGCTGGTATTAAGCCGATTTCTATTCTCCCTGAAACAGTTCATGGTGTGCATCCAGAGAGTTATTTGACGCCGAGTATTTCGTTTTTGGAGAAGGAGGGACTTTTGTCTGGTGTGGCTAAGGATGGCCCAGTAGTTGTTCAAGAAGTAGTATCTGGAAGTGCTGCTGAGCTGGCTGGAATCACTTCAGGAAGCGTGATTACTCATATTAATGGTCGTGAAGTTTCAACCTATACTTTGGTTTCAAGTCTTCAAAAATATGCTGAAACAAAAGGGAATCAGATTACCTTTGAAAATAAAGTAGGAGAAAGGCAGACTTCAACCTTTGATTGTGCTGAGAGTTGTACCCTTGGAATTGTATTCCAAAGCTATTGAAATATTGAGGTTCTACCTATTAAATATCCGCTTTGAAAGGCTATGCTTGCAGCGCTTAAGGAAATTAAGTGAGAGTGGAATATGACGATGTCAGCTCTCGGATCAATAGGAAGTAAGCTTTTTTCTTTCAATGCAAATTCAAGTAAGGAAGCACTCAACCAATTAACAGGACCTGTTGGAGCGATCAAATTTTGAGAGAGGATCTTTTCTCAGTTCTGAATATTGATTTTCCTTTGATTTGGTGCGATGCTTTCACTAGCGTTGGCGTTCTTCAATGTCTTGCCAATTCCAGCACTTGATTGAGGAAGATTGCTTGCAATTTTGATTCAAGCGATCTTTAGAATCAAACAGGAGAATTTTTCAAAAGTTGAGGGGCGAATAAATGTAGTCTTCTTCTGGCTTTTGATGTTGATGGGGATTGTTATTATCTTCAAAGATTTGATAGTATGGCGAGGCGTATCTCTGCCGTTCTTCAAATAATTTTAGCTTGTGTAGTGTTGTATGAATATAACAAAAAGAATCTGATTTTTGATCTTTTGATCTTTGGTTTTGTCTCTTGGTTTTACTTCTGCTTATTCTGCTCAGACCGAGCAATTTATTGCTTGATTTGAGAAGGAACTTGCGAAAAAGAAGACGACTGCAGACAAAAAAGCTTATTTGGAACAGATTGAGTCATTGATGAATGATTCAACAATGAAAGAAAAATCTGAATTAAATACGGAACTTCTTGATTGGATTGCAAAAAAACTTGGTAAAAAAACAACTCAAACTCAGCAGAGTTTCCGTGCCTCAACGACTCCAGAGAGTATCAAGCTTGAGTGAGTTGATGCTCAGCAACTTAGAGATGCTTGGCTCTGATGGCATAATTCACTCAGAGCTGAAAAAGGATTGGAACCGCTGGCATATCATAGTGAGCTTGAGAGGAGCGCTACTGAGTGGTCAAAAAAACAGGCTGAAACCTGATATGTAGGACACAAGAGAAAAAAAACTGACTGATACTATAATTATTCTTCTGTTCAGCAGCGATTTGCTGATTTGGGGATTAAATTTGCGAATCTTTGAGGTGGAAAATCTTCTTTTACTGAATCTATGGGATATAGAGGATATTCTTGCTCAGGAGGGGATTGTACAAGCGCAATGATTGATTCAACTAAGAAGAGTTTTGATGCTTTTGTTAAGGAAGGACCTGGAGGAGTACATTATAAGGCAATTGTTATGCCACATTTTAAGTATGTCGGAGTCGGGTTTGCAGTGAATAGCAAGACAAAAACTGTATATACTACGATTCATTATGGTACTGATATTTTAGAGTAGAGTTTGCTATCTAAAATATAAAAGATATAGAAAAGGAGCTTTTAGCTCCTTTTTATAAAATCCTTAAAAGTGGATTAAATCAGGCTTCTTCATTTTGTCGTTTTCTCAATTTTCCCAAGCTTGAGTAAAAGCGGCTCGATATCTTCTTCAAGGTTTTTCTCACTCACTCCAAGCTGGACTGCGAGCGTCTTTACTCCGACTGGACGATCAAAATCCGCAAGAATATCAAGATATTTTTTATGGATTGGCATCATTCCTCAGTCGTCAATTTGGCTGTGTTTAAGAAACTCTTCTCGATCTTTACTGGTTAAAATTGGGAGTTGCCTACTAATGAGATAATCTCTGATTTTTATGACAAGGTTGTGAATTTCTCTCGGTACTGATGCTACTTTTTGTACAAATTTTTCTAATAAATCAGGTTCATAATTGACCTGGTAATGCTGTAGATAGCGGTCGAGGATTGTCTTTTTTTCCTCTAGATCATAATCCATAAAATGGAAATGATAGATAAATCTGTTTTTCATTGGCTGAGAAAGTGATTCAGGTTTTGTTGTTGCTCAAACAAGTGTGAAGGGATTGATAGGAAGCCTAATACTTCATCATTCTGGCATGAGCATATCAATAACAAAGTCTTCCATTGCGATGTAGAGGACTTCTTCTAGTGTCGGTTTGATGCGGTGAATTTCGTCAATAAAGAGGATATCTCAGCTTTCTAAGCTATTTAAGAGGCTCACAAGCTCGCTTGGTTTTGTGAGGGCATAACCGGTTACTACTTTGATATTAGTATTCATCTGTTGTGAGATGATCGTTGCGAGTGTGGTTTTTCCGAATCCGCTAGAACCAGAAAATAGAATATGACCAAGTGGTGCCGCTCTGAGTTTTGCACTTTCAATTGCAGTTTGAAGTACTGATTTAATCGGAGCTTGTCAGATAAACTCTGCAAAGCTCTGTGGTCTATGAGAAATAGTTCAGCTAGTGGTGGTTTCAAGCGAGATCTTCTTGATTTCCATAGTTTTTTTGACAAATAAAAATATCGGCATAAATATGCTGAATTTAAAGAAAAAAGCAAGAGAAAAATCAGACTTTTAATCTGATTTTTAGAAATGATAGAATATATTAGTCAAAACTTTTTCTGAGGAAGGAAAAATAACTATCGTATTCGTCATGATTTTTGCAAAACTTCTCAACAGTAAATTCTCCATCCTGCTTTATGAGAAAAATTCTGGCACTTCATCAGACTTTGATAGCAAAGATACTCTGGGATTTTTTTTCTGGAGATTGGAAATCAATAGCAGCTCATAAAAGGAGCTCTCTATTGACTTTCTGCTCTCAGAATTCGAGGATTTCTTTTCTGAATCTCTCTCTATTAGTAAAAGTATAGCCACATTTCTCTAGCTGATCTAGTACATAGCCTGCGATTTCTTCTGGAGTTTCAAGATTAGGAACTCAGGATTCTTGTTTTCTTTGTGGCTGGATTGTTTCTTTGACTTCTGGAGTGATGATATCTTCTGATTTCTGGAGTATATTCGTATTAGGCTTGTTTCCCTCTCTAATGATCTCTATTTCAAGCTGATCAACCAAATCGAGGAATCTTCACTCATCTTTAGCTTTGATAAGAGGATTTTCTCCTGAAAGGTAATCACTTGTCTTCAATGGTTTTTTATTTTTCTTGAGTCTAGAGAGACGATTTTTGAGTTGCTTTTTTTCTTGTGATGTGAGATCGAAATTGCTGATCTCCTCTTGAATTTTCTCATCAAGGGCTTTATCTTCTGGACTTCCTCCTACTTCATCAATAATAGAGGTAATTTCTAATTTGGGAGCAGATTCAGTATTGCCCATTTTTTTGCCTTTTTGCTTCTGTGTAGAGGAGTTGATTTTCCTGAGATATTTTTCATGAATCTCTTTTCTAATCATTTGAAAGAAATACTCAGGAAAGACTCTTTCTATTTCAGATTTTGACTTTTCTAACGCTCTTATAGCGTATCCAAGTGCAAGATCTCTGATATCTGGTGAGGAGTCAAATGCACCATAAAGTTGCTCCTTTCAAGCTGCCAAAAACTGCTTTATAAAAGCTTCCTTTACCATTTTCAAAAAGTTTTTCCCTTGAATGCGGTGAAGGAGTGAATTATTGAGATAATCTTCATAAATTTCAGGTATATCTTGGAAAAACTCATCTCGTAACTCTTTTGTGAGAGCCTTATTTTCATCAAAACGTTGGAGTAGCTGAAGCT